>NZ_RAVZ01000083.1 GCF_003611635.1 Corallococcus terminator | reverse complement strand
GGGTAGGCTTCAATCCTCCATGCCGCCCGTCCCCCTGTGCCCCTGCTCCTCCGGACAGCGCTACCGCCAGTGCTGCGCCCCCTTCCACCGAGGCGAGGCCGAAGCGCCCGACGCCGAACGCCTCATGCGCAGCCGCTACAGCGCCTTCGCCCAGCGCGACGCCGCCTACCTGTGGAAGACCCTCCACCCGGACCACCCCATGCGCGCCCGTCCAGAGGCGGACGTTCTGCGCGAGCTGCGCGCCTTCGCCCAGGGTCACCAGTACCCGGGGCTCGTCGTGCTGGGCCACCAGCCGCCGGACGCCTCCGGCCTCGCCCGCGTCCTCTTCTTCGCCAAGGTGTTCGAGAAGGGAAAGGACCAGTCCTTCGTGGAGCGCTCCGACTTCCGCCACGACGGCACCGGCTGGCGCTACCTGGAGGGCATCCTCAAGTTGCCGCGCGAACTGTCCGTGCCGCCCGAATCCCTCACGCTCGACACCTTCCCCGCGGGCTGAAGAAAAGGGCGCGGAAATCCCCCGTCAGGATTTTCGCGGCCCTTGCGTCAGACACCGTGCTGCCCGGCCGGAGAGGCCCTACACGCACTGGTACGGCTCCCCCATGGGGGGCTTGCGGTTCGAATCCGCTCTGGCCTGAAACGCCACCCAATCGCGGCTCCTCCACTCGGGCAGCACCCTTTTCCCCTCCCTCAGCGCGCGGACTCCGCGTCCAGGTCGCGCGAGGAGAGGTCCCGGTCGTCTCCGCTGCCACCAGGCGCTCCGTCCGCGCCCAGGGACACGATGACCGCCTCATCCTCGCCCAGCAGCAGGTACCGGTAGTCATGGCCCCACGGGTCCTGGGGCAGCCTCGCGAGGAGGCCTTGCTCCACCAGCGTCCCCAGCCCCGTGTCCGGGTCCGGCAGCCGCCCTGCCTTCTCCACGTGCAGTCGCAGGGCTTCGTCGAGCGCCTTGAAGTCCAGCGCCACACGCCGCTGCTTCCCGTGGTGGTGGTCCATGATCATCCGCACCGTCAGGACCACCGCGCCGGTGAGCAGGGACAGGATGCCGAAGATCACCATGAGCTCAATCAGTGTCTGACCGCGCCACCGCCGCGTGTCCCCCGTCCTCCCGCGTGGGAAGCCGTGCGCAGCCGTGGAGAAGCAGCCACGGGTCCGGCCCCTCATCGCGCGGCCCCCGCATCCTGGTCACGCGAGGACAGGTCCCGGTCGTCGTCATAACCGCCCGGAGAACCGTCCGCTCCCAGTGACACGATGACCGGCGTGTTCCGCTCCAGCGTGTACACGTAGTCATTGCCCCACGGATCCAGGGGAAGCTTCGGGAGGATCTGCTCGTCCACCAACGCGCGCAGCCCCGTCACGGTGTCCGGCAACCGGCCCTTCTTCACGACGTACAGTTGCAGGCTCTGTCCAATCGTCCCGAAGTCCAGCGCCACGCGCTTGTGCTTCGCGGTCCCCAACTGCCCCAGCACCGCCACGCCCACCGCCGCGGCCACCAGTCCCAGGATGGTGATGACCACCATGATTTCAATCAGCGTCATGCCGCGCTGACGCCGCACCACTCGCCTGCTCTTGTCCATGTCTGTCCTTCCGCCACGGCGCCCCACGCGCCGGTCCCAGGCGAGACGGAGCCTGCAACCCGGCCCGCGTCCCACCCGGAACGGGCGTGTTTGCAATCAGCGCGCCTCTCTTCGCCCAGCCCCTTCGCGTGAGTGGAAACCCCAGCCACCACCGCCTTGTCCGCGCTGAAGGAGTCCTCCAGGACAGGGCCGCACGCCCACCGTGGCTGGAAACCCTGTCTGTCTTTCTGGCAGGAGCACGGCGCGCGGCACCGCCACCGTGTCGCGCACCGCCCCTCCCGCGCACCCATTGCCGGAACGAAGGGCCCGAGCCTTCCCGATGTCCCTGCCAGTGCCCCCGCCACTTGCGCGCACGCCGTCCTCCGCGATACACGCCTCGCACCGAATCGAATTTGCGAATCAATCTCAAAATTAGCCGGTCAACGCGGGAAACCGTGAGCGGCCAGCGAGGCGGGTCCATGCGGGGACACAAGGCGATGTGGGGGGCGAGGCTGTTGGCGGCGGTGCTGCTGCTCGGGGCGTGTGGTGACGACCCGGTGCCCCTGCCGTCGAACAACACGGACGCGGGCGTGACGCTCGACGCGGGCACGGACGCCGGCACCGATGCGGGCACCGAGGCCGATGCCGGCACGGATGCCGGCGTGGAGACGGACGCAGGCGTGGAGACGGACGCGGGCACCTGGACGGATGCCGGCACGGACGCGGGCACGCAGGTGGCGGCGCCCACGGTGACCTTCACCTCTCCCACGGATGGCGCTCAGGTGGAGCAGTCCTCGGTGGACGTGCGGGTGGTGGTGCGCGCGGAAGGGGGCATCGCGGCGCTGACGGTGAAGCTCAACGCCGGGCCGGCCACGGACCTCACCCCGCTGTCAGGGCAGACGGAGCAGCAACTGACGGTCCCCGTGGAGGCGGTGGTGGGCGAGAACACCGTCATCTTCCATGTGGAGGACGAAGCCGGCCAGTCCACCGACGCGACCCTGCACTTCACCTACGGCGACCTCCAGGCGCCCACTGTGGTGCTCACGAGTCCCACCGAGGCCCAGGACCTCACCGTGTATCAGGTGCGCGTGACGGGCCGGGCCACGGACAACATCGGCGTGACGGGCTTCACCTTCCAGTTCAACGACGGCACGGAGCAGTCCGAAGCCGTGGCCACGGACGGCACCTTCAACTTCGTGCTCTCGCCCGCGCGCGGTGACAACACGCTCGTGCTCCGGGCGCGCGATGCCTTCGGCAACGCCACCGAAAAGCAGGTCCACTTCCGCTTCGGCCGGTGGGTGACCGGAGGCGGTTCGCACTCGGGGCTCCTGCGCGACGGCAAGGTGTACGTCTGGGGAAACAACAACCTGGGCCAGTTGGGTCTGGGTCAGCCGGGGCCTTCGGCTGGCAACTCCCCGTCGCCGCTGCTGTTGGCGGAATTGCCCCCGGTGGGCGCGGTGGCGTTCGGCCAGAACAGCTCGCTCGCGGTCGGGTTGGATGGAACGGTGTGGACCTGGGGTGACAACAAGAACGCGCAGTTGGGCCTGGGCGTCCCCGGCTCCGGCACGCTGGATGTGACGACGCGCTGGGCTCCCGTGCGCGTGCCGTCGCTGACGGACGCGGTGACGGCGGTCCGGGGCTTCACGCACGTGCTGGTGCTCGCCGAGGACCACACGGTGTGGGCCTTCGGAAGCAATGGCTCCGGCCAACTGGGCGATGACACGACGAAGAGCGCCTCCGACGTGCCGGTGAAGGTGGTGGACCTGACCGACGTCATCCAGGTGGCCGCTGGCTCCGAACACTCCGTGGCGCTGCGCGCGGACGGCACCGTGTGGACGTGGGGACGCAACGCCTCCGGAAACCTGGGCCTGGGCACCACGGACAGTGGACCGCACGCGCGGCCCGCGCAGGTGCCGGGACTCACGGACGTGGTGGACATCGCGACGGGCAAGGACCACACGCTCGCGCTGCGCGCCGACGGCACCGTCGTCTCCTGGGGCCTGGGGGTGAGTGGGCAACTGGGCCAGGGCCGGAGCGGTAACGAAGGCGACAGCGCCGTGCCAGTCGCCGTGCTCGACCTCACGAACGCCACGTCGGTGGCCGCCAACGGCACCGTCAGCTTCGCCCTTCGCGCGGATGGCACCGTCATCGGCTGGGGACAGAACTCCACCGGGACGCTGGGCACGGGCGACAAGGTGACGCGCACGTCGCCCTCGACGGCCGTGGTGGGACTCACGAATGTGAAGACGCTGGGCGTGGGCGCGTTGCATGTCGTGAGCGTGCGGCACGACGAGGCCCTCTTCAGTTGGGGTTGGAACTTCAAGGGCAGCCTGGGAGGCGGCCCCGCCGCCAAGGAGTCCTGGGCGTACTCGGAGCCGCTCCAGGTGACGCTGCCGTGAGAAGGGCCGCCCTGCTCCTGATGGTGGCGGTGTGCTCCTGCGGCGAGACGCCCCCGCCGCAGGAGGACCCCTTCCTCCCGCCTCCGCCTCCGCTCGACACGGAGGCGCCGGTGTTGCGCATCGACACGCCCGTCCCGGGCCAGTGGTTGAACGTGCCCCGCCTCCGCCTGAGCGGCGACGTGGGAGACGCCACCCGGGTCGAGATATGGGTCGATGACGGCATCTCCCGGACGCTGTCCGTCGCCGGCTCCACGCTGGCGATGGAGCTGACAGTGCCGCCGGGCTCGCACGTGCTCCACGTGTCGGCCACGGATGCCGCGGGCAACACGGCGACGCAGGACGTGCCATACGACGGAGGTCCGGGGCTTGGCGGTGGACTCAGCCACACGGGCGTGGTGCGCCAGGGACGCCTCGTCACCTGGGGCAGCAATGGTCGGGGGCAGTTCTGTGAAGCCACACCTGAAGAGCGGCTGAGTCCCGCGCTCACGCTCGAAGGTCAGCGGCCCATCGCCCTGTGGTCGGCCATGGACACCACCGCGTGGCTCTCCCCTGACGGAAGCGCGTGGCTGTGCGGCGCGCTGGCCTCCCTGCTCGACGCGGGCGGCACCGGGGTGGGCAGCGCCCGTCGCGTGGAAGGCGTGAAGGACGTGGTGGGCCTCGCGATGGGCGGTGGCCACGTGCTGCTGCTGGATGCGAGCGGGCAGGTCTGGGCGTTCGGGACCAACGCGCGCGGACAGTTGGGGCTGGGCGAGGAGGGTGAAGCGGTGACACAGCCCACCACCGTGCCGGACCTCACGGACGTGGTGCAGGTGGTCGCGGGCAGCGAGCACTCCGCGGCGCTGCACCGCGACGGCACCGTGTCCGTCTGGGGCTACAACCGGGACGGCGTGCTGGGCACGGGCGAGACAGAAGAGCGCGTGCAGGCAGCCCCCAGACGCGTGCCCCGTCTGGAGCAGGTCGAACACCTGGCTTCGGGGCGCAGCCATCTGCTGGCGCTGCTCTCGGATGGAACGGTGCGCGCATGGGGCACGGGGACGTCGGGACAGCTCGGCCACGGCGACGCGGGCTTCGGCGCGGGGCGTGCGCAACCCACGCCGGTCCTGACGCTCACGGGCGCCACGGCGGTGACGGCCGCGAACAACTCCAGTTGGGCGCTGGGCCGCGACGGCACGGGCTGGGCGTGGGGCCTCAACAGCACCGGACAGCTTGGCGTCGGTGACACCAATCAGCGCGTCACGCCCACGCGGCTGGCCACGGACCTGCCGCTGGTGGAAATCGCGGCGGGGGCACAGCATGCGCTCGCGCGCACGCGGGAGGACACGGTGATCATCTGGGGCGGGAATCTCAGCGGACAACTGGGTCTGGGCGACGGCGCCCCCAGGAGCGTGTCCACGCCACGCGCGGTGAGCCTGCCCTGACGGTCCCCATGCGTTCCATCCCCTTGATGAAGTCCGCGCGGCGCCTCGCCCTCACGCTCACGCTCGCGTCGTGCGGGGAGCCCGCGGCCCCCATCGTCCCGCCGCCGGACGAGCCGCCCATCGAGACACCGGACGACGTGCCCCTGGAAGTCGCTCCGCTCGAACCGGATGAAGCCCGGATGGGCGGAGCCACCACGGTGTTCCGCGCCGACCCCGAAGCGTTCCTGCAACCCGTCGCGAACATCACGGTGGAGCGCAAGTCGCGCTTCCTGCTGGGCGAAGCCAACTTCGAGGTGGACTGGGTTCCTTCTCCGAGCAGCCAGCGAGACCGCGACGGTCTGGGTCCGCTCTTCCACGCGACCTCCTGCCTCGCCTGCCACGTCGGCAACGGCCGGGGCGCCCCCGTCGTGGGAAGCGCGCAAGCCCCCGCGCCCCTGTTGATCCGCCTCTCCCTTCCCGGCCAGGACGCCCACGGCGCTCCGATTCCCGAGCCCACCTACGGCGACCAGTTCCAGCCCCGCTCCATCGCCGGCACCCCCGCCGAGGGACAGGTGCAGGTGACGTACGAATCCCTGCCGGCCATCACGCTCACGGGCACCACCTCCGTGAGCCTCCAGTCCCCGAGCTACACGCTGGTCGAGCTGGGCTACGGACCGCTCGAGCCCGACGTGCGCATGTCCCCGCGCATCGCGCAGCCGATGGTGGGCCTGGGCCTGCTCGCCGCCATCCCGGACGCGACGCTGCTCGCATGGGCGGACCCCGACGACCGCGACGGCGACGGCATCCGAGGCCGACCCAACCGCGTCTGGAGCGTGAAGGAAGGTCGCGAGGTGCTGGGCCGCTTCGGCTGGAAGGCGAACCAGCCCGACCTGGAGCACCAGGCCGCGGGCGCGCTGCTGGGAGACATGGGCCTCACCTCGCCGCTGTTCCTCCAGCCCGCGTGCACCGCCGCACAGACGCGCTGCCAGGAAGGCGCCACCGGCGGCGAGCCCGAGGTGGACGCCACGAACCTCGCCACCCTCTCCGACTACTCGCACCTCATCGCCGTGCCCGCGCGCCGGGGCGCCGACCGCGAGGACGTGCGCATGGGCAAGGCCGCCTTCCTGCGCGCGGGCTGCGCCGGCTGCCACCGCCCCACCACCGTCACCGGCGAGCTGCCCGGCTTCCCGGAGCTGTCGCACCAGCGCATCTGGCCGTACACCGACCTGCTGCTGCACGACCTGGGTGAAGCGCTCGCGGACGGACGCGACGACTTCCAGGCCACCGGCACCGAGTGGCGCACCCCTCCCCTCTGGGGCCTGGGCCTCACCGCCACCGTGAATGGCCACACGCACCTGCTCCACGACGGCCGGGCCCGCTCCGTCCTGGAAGCCATCCTCTGGCACGGCGGTGAAGCGACGGCCTCACGCGAAGCCGTGCGGCGCATGTCCCCCAGGGAGCGCGCGGCACTGCTCACGTTCCTCGACTCGCTTTAAGGCGGCGAGGTCCGGGGAAGGACCGTCACAGGTAGCCCCAGACATAGCTATTTTCGGGCTCCGGCACGACCTCGAGCCTGTCAAAGCGACCCTGCCGGACCTCGATCCTCGCCCAGACATTCGCATCGCACCGCGGACACCTCCCAAGGCCGTAGGCCCAGAAGCTCTGGCCTTTCAGTCCGGGCTCGGGCCCCACCACCTTCCGTAGACACGCCCTCCCGTAGACATCCTCCCCTTTCCGAAAGGTCTCGAAGTCAAGCAGCCCGATGTACGCCTGGAACACGAACTCCGGCCCCTCGCCACATGCAGGGCACGCAACCGGCCACTCGAACTCGTTGAACAGCCCCATACGGCCTCCCTCCGACGTGAACGACGTCAGCCTTCCACCCACGGGCGCCCGTGGGCCCGCCTGACATCACGTCGACAGGTGCGGCAGCGGGCGCAGATGGTAGCGGGCCTCGAAGGCGTTGAAGAGGTCCAGGTACTGCTCCAGGTAGCGCGTCATCAGGAAGCGACGGCGCACCGTCTCATGCGCGTGCTGTCCCATCTGGTGGCGCAGCTTCGGACTCTTGAGCAACTGCACGATGCGCCCGGCGCACTGCTCCTCCGAGTCCACCAGGAAGCCGTTGTGCCCATCCTGGATCTGATGCCGGATGCCGCCCACGTTCCCACCGATGACGGGCGTGCCCTTCCACATCGCCTCCGCCACCGTGAGCCCGAAGCCCTCGCGCAGCGACTTCTGCACCACCACCGCCGCGCGGCGCTGGAGCGCGTTCACCAGCGCCGTGTCCTCCCGGCTCAGGATGATGAGCCGCTCATCGCTGTGCCGCATCACCTCTGAGTACACGTCCTGCCCTTCCGGATCGTCCGCGGCCATGTTGCCCAGGAGCACCAGCGTGCACGGCATCTGCTTGCGCGCCAGCCGCCACGCGGCCACCACGCCCTCCGGATCCTTCCACCGGTCGAAGCGTGAAATCTGCACCACCAGCGGCAGGTCCGTGGGGATGTGGTGGTGCGCCAGCCGCTCGTCCATCTCCGCGTCGTTCATCTCCCGGTTCTTGATGGAGAACGGATCGATGGCCGGCATGAAGAACAACTGCGGCACGCTCAATTCGCGCTCGTACTCCGGGATGCTCAACACCGCCGCGTCGTACTGCTCCACGAAGGGCTTCAGGTACGCCCACAGCGCGGGGTCCGGCCGCGACAGGTCCACGTGACAGCGCCAGATCCACGGCCCGCGCTTGCGGCTGTGCCGCACGATGGGCAGCGGCTGCGGATCATGGATGACCACCCGGTCATGGTCCAACCGGTTGCGCACCGCGTTCTCGTAGACGACATCCTCGTAGATGGTCGCCTTCATCGGCGTCAGGTGGATGTCCGCGCCCTGCAACGCGTTGTGCATCTTCTTCGTGATGTTGAAGAAGTCCGGCGGGCCCTGGATGGCGCGCCACTCCGTCGCCATGCCCACGCTGTTCATCAACAGCGTCAGCGGTGACAACAGCTCCGCCACCCCACCGCCGTAGTACGTGGAGTTCACGTGCGCGACCCGCAGGTCCTGCAGCGGACGCGCCTTCTCCAGGATGCGCTCCACCACCTCCGCGCCCACGTAGCGCTCGTAGTGCTCGACCTGGACCAGCGGATGCGGCTCGTTCTTCCTCATGCCCCTTGTCTGCGTCCGCGCTCCCGCGCGTGCCACTCTCCCCCCACGCCGGATGCCCGCTGCCGCACACACCCCCGGCACCGGAGAACCCCCTCCAACGCTCAGGGCTCCTCGGGCGTGTACGCCACCAGCCACAAGGGCGAATCCCCGCACTGCACCAGGCAGTCGTCCCCCTGCCGCGCCAGGAGCGTGCCCGGCGCCGCCTGGGGGTCTTCGCCCCGCCACGCGCGCGTGCGCTGCACCCGCACCCACCGGCCCTGCAACAGCGCGCGCGCATCACCGTTGCCCTCGCGCCACGCGGCGAAGCGGCACGCGCGCACCTTCAGATGCACGGAGCGCGCGGTGTCCCGCCAGTCGATGTCCCGGTACGCCAGGTCGAAGAAGGGCGCGGGCGTCGCCGCCGCGTCCACCTGCGGATCCCCTGGCTCACGCCGGGCCACGCACTCCAGCATCCTCGGCAGCAACCGGCGCGACGCGCGCATCATCCGCTCGAAGAGGACCTCTTCCGTGTCCTCGTCGATGACGGGGAACGTGCCCTGCACCAGCACCGGCCCGGTGTCGAACGTCGCGTCCATCCGGTGGAACGTCAGCCCCAACTCCCGCGCGTCGTCGCGCAACGCCCAGCCCACCGGACACGGCCCCCGGTAGCGCGGCAACAGCGACGGATGCACGTTGACCGCTCCCCGGGGCGCCAGCGCCAGCGCCTCCGGCGTCAGCTTCCACGGGAAGAAGAAGGACAGGAGCAGGTCCGGCTCCAGCGCCGCGAGCCGCGCCGTCAGCAGGGCCCGCTCGTTCACGAACAGGACCTCCAGCGACGGCGGCGCGGATTCGAACAGCCGCCGCAGCTCCGTCCACCCCTCCATGTCCAGGGGACGCAGGCCCCGCACGCCGACGGGCACCACCACCGCCACCACGTCATGCCCCTGGGCCCGCAGCGACAACGTGAAGTCGTGCGCCACCGAAGGCGCCACGGTCAGCAACACGATGCGCCAGCCAGACGCGACACCGGGAGTCGGCATGGCCGTCTCCTAACAGCTCACACCCCGTGTGCGCCCGGCCTGTGTGCGTCACCTTCCCTGAAAATGAAAAACGCGCTCGCTCCAGGAGGGAGCGAGCGCGTGGATTCAGGCGGTTTCTGCCTGGACGCCGGAACTCAGACGGCCTTCAGGCGGGGCGTGCGCGTCTTGGGCGCGGCGGAGGCGGCGGCCTCGCGCAGCGCGTCCTTCTTGTCGGTGCGCTCCCAGGTGAAGTCCTTGTCGGAGCGGCCGAAGTGACCGTACGCGGCGGTCTTCTGGTAGATGGGCCGCAGCAGGTCCAGGTGCTCCGTGATTTCCCGCGGACGCAGACCGAAGGTCTGGCGCACCGCGCGGGCAATCTGCTCCTCGGGCACGGTGGCCGTGCCGAAGGTCTCCACCATCACGCTGACGGGCTCCGCCACGCCGATGGCGTAGGAGACCTGCACCTCGCAGCGGCTGGCCAGCCCCGCGGCGACGACGTTCTTGGCGATGTAGCGGCCCATGTACGCGGCCGAGCGGTCCACCTTGGACGGGTCCTTGCCGCTGAAGGCGCCGCCACCGTGACGGCCCATGCCGCCGTAGGTGTCGACGATGATCTTCCGGCCGGTGACGCCCGAGTCGCCCATGGGGCCGCCGATGACGAAGCGGCCCGTGGGGTTGATGAAGAACTTGGTCTTGTTGTCGATGAGCTTCTTCGGCAGGACCTTCAGGATGACGTCCTCGCGGATGGCCTCCTGGATCTTCTTGTTGGAGATCTCATCCGCGTGCTGCGTGGACACCACCACCGCGTCGATGCGGACCGGGCGGCCGTCCTTGTACTCCACCGTGACCTGGCTCTTGCCGTCCGGGCGGATCCACGTGTGGTTCTTGCGGCGCACCTCCGCCAGACGGCGGGTCAGCGCGTGCGCGTAGTGGATGGGCGCGGGCATCAGCTCTGGCGTCTCGTCGCACGCGAAGCCGAACATCATGCCCTGGTCGCCGGCGCCCTGGTCCTTCTTGTTGTCCACGCCCCGGGCGATGTCCTGGCTCTGGCCTTCGATGGCCACCATGACGCCGCACGTGTTGCCGTCGTAGCCCATGGAGCTATCGGTGTAGCCGATGCGCGTGATGGTCGACCGGACGATCTTCGGGATGTCCACGTAACAGTTCGTCGTCACCTCGCCCGCGACGATGGCGAGACCCGTCTTCACGAGCGTCTCCACGGCGACGCGCGCCTGCGGATCCTTGGCGATGATGGCATCGAGCACACCGTCGGAGATCTGATCGGCGATCTTGTCCGGGTGGCCCTCGGTGACGGATTCAGACGTGAACAGGAAGTCGGTAGGCATGTCTTCTCGGGCTTCGCGCTAATCCAGTGACGCAGCGCAGGGGGCGGACACTAAACGTCCAGTCCCAACAGAGTCAAACCTGACGGCAGGGGCATTTATTCGTCGCGGAGCCCACACAAGCGACCGGCCCCAACGTGGGAGGTGAGGTCGCCGGCCGGTTGAATTTAGTCCGTCGCGGCGCGTTCCCCTGGGCTACAGGACTCGCGCCGTTCTTCAGGAGGTCACCCACCCATATGAACCTGAACGCCCACTTCCGCTCCCTCTCCGTGTTGGTTGCCGTCACCCTCGCCGTGCCCGCGTTCGCCGCGCCCAACAAGGCGAACGACGCCATCACCAAGCCGGTGAAGACCGTGGTGCAGTCCGTGCGCTACGAGAAGGACCTCAAGGCCCTGGAGAACCTGGGCAGCGACCAGCAGGGCGCCTTCCTCCTGGGCGATGACTGGACCAAGGCCACCGACGCCCAGAAGAAGGAATTCACCCAGCTCTTCCAGAGCCTCTTCGCGAAGCTCGCCTTCCCCAAGGTGCGCGAGAACTTCAAGAACCTGGACTCCATCACCTACGACGAGCCCCAGGTGACGGGCGACAAGGCGCTGGTCGGCTCCACCATCTTCATCAACCACCCGCTGAAGAAGCAGGAGATGAAGCTCAAGTATTCCGTGGAGAAGGTGGGCGCCTCGTGGAAGGTCGTGGACGTGTCCGTGCTGGGTGACTCCATGCTCACCGGCATCCGCGACGATCAGGTGCGTCCCCTCTTCAAGGATGGCGGCTGGGACGGCTTGCTGGGCGCCATGCGCGCGAAGAACAACGAGCTCGCTTCGGTGAAGCTGAAGTAATCCAGTCCCGGGCCGCGTCGAGCAGCCAGGCAACCAGGCCACCGTCCTCCCCCCGGGTTCCGGGGGGGGCGCCGGCCGGGTAGGCTCCGCGTCCCCCTCCCCCCGAGCGCCTGGCGAATGACAGTCCCCTCCTTTGCCCCGCAGCCTCCGGCCCGCAGCCTGCCGTCCGCCCGTGAGGTGGATGCCTTCTGCGTGCAGCACGCGCCCCGGGCTCCGGGCCACCCCGCCGTGAGGGACCTGTTCCGGCTCCTGTCGGAGGTCCCCGAGGACGGGCTGGACGCGCGCCTCGCGTGGGTGGAGCGGTGGATCCACTGGATGCGCGAGCGCATCCCCGCGCAGGGCCTGATGGACGGGGAGGACACCACGCTGTCCCCGGCGAACTCCCGGCTGTCGCTGCTGGTGCGCGTGCTGGAGGGTGAAGCGTCGCTGCGCATGGCCGTCACGAAGCTGGTGTCGGGGGTGTGCGCGGGCAGCCGGGGCCTGAAGCTCTTCTCCCAGGTGGGCCTGAGCGGCGGCAACGGCTTCTTCTCCGAACTGACGGACCGCTTCGTGCGCGGCGTGCTGCCCGCGCCGCCGGAGCCCGGCAAGCTGTCCGAACTGCTGTTGCGCCTGTTCCCTGTGCCGGAGGACGCGGAGTGGCTGGCCGCGCTGGCCCCGGCGCTGCTCGCGCGGATGACGGTGCTCGTGGGCGACCCGCCGCCGCCGGACCCGTCCCCCACGGCGCGCGTGCGCGGCGACCTGATGGACGCGCTGCTGCTCCTGGGCGTGCAGGTGACGAACCTGGGGCTGGCGGAGGACGTGCGGGACCGCAGCCCGGAGATCGCCTTCCGCGCCTCACCGTTCCTGCGGCTGCGGATGGTGTGTGACGCGGTGCTGGCGCGCGATGGTGCCCCGGACGCGCTGCGCGACCTGGAGCAGGCCAAGGCGGACTGCCGGGGGGTGGTGGCGTCCGTCACGCGGCACCTGGAGCACTCGGGTGTCAGCGTGGATCTGGTGTACCGGCTGGAGCGCATCCGGCGCGGCCTGGACCGGATGGAGGCCATCGCGCGCGTGCTGGGCGCGGCCCGGGGCGAGCCGCGCTGGCGCGAGGCGCTGGAGCTCCTGTCGGACCTCCTGCGGTACGCGCACGCGGACCGCTCCGTGCTCGCGCTGGTCCGGCGCAACGCGCGGCTGCTGGCGCGCAAGAGCATCGAGCGCACCGGCAACACCGGCGAGCACTCCATCACCACGACGCCGGGCGAGTTCCACCGCATGGTGCACTCCGCGGCGGGAGGCGGGCTGCTCACCGCGTTCACCGCCGCGCTGAAGTTCTTCCTGGCGGGGCTGTCGCTGGCGCCCTTCTTCGCGGGCTTCTTCGCCGCGCTCAACTACGCCGGCAGCTTCGTGGTGATGCAGTTGATGGGCTTCACGCTGGCCACCCGGCAGCCCGCCATGACGGCCTCCACGCTGGCGGCGGCCATCGGCGAGGACGCCGTCGAGGACGACGACCCGGGCGACGCCACCGACGGGCGCATGGAGCGGCTGGCGGCGCTGGTGCCGCGCATCACCCGCTCGCAGCTCGCGGCGGCCCTGGGCAACCTGGGCTGCGTGCTGCCCGCGGCGGTGGCGCTGGCGCTGGGCTTCCAACTGCTCCGGGGCCACGCGCTCCTGTCGGTGGCGCAGGCCGAGCAGGTGGTGGAGTCGCTGCACCCCTGGCACAGCGCCACGCTGCTGTGGGCCGCCTTCACCGGCGTGCTGCTGTGGATGTCCAGCGTGGCCGCGGGCTGGTTCGAGAACTTCGTCGTCTACCGGCGCCTGCCGGAGGCGCTGGCCCACCACCGCGTGCTGCGCGGCCTGCTGGGCGAACACAACGCGCGCCGCGTGGCGGACGCGCTGATGCACCACGCTGCGGGCGTGGGCGGCAGCGTCACCCTGGGCGTGCTGCTGGCGGTGGCGCCCGGCATCGGGGGCTTCTTCGGCCTGCCGCTGGACGTGCGGCACGTCACGCTGTCGTTCGGCTCGCTGGCCTTCGCCGGCTGCACGCTGGGCCCCGCCGCGGTGATGCAGCCCGGGTTCCTGGCCGCCCTCCTGGGGGTGGGCGTCATCGGCGCGCTCAACTTCGGCGTGTCCTTCGCGCTGGCCCTGGGGCTGGCCCTGCGGGCCCGGGACGTCCCCATGTGGGAAGGCCTGCGCTTCGTGGGCGCCATGGGCCTGCGCTTCCTGCGCCATCCCGGCCCCTTCCTGATTCCTCCTAGCGAGGAGGGAGCGGCCAACCCCGACGTGCTGGTCATCCCGCTGGTGGGCCCCCCGGGGCACTGACGGGGCGCATCAGGCCCGGAAGGGGCGGTTATTCCCGGGCTTTGAGAGGTCCCGACTCGGGCGGAGGTCGGGCGGACAGGCATGCCCGGCATTGCTTCCGGGCGGGGTGTTTTGTCGATAGGGTCCCGCGCCCATGAGCGGCAATCCCTCCTCGCATCCCCCGCCTCGCCTCGCCGTCGCCTACGCCGAGATGCTGGTCCGTCGTCCCGGCACCGTGATGACCGTGCTGCTGTTGCTGCTCGGTCTGGCCGTGTGGGGCACGTCGAAGCTCACCATCAACTCGAACCAGTTGGACCTCATCTCCCAGGACCTCCAGGAGGTGAAGGACGTCAAGCGCGTCATCGACATGGTGGGCGGCAGCGGCTTCTTCATGGTCGCGCTGCGCGGCGATGACGAAGCCACGCTCAAGCGCGTCGCGGACGACCTGGCCGTGATGGTGGGCAAGGACAAGGAGCACGCGCGCTCGCTCACGTACAAGATTCCCGTCGAGTTCGTGCAGCAGAACATGGTGCTGTTCATCAAGACGGAGGACCTGGCCGAGGGCAAGCGCCGCATCATGGCGTTCCTCAAGGATCAGATCCGCCGCAGCAACCCGTTCTACATCGAGATCAAGAAGACGGAGCCGGTGAAGCTGGACCTGCAGGACCTGGTCGACAAGTACTCGAGCGTTGGCAACAAGAGCATCGCGGACGACTACTACATCTCCCAGGACCGCAAGCTGCTGCTGCTGCTCATCAAGCCGATGTGGGACACGAACCAGATTGGCCAGACGAAGGACTACGTGGAGAAGCTGCGCAAGGACCTGGCGGACTACTCCAAGTCCAACGCCGGTGGCGTGCAGTTGGTGGAGGACTACTACAAGATGGGCGACAAGAAGACGGTCGCCTACGGCTTCACGGGTTCCTACAAGACGGCGGTGGACGACTCGTACGCCATCGAGGAGTCGCTCCAGCCGGTGACCATCCTGGCGCTGGTCGCCATCTTCGCCATCACCATCGCGTTCTTCCGCAAGTGGGCGCCCACGCTCATCGTGGTGAGCGGCACCGTGGCGGGCACGCTGTACACGCTGGGCTTCACCTACGTGGCGGTGGGTGAGCTGAACATGATCACCTCCATCCTGGGCGGCATCCTGATGGGGTTCGGCATCGACTACGGCATCCACTTCATCTTCCGCACGCGCCTGGAGCTGGGCGCGGGCAAGAGATACGACGTGGCCATCCGCGACGCGGTCATCAACGCGGGCCGTCCGGCGCTGGTGTCCGCGGTGGTGGTGGCGGGCTCCTTCTTCGTGCTGATGGTGAGCGACTTCAAGGGCTTCTCCCAGTTCGGCTTCCTGGCCGGCACGGGCACGCTGCTCCTGGGTGTGACGCTGTTCTCCTGGTGCCCGGCGCTCCTGGCGCTGGCGGGCCGCAGGAACCCGGAGCTGCCGCAGAAGCTGATTGGCGTGATGAAGCCGCCCGCGGTGAACAACGCCTCCGGCAACGAGATGCGCATCCCGCGTCCGGGCCTGGTGCTGGCGGTGGGTTGCGTGGTGGTGGCGGTGGTGTGCGGCGCGGCCATCCCGTGGAAGGACGGCGAGCCCCCCGCGGGCGCGGACTTCTTCACGCGCCTGCCGTACGGCGTGCGCTTCAACTACAACACCCGCGCGCTGATGCCGGCCAACCAGCCGTCGGTGGTGTTGCAGGATGAAATCAACGACCGCTTCAAGATCGCCAGCGACCCGCTCGCCATCTACACCAAGGACCTGGCGGAGACGGAGGCCCTCTACAAGGAGCTGACGGCGGATCCGAAGAAGCGCCCCACCATCTCCCAGGTGATGAGCCTCTTCACCTTCGTGCCGCCGGAAGGCATCGCGCAGGCGAACACGAAGATTTTGGAGGAGTGGCAGGCGGAGCTGAAGGACATCGAGGTGTCGTCGCTGCCGCCGGAGACGCAGGAGAAGGCGCAGTTGTTCCTGAAGATGCTGGAGGCGCGTCCCTTCGACGTGCACCAGGTGCCGGAAATCTACGCCACGCAGTTCCGCCACCTGCCCAGCACCCAGCCGGAGAACCACGGCTACCTCACGTTCATCTACCCGAGCGTGGACCTGTGGGACGGCAAGCAGATGCTCCAGTTCGCGGACCAGACGCGCTCCATCAAGGCCATGGTGACGCCGGGCAAGTTCACGGACGGGCCCCAGGGCACGCCGGTGGAGAAGGAGTTCCGCGCCGCGGGCGCCACGCAGTTGTACGCGTCGCTGGCGCGCATGGTGCTCAAGGACGCGAAGCTCACCATCATCCTCACCGCGCTGTGGATCCTCGCGATGCACTTCGCGGACTTCCGCAACGCGAAGCTGGCGCTGGCGTCCGTGATTCCGCTGACGGTGGGCCTGGCGATGATGCTGGGCTTCATGGCGCTGTTCGACATCCGCCTGAACTTCATGAACGTCATCATCCTGCCCATCCTGCTGGGCTTCGGCGTGAGCCACGGTCTGTACCTGCTGCACCGCTTCCTGGAGGGGACGTCCCCGCTGGTGGCGCTGCGCAGCGTGGGCGCGGCGGTGGCGTCCTCCACCCTGACGGCGGTGGCGGGCTTCGCGGCGCTGCTGGTGGCCGGCCACAACGGCGTGCGCTCCATGGGCATCATCGCGTGCATCGGCCTCATCACCACGCTGCTGGTGTCCTTCACGGTGCTGGCGGCGGTGATGCAGCTCATGCACGACAAGCGGCAGCGTGACGCGGGGCGCTCACCGTCGAACGGTTCGACGGGTGGCGGCGACGCGTCTTCCACACGCGCAGCCTGACAGCGCGGAAGAAGCGCTTAATATCCCGCGCCGGACTTCGGCCCCGCCTTCCTCCACCAAGGGGAAGCGCGGGGCTTCTTCTTGAGGAGCTTCAAGCCATGGGGACGTTCAAGCGACTGGGGCCGGTGCTGGGCCTGATGATGCTGGCGGGCTGTGCGAGCGCGGTGAAGAGCCAGCGGCTGCGCGCGGACTACGCGACGGTGGACCGGCAGCAGGTGAAGCGGCTGGCGGTGGTGACGCAGCCGTTCCCCCCGGGCAAGCAGTACGTGGGCGACCTGTGGAGCCTCATCGCGCGGCAGTGGCTCAACCAGAACCGGGACTTCCTGGTGAAGGAGAACACGTCCCTGCCGGAGCGGCCTACGGACGCGACGTTCAAGGACCAGTGCGTGGAGGGGATTGAAGGCGTGCTGTGGTTGGATCCGCAGGTGAAGCAGGTGGGCGACGGGGCGGAGGTGGCGCTCAAGGCGCAGCTCATCCGCTGCCGCGACGGTGAAGAGGTGTGGGCGGCGGAGTCGGCGGGGAGCTGGGATTCGAAGGACGAGAAGTACACCGCGCGCGCGGAGCAGTACGAGAAGGAGCTGGGGCCGGACGTGGCGCCCTACGTGGTGCCTTCGTACAAGCTGCTGGTGGCGACGCTGGACACGCTGCCCAATCCCGAACTGAACGAAGCGGACAAGGACGAGAAGATCGACCTGGGCGAGTAGCGTCGCCCCTCGAGTGGACTCCTTCGTCATCATCGGCCGGTTGGTGCTGGCCACGTTCCTGGGCGGCGTCCTGGGCGTGGAGCGCGAGGCGCGCAGCCAGAGTGCGGGGCTGCGCACGCACACGTTGGTCGCGCTGGGGTCGTGCTGCTTCACGCTCGCCAGCGTGTACACGGAGTGGGTGCTCCAGCCGGGCGTGTCGCCGAACGGGTCACAGGCGGACATCAGCCGCATCGCCAGTCAGATTGTCGTGGGCATCGGCTTCCTGGGCGCGGGCGTCATCCTGCGCCATGGGGGCGCGGTGAAGGGGCTCACCACCGCGGCCAACCTCTGGGTGACCGCGGCGGTGGGGCTGGCCTGCGGGCTGGGGATGTACGTGGCGGCGGGTGTCACGGTGGGACTGGCGCTCTTGTCCCTGGTGCTGCTGCGCCCCGTGGCCCGGTTCCTGACACCGCTGTCCGGACGCCACGGCAGCCAGCACGACGAAGAAGGGGACCCTGCCGATGGCGAGGATCCCCCTCCGAAGTGAAGCGGCGTCCGTGAAGCGCCCTACTCCATGGGCACCAGCGCGCCCGTCAGGTCGTGCGTGTAGGCCACCGGGCGGTGCGGCTTGAGAGCGCTGTCGTCCTCGTTCGCTCCACCTTCGGCCAGCACTGCGCCCGGAAGGTGCGCCAGGTCCCGGCGCAGGTAGACGTCATCCCCGTCCAGGTCCGCGACGTCGGAGAAGCGCACCGGATATTCCTTCTCGAAGGCCCGGCCCTTCCCGATGGTGAAGCCCCGGGGATCCACCGCGACGACGCCACCCAGGGCTTCCCCGTCCCGGTCCCGCACCGTCATGCCCCGCTGAATGTCCGCTGATTTGAACACGCTGCTGCCTCCTGCATCCGTGTCCGGCCAAAGTGTGCATTCCCCCTGGAAACGGCGACCCCCCCTTTGCTGCTGAAACGGGGGGAGCGGGGCCTACACGGACTCGGGTTCTACGTCGCGCAGCGAGGTCAGCAGCGAGCCCTCCGGACCGCTGAAGCGCCGGTCCATCTCCGTGCGCACATAGCGCTCGATCTCCTCCGCCGTCGTCAGCTCCATGGCGGCCTGGAGCATCTCCATCGCCTCGCGGCGGCTCACCCGGCGCATCAGCCGCTTCACCACCGGAATCTGCCCGGACGTCATCGACAGCTCGTCGAAGCCCAACGCCAGCAGCACCAGCGTGAAGAGCGGATCTCCGGCCATCTCGCCGCACATGGACACCGGGATGTTGGCGCTCTTGGCCGCGTCCACGATGCCGTGGAGCATGCGCAGCACCGACAGGTGCAGCGGCCGGTAGAGGTACGCCACCTCGCGGTTCTGGCGGTCGATGGCCAGCGAGTATTGGATGAGGTCGTTCGTCCCGATGGAGAAGAAGTCCGCTTCCTGCGCCAGCCGGTCCGCGATGGTCGCCGCGCTCGGCGTCTCCACCATGATGCCCACCGGGAAGCGCTTGCCCACCGGCACCCCGGCCCGCCCCAGCGCCGTGCGGCACGCCTCCAGCTCGCTCCGGGCTTCCCGCAGCTCGCTCACCCCGCAGATGAGGGGGAACATCAGCCGCATGTTGCCGTGCACGCTCGCGCGCAACAGCGCCCGGAGCTGCACCCGGAACAGCTCCCGGTTGGACAGGCAGTAGCGGATGGCCCTCAACCCCATGGCGGGATTGGGTTCCTTCTCGTGCTTCGTCTTGCCCGGCACCTTGTCGCCGCCCAGGTCCAGCGTGCGGATGGTGACGGGACGGCCGCCCATCGCCTCCAGCACCTGCTTGTAGGCGCGGTAGTGCTCCTCCTCCGTGGGCGCCGTCTTGCGGTCCAGGAACATGAACTCCGTGCGGTACAGGCCGATGCCCTCCGCGCCGTGCGCCAGCAGCGAGGGGATCTCCTCCAGGAACTCCATGTTGCCGTTGAGCCGGATGCGGAAGCCGTCCGTGCTCACCGCCGGCTGGTCCTTGGTGCTGAGCGCGAGCTGCTCGCTCTCCTGGTAGCGGCGCTGCTCCTCGCGGAAGAGCGCGAGCTGGTCCTCGGACGGATTCACCAGCACCACGCCGCGCGTGCCGTCCATCGCGATGAGGTCGCCCGGCGAAATCTGCTCGCTCGCGCGCCCCGCGCCCACCACCGCGGGCGTCTCCCGAGCGCGGGCCACGATGGCCGTGTGGCTCGTCTGGCCGCCCAGGTCCGTGACGAAGCCCGCGACGCGGCCGCTCCGGGCCATCATCGCCGCGTCCGCCGGCGGCAGGTCGTGCGCCACCACGATGGCCTCCGCGGGGACCTCCACCTCCTCGTCCACCACCTGGCCCATCAGGTTGCGGATGATGCGGTCGGCCACGTAGTCCACGTCCGAGCGACGCTCACGGAAGTACTCGTCCGGGATGTTGTCGAACAGGTGCTTTATCTTCCGGGCCGTGCGGCGCACCGCCCACTCCGCGTTGATGCGGTCCTCCACGATGAGGCGGTTGACCTCATCCACGAGCATGGGGTCGTGGAGCATCAGCCGGTGGGCTTCCAGGATGAGGGCGTGGTCGCTGCCCTCCGTGCGCGTAATCTGGTCCTTCAGCTCCGCGAGCTGGCGGTCGGATAAGTCGATCGCCGTCTTCATCCGCATCCGCTCCGGCTCCACCTCGGCGTCGGCCAGACGCAGCTTGGGCGTGCGGATGCGCTTGCGGTCCAGGATGAAGGCGTGGCCCACCGCTACGCCCGGGGAGGCGCCGATGCCTGTCAACCTGAGTGTAGGGGTGGCCTGGCTGCTCACGGTTCGGTTCCTGCCCTGGGGAGGGGTCTATCTTCCACGTTCACTGCGCTTCGCCAAAGCGATCCGCGATGAGCTTTTTCAATTCGGACAGGCACGCGTCCGCGTCCTCGCCCTTGCAGGTAATGGTCACCTGCACGCCCTGCCCCGCCGCGAGCATCAGCACGCCCATGATGGACTTGGCGTTCGCGCGGTTGCCTTCCGCGGCGATGGAGACCTCGCTCTTGAAGCGGTTGGCCACCTTGACCATCTGCGCCGCGGCCCGGGCATGCAGCCCCAGCGCGTTGACGATCTCGAATGTTCCCTGGGCCTCGCTCGGCATCACGACTCCTGCTGCTGCTGTGGTTCGTCCACTCAAAGAAAGGCCCCCGCCGCGCAGGCCAATCCCGCCGCGACATAGAGGACCACGTACGTGGGGACCCGGCGGCTGACAGCCACGTAGGCCAGCACCCCCACCGCCAGGCATCCCACCGACAGGAACACCGCCCAGGTGCCGCCCGCCGTCGCCCCGAAGCTCACCGCCAGCCACGCCGCGAGCCCGCCCGCGCTCGCGGCCGCCACGCCCCTCAGGCGCGCGCCCTTGGCGGGAAGGTTCACCCGCGCCACCGCCTCCACCAACCGGTCCCCCAGGCTCAGCCCCAGCCAGTACAGCCGGATGCGCAAGAGCAGGTGCACCAGGTTGTAGAGCACCAGGAAGAGCGCCACCGCCCACACGCCCAACAGCGGCACCATCGCCGCGCACAGCCCGCCCACCGCGGGCTTGAGCGACAGCCAGAAGAACCCGTCTCCCAACGCCGCCAGCGGCCCCATCAGCGCCGCCTTGAAGCTCACCACGCGGTCCGGCGTCTCCTCGCCCCGAGCAATCTTCCGCTCGTGGTTGACGACGCCGCCCACGATGGCCGCCGCCACGTACGGGTGCGTGTTGAAGAAGACCAGGTGCCGGCGCACCGCCGCCTCGCGCAGGGGCCCCGGCGGGTACAGCCGCTCCAGCGCGGGATACACCGCGTACGCGAGCCCCAGGTTCTGCATCCCCTTGGGGTTCCACGACGCCTGGAGGAAGAGCGAGCGCAGGAAGACGCGCAGCACCGTGCCGCGCGACAGCCGCGCCGGCGGATGGACGGGAGCGCTCGTCGTGGGAGCGACCGGCGGCGTCGTGCTCATGGCCGCTCCTGGAGCTTGGAGAGGACCACCGCCACCGTGACGCCCGCCGCAGCGAGCCCCGCGAACAGGGGCGCGCGCTTCGCGTGGCTGCTCTGTGCGGCGATGGCCGCCGCCACGCAGGCCATGGCCGGGTACGCCCACGCCAGCCCCCGCACCAGCCCCTGCGGCAGCACCGCCAGCACGGGCTCCAGGAAGAAGCCCGCCAGCGCGCACGCGCCGGTGATGGCGCCGTAGCCCACGAAGTGCGGCCACATGCCCCACAGGTTCTGGCGCATGGCGCGCGTGAGATTGCCGGCCTCCGCGGACGCCAGCGCCACGCGGGCAAGGCGCGCGGAGTAGCCCTCCAAGAGCCGGTCCAACCTGCGCCCCACCCGGCCCAGGCCGATGAAGAGCAGGACGGCCAGCGACCAGATGGCGGGCGTGGAGCCCGCGCCGGTGGCGGCCGTCAGCGTGGCGGCGGCGGCGGCGGTGCCGGTGGCCGCCAGGGTGTCGTTCTCCGGCAGCGACGCGCCCAGGTTGGCGGTGCCCAGGTAGAACAGCTCCAGGAGCATGCCCACGGACAGCCCGCTGCCGACGTCACCCAGCAGCGCGCCCATGAACGTGGCGGCCACCAGGGGCCGGGACAGCATGGCCTGCAGGAACGCCTTGCGCTCCACGGCCACCAGTCCGCCCCAGAGACACGCGAGCGCCACCTGGGTCCAACCGACGTTCACCGGTTCACCCGGCCTTCGACCAGCGCTCGGTCAAATCGGGCAGGTCCACCGACTTCTCCGCGGGCACCGCGCGCGCCTCCACGCGCACGCCCTGTTCAGAGAGCTGCTGGAGGGCCTGGAGCTCACCTTCCGCCAGGAAGACGGACGGAGACACCTGACGGCGGCCGGTGCCGAAGTGCACGTTGCCCAGGTTGAGCTGATCCATCACCAGCCCGTGCTGGTAGGCGAACGGCACGGAGGAGACATCCCTCAGGAGCACCAGGGTGCGGACGCCGTCCTTCGACAGGGCGGCGAAGTCCACCTGGGCCAGGGGGAGGATCTGCACTTCGATGGCACTTTGCACGGCGAGCGCCATCGCGGCGCGAATGAGGGGACTGGAAGCGGCCTCATCATCCGCCACCACCACGCGGGACACCTTGAGGTGGGGAAGCCAGGCCTCAACGACCTGGCCGTGGATGAGGCGGTTGTCGACGCGGACCAGGGTGATCACGGCAGTCTCGAATCGCCGACCCGCGCGGGTCCGTCAAGTTCGCGGCTGCTGCTGGGCCTCGCGAAGCAGGGCGGACGCACAGGTGATGTTGCGCTGGCCGTACGACGCCAGCTGGTTGGCCATCTCCGAAAGGGCCATCTGCTCCGAACGGAGCGAATTGGCCTTCAGCAGCATGGGCAGATTGACGCCGGCCAGGACTTCCAGATTCATCCGCTGACACATCATCAGCGATTCCTTACAGGGCGTACCTCCGAACAGGTCGGCCATGATGATGACGCCGTCCCCTTCGTCCACGGTCTTGACGGCCAGCTTCATCTTGGCGCGCAGGTCCTCGACAGGGGCCCCCGGCTCGATGCTGCAAGTCGCCACCGCGGGCAGCTTGCCCACGATCTGCTCCGCGGTTGAGACCAGCTCATCCGCCAGACGTCCATGCGATGCGATGACGAGGCCGACCATGATCACCCCTGACCAACCCCCCGGAGATTTTGCGTTCCTACGCCCATCAACGACGTGACGCAACTCCGGTGAGTTTTTCGCCTGCACCTGGGACCGCTACACCCCAACCGCTTCGACTCGAAGGTAAGGCGACTGCGCTCACCATGCCTGGAATTTCAGGTCCGGGGAAGGGACAGGGTGTCGTCTGCCGGACGGGGGGACGGGCGCGATCTCCCCACACTTGAAGAGATGCCCTGCCGTCCCAGACGGTGCGTGCCCCGAGGGACGAGGCCGCCGTTCCCGCTCGGTGGGTAGGAAGGCAGCCGAGCTTCGCCTGTCACCCGGGAGCCTGCCGCCTGGAAACAACAGGATGGGACGAGGGTCCAGGGGTACTCGGGATATCGGGGTGCGGGGACCTATAGCGTCGGGTGTGTTTCAGGGCACGACCAGGCGCGCCCGCTGCTCGGCTGGACGGATGCGCACGGTGGCGCCCGCGCCGAAGGTGAGGAAGTCCTCCTCCATGCCGTCGCTGAAGATGACGCCGCCCTGGGGCATCCGCGATTCGAGCACCAGTTCGTCCTTCGAGGTGACGAAGCCGCCGACGATGTCCGCGCTGGAGTGGCGGCTGACGAAGGGCTCGCGCACGACGAAGGCCAGCCGCGCCTCCTCCCACCCGAGCTTCCAGGGCTGCCCCGGCGTCCCGCCCGTCTGCTGGGTGAGGCCGCGCGCCAGGGCGAACACCGACGACAGCCACCCGCTGGAGCCCGCGCCGGTGGACACGAGCACGCCGCTGGACGACTGCGCCTCCTGCTTCCCGCCGAAGCGAAGCTGGTAGCGGGCGGAGACGTGCGTGCGAGCGCCAATGAACAGGTCGTTGAAGGCGAGCAGCCGCTGCCCGTCTCCCAGTTTCGCCTCCGCGAGCTGCACCTGGCGGAAGTGCCCCCTGCCCTCCAGCACCCGCTGCACGGCGGCCCGGGTCTTCGCGGGGAGGAAGGGCAGGAGCACCCCGTCGAAGTGCTCGGGGTCCGGGTTGACGCCCACGAGCGGCTGGTCGCCCACGTACTTGGCCACGTTGGCGACCAGCCCGTCCTGCCCCACCGCCACCACGATCTCCTTGCCGGTGAAGAGGAAGGTGGGCACGAGCGAGCGGTCCACCTGCTGCACCGGCAGCCCCACGTCCAGTTGCGCGCGCAGGGCGTCCACCGAGCGGCGGTACGTGTCGTCCTCTTCTTCAAAGCCCGTGAAGTCCTGGCCGGCGCGCTCCACGTAGAACTTCGCCTGCTTCTTCGTGTTGAAGCGCACCACCAGGTCCGACAACCGCGTCTTGCGCGTGACGAGCACCACCTTCTCGAACATGGCGTGCCTCTCTTGGCTTCAGGGGTTCAGCGGTCGCGCGGGTCGAAGGTCTGCACGGCCGCGCCGCCGGGCTTCGGCGGCTTGTGGCCACGGCGGCCCGTGTTGGGGTCGGTGTCCGGGGTCGGGTCGTTGCCGCGCGGGGGCGTGTTCGACATGAGCGAGCGCAAGAGGTCCGGGGACACGTTGAGCTCTCCGATGCGCTGGGCGTTCTCCCCCATCTCGCGGAAGGCCAGGGCGATGTTGAGCGCCGGGTCGCCGCCGTTGGACGACGTGGCCATCAGCGTCCTCCAGTCCATGCCGCGCACGGGCGCCAGCGTCTGCTCCAACGAGTACGCGCGCGCGTCCGCGGACTGGCGCTCGTTCTGGACCCAGCGCTCCATCAGGGCCGAGCGCTGCTCCTCCACCGCGATGTCCGCGGCCATCTTCGCCTCGCGAATCTGGCGCTGGCGCTCCTCCACCACCAGCTCCGTGGCCAGCTCGCTCTCCTTGATGCGCCGCTCCTGCTCCACGGCCGCGTTGCGACGGGCGTAGATGGCCTCGTCTGCTTCGCGCTGGAGTCCTTCGCGAGCGGCGGCCTCCAGCGCCCGCGCCATCTCCGGCGTGGGCTGGATGGAGAGAACGGAGAAGGCCATCACCTGCACGCCCAGCGCTTTCACGGCCTCCGCGTCCGCGAGCCCCGCCAGCACCTTGGACTCCAGCGCGTCCGAGTGCACCAGCACCTCGCGCAGGCCCAGCGACTGCACCACCGCGCGGGCGCGCACCTGGGCGGCTTGCACCAGACGGTCCGCCAGCTTCTCAGGATCGTCCGAGCGGTAGCGCCCGCCCGGCGTCACCGAGTAATCCAACAGCCCCGCCAATCGGCGCGGCTCCTCTACCCGATAGGTCAGTTGGCCCTGGAGGGTGACGGGCTGGAAGTCACGGGTGACCTCGTTGAAAGCGAACGGCACGTCCGCGCTCGACAGCGGCACCGATACCAGCGTCGTCGCCGGCTTCCAGTACAGGAAGGACAGGCCCGCTCCCTCGCGGACCACCTCCCCATCCCGGTACTGCATCACGTACGTGGTCGGCGTCGACTTCATGTACCCGAAGAACATCGGTGCTCCCCCTCACTCACTGCGTTCCATTCGTGTATTTCCGACACTATCTTAGTGTCCACGTTACACGTTCGCAAATGGAAATGTGGAAACGGGGGTTTGTGGCGCGGATGCCGGTAGACGGGCGCATCGGGGCGTCCTTGAATCGGGGGCATGGCGCGCAAACTCGGGGAGCAGTTGGTCCTGGACGGGGTGTTGACCCCGGATGTGTTGAACCGGGCGCTCGCGCGACAGCAGGAGACGGGCCAGAAGCTGGGCGAGTGTCTGGTGCGGCTGGGTGTGGATGAGACGCCGGTGTTGCGGCTGCTCGCGCAGGAGCTGAAGACGCGCTTCGTGTCCACGGAGAAGCTGGCGCAGGCGAAGGTGGACCCGGCGCTGCTGGAGCGCGTGCCGGTGCGGCTGGCCGAAGGCTTCGACTTCATGCCGCTGCGGCTGGCGCAGGACGTGTTGTACGTGGCCATCTCCGAACCGCAGCGGGGGCGGGCGCTGGAGGAGATCGCCAAGACGGTGGGCGTCGCGCAGGTGCTGCCATTCGTGGCGGTGCGCCGGTCCATCCGCGCGGCCATCCGCAAGCACTACTACGCGGACCTCCAGGCCTTCGAGCACCCACCGGAGGACCTGGTGTGTCCGCACTGCGGCGCGCCGAGCAAGCCGGGGGACTTCCAGTGCGCGCGCTGTGAGTTGCTGCTCGTGCGCAGCGTGGAGGACCTGCCGCCCCGGGACAACGTGTCGCTGGTGCGGGCGCTGCTGACGCAGCCGGAGCAGACGGGCGCGCGCGGGACGCCCCGGCCTCCACAGGCGGAGGCGACGCGGGTGGTGTCCTTCCAGGCGAAGGCGCGGGCCGGGGCACCTCCAGTGCGACCGGTGATTGTCGGCGGCCTGGACATCGCGCGCATGAACCTCAGCCCGTTCGAGGCGTATGTGCTGTCGCAGGTGGATGGACGCACGGCGCTCTCCGAGATGGCGCTCATCACGCAGGTCACGGAGGTGGAGCTGCACGCGCTGTTCGAGTCGCTGTCGGAGCGCGGGGTGACGAAGCTGGTGGGCACGCTGGCCTCCGCCGAGGCGGAGACCCGGGGTGAGGCCGCGCCAATCCCGGTCCAGGCGGTACGGGCTGCTCCGGTGACGGTGCCTCCGGTAGCGGCGTCAGCGGCGGTTCGGAGCGCGGTGCCTGGAGCCAACGTGGCGGCGACGCGGACGCAGGGGCCGTTGCCCTCCGTGACGTTGTCGGGAGCACTGGCGTCGAAGCCCGCGGCGCCCCGGCAGGAGGACGCCCGCGAGGAGGTGCTTCAACGCGTGGTGCGGCTGGAGCGCGCGGGCAAGATGACGGAGGCGCTGGACCTGCTGGAGCGCAGCATCGCGCTGATGGCCCAGCCCGCGCCGCTCTACAACCGCATGGGGATGATCGTCCTCAACCACCACCGCGACTACACCCGCGCCTCCGCGTTCTTCCAGAAGGCCGCGGACCTGGAGCCGGAGAACAGCGTCTACACGATGAACCTGTACTCCGTGCTGTGCATCACCGCCGATGCCACCAACGCGGGGAAGAAGAAGCCCAAGCGTTGAGGCCCCCATGACCGTCCCCTCCCCCGCCGAGTCCTACCTGCTCGACTTCCATGGTCGCCTCGCAGGGGTGACCGCACACTGGTTCGCGACCGCGCCCGTGCAACGGGAGGGTGAAACGTTTCCCTCCACGTATTCGCTGCTGGAGGCGGTGGTGCCTCGGGATGCGGGGCCACGGGTCGTGCTCGATCTCGCCTGTGGCGACGGGCATCTGCTGGAACTGCTCGCGAAGAGGGAGCAGCCGGGGCTGTCGTTGCTCGGGCTGGACATGAGCGAGCATGAGCTCGCGGCGGCACAGGCCCGGTTGAAGGGCGCTGCGACACTGCACCAGGGACGGGCGCAGACACTCCCGTTCGCGGAGGCCAGCATCGATGTCGTGCTGAGCCATCTGGCGCTCATGTTGATGGATGACGTGGAGACCGTCCTCGCGGAACTCCGACGCGTGCTGAAGCCCGGTGGGACGGTGTCCGTGGTCGTCGGCGGCGACATGGTGCGCGGCGATGCGGTGGAGCGTTTCGCGGGACTCTTGCGGCCCTTGCTGCTGGCGGAGACACAGCCGTGGCTGCCGCTGGGCGACCCACGGGTGCGCTCGGTGGAGGGACTGAAGGGGCTCTTCCACGAGGGGTTCGAGGACGTCGCCATCCAGGACCTCATCGTCCAGGGGGATGGAGAGCCCCGTTCGGTCTGGGACTCGCTCCGCACGACGTATGACGCGGACCGGTTGTCTCCGGCGGCGCGGGCTTCGCTCGAAGCCTCGTTCCTCCAGGCCGTGGAACCCCTGCGGCGCTCGGATGGCACCGTGTCCTGCCGCTGGGGCATGCGGCAGTTGACGGCCACAAGCAGCCGCGTCAGTCGTTGACGAAGATTTCGTGCATGGGGTGGCCGTTCAGCCGCTCCGCGTAGAGCGCACCCAGCGTCTTGACGTAGTGGAGCAGGTCGAACGGAACGGACGGCGGAGCACCACGCCTGCATACGTCCACGCCCCACATGACGAACCGCTCGGCCTTGGCGTCACCGAGGCTCCGGACATGCTGCAACGCGGCGGATTCGTTCAGCCAGGGGCCAACCTCATGGGCTCGCCACCGCGCTCTCACGAAGGCCAGTCCCTTCGCTATCGGGCGCGCATCGGAGCGCCGCTGGACATGGAGCGCCTCCAGGGTCTTCGCGAAGAAGAGCAGGTCGAACGGCGCGGATGGTGCTTCACGCTGCATGGGACGAAACCACACGGCCTCGGCCAGCCCCTGCGCGACCCACAGGCCGACCGGCGCGAAGTCGAAGGCCTCAATGAACTGGAGGGTGGCCTCGTAGTTCACCCAGCAACTGGGACCCCCTTCGTCCTGCACCGTGACGACTGCTGGCGGCTCAGAAGGGTCCTCGTCGTCATCCGACCACCATCGCAGATCCTCCCCCAGCAGCGTGGAGAGGACGACCCTTCGGTCCCTGCTGAGCTCCGTCAGGACCTTGACGAAATAACGCAGATCGAACGGAGCGGAGATTGTCGCGCCCTGCCGATGGAGCTCCTTCGCCGCGCTCAACCCCTGCGTGACGAACCGCGCGCTCGTGTTGCCCTGGAGTTCCTCCAAGAGCACCCGCGCGGCCTCCTCCTCCATCCAGGGCAGAGCCTTTGCTCCATCCCCAGACTCGGTGGGCTCCTCGATGTGCGGCGGGTCGTCCTGGAGGCACCAGGAGCGAAAGCCCTCCAGGATTCGCACGGGCACCCGGGCACCGACCAGCGCACTGCCCAGCCACCCTTGCATGTCCTCTGAAAGCACCCGCAGAACGGCGTACTTCCGTGCGTGGAGCGCATGCATCGTCCAGGTCAGGAAGAACAGGTCGAACGGCGCGGCGGGCGCATCGCCCTTCATGAGGCGGAAGACGTTCGCCTCCATCAACGCGCCCATGACCCACTGCCAGAGCGAAAGGTCGTGCCGGAAGGTCTTCGCGAGCGCGTACGCGGCGTCGCGATTCACGAAGCGCTCGTCATTCGCAAAGGGCATCGTCATCGCTGCGTTCCCCCAGCCTGAACTACGCGGGCGGAGTCCACGGGACGATGCGCAATGCACCGCCGTCTTCCGTGGGCTTCGCCTCGTGGAGCGTCATCGCGAAGGTGCCCGTCGCCGCGTCGCGCGTGTGGTGCACGATGAGCGGCATCATGGGGATTCCCGGCAGCGATTCCGTCATCCAGGCGTAGCCGTCCTCGGGCGTCTTCGCCTCCAGCACGCACGCCGTGCCGTGTCCCGTGAGCGCTCCGTTGCAGAGGAGCTCCAGGTCCGCCAGCGTGCGCACCTCGTCCGCGAAGAGAAGGTCCGGGTCCTGCCTCAGGAACGACCGCAGCGCCTGCGCCACGGTCAGCTCCGGCCCCACGCGCACCATGCCGATGGCGCCGCCCGTGCCGCCCTTCGGCTCCTCCACCGCCGCCAGCGCGTGCACGTTGTCTGGCAGCGCATCCATCAGGGCCCGCAGGGTCGTGCTGCGACCCGTTCCGGACGCCCCCGTGAGCAGCACCACCTGGCCATTGAAGAGCGCCTTGTTCAACTCCCGGAAGTACGTCTCCAGGAACGCGCCCGCGTCGTCCGCGAGCGGCAGGCTCGTGATGCTCGGGAACGCCTGACGCGTCTCGCGGCTTCGCGCCAGCGCCGTGGTCCACGTGCCCAGCGCGTCTTCACGGAAGGACACCCGGAACATCAGCTCCGGATCCGCGGAGCCAGCCGGGAAGGACACGCTGCCACGGTCGGGCAACCTCGGATCCGCGCCGCGCTTCGCGTGGGCCACCAGGGCCTGCCCCAGCGGACGGTACAGCGCGTAATCGATGGCCTGACGCACCGGCACCCGCTCCGAGCCCAGCAACCCGACCCGGTCCGGAGAATCCTCCCCGATGAAGAACAACGTGATGCCCGCGTTGATGCGCATCCGCGCGGGCTCGGCCTCCGCGTCGTCACCGTTCCCGGTGTCTCCGGCTTCGTCACCGTCCTCCGACGCGTCGTCGTAATCCTCCGCCGCCCACACGGAGAACAGCGCCGCGCCCGTGCCCGCAGCCACCTCGAAGAGGGCCGCCGCCAGGGCCTCGGGCGTCGTCGGTGACGCGGGGACCCGCGCCGGCTTCCGGCCCGCCTCCCCCAACTGCGTCAGCAGGCTGGCGAACACGGCCTGCGGCGTGGACGGCAGGGAGGGCTTCGGGTTCGGGTTCTTCATGGGACGCGGACGATGGCACGGCCCGTTCCGCCCCGGCCATGACAGAAGGCACGACCCTCCCCCACCCCGGACGCCCAGGCCCGTCCCGGCTGCAAGCCTGCCGCATGGCCGAGCGAGTGGGCACCACAAGGGGGGATCCCCTCCGGCAGGCGCTTGGGTAACATCGCTTGATGTTCAGG
>NZ_RAVZ01000839.1 GCF_003611635.1 Corallococcus terminator | reverse complement strand
GCCACAATCGCAGCTCTCCCAATCGCTCCACCGCCCGGCCCAGCAGGAGCGCCCGCGCCACCACCGCCACCGCGCCCGTGAACAGATACACCCAGCCCACCGTCCGCGCGGTCAACCCGAACCGCGAGGCCAACAGCAATGACAGCACGGCGGTGCCCCCCTGAAACGCCCCCATCGCAAGCGCATACGTCCAAACCCACCGGGCCATGGGCTCACGTGGATGCAACAGGACCCGCGACACAGCGCCCCTGCGTCCCGATGCCCCCTCGCGGTCCGCGAGAGCCACCCCCGGCGCCTCCGGCAGGAACCGCGCGGCGAGCAGCACATTGCACGCCCCCAACCCCGCGGCGAAGAGCCCCGGCATCGCGCGCCCCAGGCTCGCGCCCAGTGCCCCCAACGCCTGTCCCCTATACACAT
>NZ_RAVZ01000838.1 GCF_003611635.1 Corallococcus terminator | reverse complement strand
GCCCCACGACCAGGTGTTGCGCAACCACAGCTGCGGCACGAGGTCGAGCGACGCCGGATCGGGCCCGTGGTTGGTGACCTCGACGCGGACGCAGACGTCGTCCGGTGAGGCCTTGGCGTACGTGACCAGGACGTCGAAGAACCGGTTCCCGTCGAGGATTCCGGTGTCGGACAGCTCGAACTCGCGGTCCTCCCGGCCCCGGCGCGCGTTCTCCTGCCGCAGTTGCGCGTACGGGTACTCGGCGTGGGGGTAGCGGTACAGCCACTGCATCCAGCTGTGGGTCGGGGTGCCGTCGACGGCCCACCAGTACTCCTTGGCGTCCTCGCCGTGGTTGCCCTCGCCGTTGGTGAGACCGAACAACCGCTCCTTGAGCAGCGGGTCGTGGCCGTTCCAGAGGGCGAGGCCGAGGTTCATGAA
>NZ_RAVZ01000837.1 GCF_003611635.1 Corallococcus terminator | reverse complement strand
GAGAAGCCCGCGGGCCCCGCTCCGACTCCGCAAGCGTGGAAGCCACCGAAGCAGCCGACGGCGACGATGGGTTTCGTCCCTCCTGTTGCAGCTCCCCACGCCGCGCGTCCGGTGCCCGCCAAGCCGCGTCTGCCCACCTCGCTTCGCGACCTCCAACAGCAAATCAAGAGAGACGAGGCGGCCCCCGCATCGCCCAAGCGGCCTGTGGCCATGATTGCCGGCGTTGTCGCTGCAGGGGCTCTGCTGGTGGTGATGGCCTTCCCGGGGAGCAAGGAGGCCACCGCCTCTGGCCCGAGAAGCCTCCTGGAGGAGGTCGCGGACGGCGGCATGCCGCTGTCCAACGATTCCGCCGCGACCATCCTCCCTCCCGGAAGCGCCAGCCCGCAGGCGGGTGCCGCCCATCCCCTTCCTCCCTTGGGGT
>NZ_RAVZ01000836.1 GCF_003611635.1 Corallococcus terminator | reverse complement strand
ACTTTGCCAACTCTGGAAACATCAGTTTCGGGCTGAGCGGCTCGAGCATCTCGGCCTCGTACAACCAAACGGTCCAGACGCAGAACATGGTCACGCTGAACGGTTCGGCTGGCGCTATCAGTGTTTCAGGTGGCCAAAATATCACCATCAGCAACAACGCATCTACCATCTTTGTAAGTGGTCCCCCGATGTTCGACGCCGGTGCGGCCGGTAGCATTGCCGGTGGTTCAACATACGGCGTGATGGGCACGGCCAACACTGGTGGCCTGGCATTTTACGCAGGGAGTAACATTGGCCTTAGCCAAGCGACGGCCGCTGGAGGAAACGCCAGTATTACCATCAATGCGAGTGGTGGCGCAGGCGGTGGCGGGCTCGCATTATCAGCCTCTAACGCCGTCTTTACTTCGGGGACGGTCCAATTAGC
>NZ_RAVZ01000835.1 GCF_003611635.1 Corallococcus terminator | reverse complement strand
GCCGCGCTTGATGTCCAGCGCCTTCTCCACGCTGGCGCGGTAGCCGGTGACGGTGACCGTATCCAGGTCGGTGGCGTTCGGGTTGGCGCTCTGCTGCTGCGCGCCGGCGTTGCCTGCCAGGGCCAGTGCGACGCCCAACGCGAGCAAGGTAACCGGTGTCTTTTTTTCATGGTTCCGAGAATGCATGCCTTTCCCCTCTCCCAAAGGTCTGGTATCGCGGCTGTTTCAGCGGGATGACACCGCTGGTCAGGCCGGACGTTAACAGCACGTTCCCGATCCGGCATCTTGCACCGCAACAGATCTGAAATGTCTCCAAGACGCTTGCAGGACAATGCTTCCAACAGTTTGGTAGGCTAAGGGCAAGGATGGGCGGGATTGAAATGACACCGCTAGCCAATTCCACGCCCCACGCGTGGTCCACTAC
>NZ_RAVZ01000834.1 GCF_003611635.1 Corallococcus terminator | reverse complement strand
TTCACCCACCGCGGTGACGGGCGTGCCGCCTCCGCACGCGGGAGAAACACAGAGGAACAAGAGAAGGCCCGCCAGAAGCAGCCGGACCGGGGTGGGTGGGGGGCATTGATGTGTCATGGGGCCTCAAAGAAAGGGAAAGGCCCCATAGCACTAATTAGTGTGTAATTCACACTACTTAGTGCATGAGGCCTGAAGCACTGCACGGAACAAGGCAGGCTCAAAAAGCGGCTTTCACCACCACTTCAAAATCCAGGCCGGAATCAAGAAGGAGGGCGTCTTGGGGTGTGGTTGAAGCGGAGTTGGGCTGCTGCAGGACGGTATTCCCAGCGGTCCGCACGACGTCCTGCGCGGCCCCTCCCGTCACGGTGCCGAGGACGAGTGCCGCGCTTCCTTTGGCGACGTCTGCGGCGACGTCCTGCTGCTGC
>NZ_RAVZ01000833.1 GCF_003611635.1 Corallococcus terminator | reverse complement strand
TTCACGAGCAACAACGGCTACGCCGCGGTGTCCACCACCACGATCAAGACCAACGGCACCAGCGGCAACTACACCGATGACCAGGAAGGCCAAGGCGAGTGGAACCTCGACAGCCAGTCCATCGTGGGTGCGGCCGGCGGCGCGGTCGGCAAGCTGGCTTTCTACATGGCCGACCTCAACGCGCCGGGCAACACGGGCCTGACCAAGGCCTTCAACAAGGCGGTGACCGACAACACCGCCAAGATCATCAACGTGTCGCTCGGCTGGTGCGAGAACGACGCCAGCGCCGACGGCACGCTCGATGCGGAGGAGGCCATCTTCACCACCGCCGCCGCGCAGGGGCAGACGTTCTCCGTGTCTTCCGGCGACGAGGGCGTCTACGAGTGCAACAACCGCGGCTATCCGGACGGCGCCAACTACAGCGT
>NZ_RAVZ01000832.1 GCF_003611635.1 Corallococcus terminator | reverse complement strand
CACGCCGCGCATGGCGGCTGGGCTGGCGTTGGCCAAGTCCAGCACCTCGCCGTTGCGGCGGCGCAGATGCATCTGCCCGCCGATGATCTTGCCGCCGCCGTGTTCCACCAGCCGCATCAGCGCCAGCGACGTCACCGACTTGCCCGAACCCGATTCGCCCACCACGGCCAGCGTCTCGCCCCGGTCGACGTGGAACGACAGGTTGCGCACCGCGTCGACGACGCGCTCGGACGTGGCAAAGCGCACGCTCAGGTCTTGCACCTGCACGACACGCTGGTCGGGCATGGCAATGACGCTGTTGGAGCCGGGCTGTTTGGTTGCTGTCACGACAAATCTCCTGCTGTCCTGCTTGGCGGCTTCTTACCGATAGATCGACACCACGGGCGCTTGCGCGCCGCGTGCGAACCCGCGGTACATCCCTTCTGTGT
>NZ_RAVZ01000831.1 GCF_003611635.1 Corallococcus terminator | reverse complement strand
CCATATGCTTCAATACTTCGAGGTTATCCCCTTTGATCAACAGATTCTGGCTGTTCTTGTTCTCTTCACGTTGGTTATGGTCTTTATCTTCGGTGAGCAACGTCTTCGGTGGTAGGTTAGCCAACAGCCGGGCATAGGACTTACCCAGCCAGTTTAAGCTGTATGATTCTTTAGAGAGTTCAACATCCGAGGATTTGACGATCTCAAGTAGCTTCTCTTGAATGAACGCCCCGTTTTTATCAAAACACTGTGGGAAGTTAGCCTTTAATACAGCAAGCTGCTTGCTGTTAGCTGTTTCTACTTCTGAAAAAGGCGTTTCTTTTTGCATATCCATGTTAAACCTGATTATTTATCGTTCGATTTGGTGGTGTTTTTGATTGAAGCTTCACTTAAACCTATGCGCATTAGTTCGGCTACCGCACCATCAA
>NZ_RAVZ01000830.1 GCF_003611635.1 Corallococcus terminator | reverse complement strand
CATCAGGGCGTGTTGCATAAATTTCTCGTCTAAATCTGACCGCACTTTGAATGCCTAAACTGAGAAAGGATACTTGATCGGTTCGTGAGATTGATAACCCACCACCTTGAAATCATCCATCGTTACCCAAGTTTCAAGATCTTCAAGGGTTTTAATATCAGGATTAATTTCTAATTGTGGTGAAGGGAATGGTTCACGTTTTAATTGCACATCACGCATTAACTCAAGTTGGTCTTCATAAATATGCGCATTTACAATTTTATGATATGCCTTACCCGGTTTATTGCCGGTAATTTGCGCCATCAAAGCAAGGAAAGTAAAGACCTGAATTTGATTGAAGTTTAAGCCAAGTGGCACATCACAAGAGCGTTGGTAGCTCGTTAAGTGCAATGTATCGCCGACTAAAGAGAAAGTATGAGTGTGCATGCA
>NZ_RAVZ01000082.1 GCF_003611635.1 Corallococcus terminator | reverse complement strand
CCAGCATCCGCTTCACCATCTGACTCTTGAATGCGTCCGTATACGGCACCGTTGTCTTCCTGCTCGCCCCGCTCAGGTGGTCACCTCGGCTGCTCAGCCGAGGCGACAACTACGCTGACACTGGGGGTCTCCTGCCGCGCCTGTGCGCGCCGCTGGCCTACCTGCACGGCTGCGGCCTCGTCCACCGCGACCTCAAGCCCGGCAACATCTTCATCCAGCAGGATGGGCGGGTCGTCCTGGGGGACTTCGGGGTCGCGGTGGAGTTCGGGGGGGCTTACGGGCGAGAGGTCCTCAATGTGGACGCGGGTGGCGTGGGCACCGCGCTCTACATGGCGCCCGAGCAGAGCCGGGGAGACTTCGTGGATGCCCGGGCCGACCTCTATTCGCTCGGCTGCGTCCTCTATGAGTGCGTCACCGGCTTCCCACCGTTCATCGGGAGCTCCAGCCGGGCCATCCGCCGCCGACACCTCCAGGAGCCCGTCAACCCTCCCTCCCAGCTCCTCGGGGAGCCGCTTCCGGCGCGGCTGGAATGGCTCATCCTCAAGCTCCTGGAGAAGCGACCCGAAGACAGGCTCGGCTATGCCGAGGATGTCTCCCGGGTGCTCCTGGAGCTGGGGGTGGAGAGCGAGTCTCCCGCGCGTCTGCCCAAGCCCCGGACCTATCTCTACCGCCCGCTCTTCACGGGCCGGAAGGAGGCCGTGGAGCGGATCCGCTCCCAGCTCGATGAGCTGGCCCACGGCGGAGGCGGGAGGATCTTCATTGGCGGGGGCAGCGGGATAGGCAAGACACGCCTGGCCATGGAGATGGCCCATGAGGCCGTGGGCCGAGAGCTCTCGGTGGTGACTTGCGAATGCATTCCGCTTGGCCTTTCAGGCTCGAAGGTGGACGCCAGCATGAAGGCCCCACCCTTCCACCCCCTGCGCTCATTGCTGGCGGCGGTGGTGGACCGCTGCCGGCGTTGGGGCGCCGAGGAGACCACGCGACTGCTCGGTCCCAAGGGCAAGGTGTTGGTCACCTACGAGCCCGTGCTGGATGAACTGCCCGGCCAGCAGGCGCTGCCCCGGCCCAGGCCACTGGCCAGCGCGGAGGCCGCACGCGCACGCATCTTCACCTCACTCCAGGAGGTCCTCTTCTCCTTCGCGGAGGAAGACCCGCTGCTGCTGATCATCGACGACCTCCAATGGGCGGACGAGATGACGTTGGGCTTCCTGCACTCGCTGCGGCAGGAAGAGCTCTCCACGCGGGGGGTGCTGGTGCTGGCCACCTACCGCATGGAGCAACAGGAAGAGGCGTTGCGGCAACTGGTGTCCCTGCCGGAGGCCCTGCACCTGAAATTGGGACGGCTCGACGATGAGAGCATCCAGGCGCTGGCCTGCGGAATGCTCGCGCTGCAATCGCTGCCCGGGGACTTCGACGCGCTGGTGCATCAGGCGGAGGGCAACCCCTTCTTCGTCGCCGAGTACCTGCGGGCCGTCATCGTGGAGGGCTTGCTCGACCGCGATGCCCGGGGGCAATGGCGGCTGAAGGCTGGGGACGGGGCAGGCCTCTCGCTCGGCACCATCGCGCTGCCCGTCTCCATCGCGGAGATCATCCACCGACGCCTGAGCGACCTGGACTCCAGGACCCGGATGCTGGTGGAGCTGGCGGCGGTGCTCGGTCGGGAGTTCGACGCCGAGTTGCTGCTGGCCACCGCGCCGTTGACGGAAGTCGAGAGCCTGGAGTCCCTCGAAACGCTCCGGATTCGTCAGATCCTCGAAGAGGCCGCGGGAGGCCGGCTGCGCTTCGTCCACGACAAGCTGCGTGAGGTTTCCTACGCCGGCATCTCCACGGAACGGTGCCGCGCGTTCCACCACCGGGCCGCGGAGTCCATCCTCCGCCGCTACGGCCAGACACGCGAGCTGGTGCTGCTCTACCCCACGCTCGCCCATCACTGGGCGAAGGCCCAGGTGCACGATCAGGCCAGCCGCTACTTCGGGCTGGCGGGAGACCGCGCCCGAGCCGCGCATGCCAATGGTGAAGCCATCCTCTTCTACCGGGAGGCCCTCGCCGAGGCCCGCGAGCACCTGGGGAACGAAGGAGAGCCTGAATCGTGGCGGCCCGCGCTCCTGCACCTCCATGAGAGCCTGGGGGATCTGCTGGCGCTCACGGGGAAGCAGGAGGAGGCGCGCACGGCCTACGGTGAGGCACTGGCCCGGCTCCCGGTCACCCAGGGGCTTCGGCAGGCCGGCGTCCATCGCAAGCTGGGGAAGACCTGGAACACACACCACCGGCATGAGGACGCGCTTCGCGCCTTCGACGAGGCCGAGGCCTCGCTGGGAAAGCCCCCCTCGGAAGACCCGGCGGCGGCACCTGAGGTCACCGACTGGTGGCAGGAGTGGGTCCAGCTCCAGGTGGACCGCAACTGGATCTACTACTGGCTGGGCCAGATCGAGGCGATGGGCACGCTGGTGAAGAAGGTCCGCCACGTCGTCGAGTCGAAAGGCACACCCCTGCAACTCGCCCGCTTCTACCCGTCCGTCATCATCATGATGCTGCGGCGCGACCGTTATCAGGTCTCCGACGAGCTGGTGGAGGTCGGCCGAAAGGTGGTGGAAGCCAGTGAGGCCTGCGGGGAGCTCCCCGAGCAGGTCATGGCCCGCTTCCTGCGAGCCTTCACCCTGCTGTACCACGGTGATTTCGCCACGGCGGAGCAGGAGGGCCTCATCGGCCTGCGGCTGGCGGAGCGGGTAGGCGACCTGACGTTGCAGTCACGACTGCTGACCTACCTCACGCAGACCTACCGCCAGCAGGGCGACCTCAATCGCACACGGGAGTGCGCCGAGCGCAGCCTGGCGCTGGCGATGAGCATTCGCATGGAGGACTACGTGGGAGCGGCACGGGCCCACCTGGCCTGGGTCGCCTGGCGGGAGCAGCGCATGGACGTGGCCGAGCAGGAGGCTCAGGCTGCCCTCGGGTGCTGGCGCAAGCTCTCGGAGGTCTATCCCTATCCAGGGCAGTGCCAGGGGCTCTGGGTGCTCGTGGCGTTGGCGCTCCGGCGCGAAGACGTGGCGGAGGCCGTGGAGCATGCGCGCGCGATGCTGGACCCGGCCCTGCAATGGCTACCTGACTTGCTCGTTGCCAATCTGGCGACTGCGATTGATGCTTGGAACCAAGGGCGACTGGAGGAAGCTCGGAAGAGCCTGGAGCAGGCCACCGATTCCGCGGAGCGCCTGAAGTATCTGTGATCATCCGAGGGTAGCGCAGAGGGAGACCGGGTATGCCTGAGCAGAGACCATCTGGCACGAGCAAGAGGGGCCCGGACCAGCCAGGCTCCAGGCAATTCAGACAGGCGCCTCCTCCCTACTACTTGAGCTATCTCAGCTCGGTCAAAGACAGCCGTTCTCCATTCAAGAGCCTGCTCCCCCAACTGAAGCACAAGGTGGAGGAACGCGGCTGGGCGCATGTCGCCACCTGCTTCACCCTCTCAGGCCCGCTCAAACAGTTCCTCGAAGTCTACCGACTGCAAGATGGCCAGACGATGCTCCCCACTCTGGAGGAGCTGACAAGGGACCCGAACCACCGCGACTTGATGCAAGCCTGCACAAGCCGCCAGATGGAACTGACGCAGGGATTGCCCTACGACCCGGGTGCAGGCGGCCCCGGCGGTCCCAAGGTGAACTACCCACGCAGCTACTTTCTTCAAGCCATCCTCACACTGAAGCCAGACCGCCTCCCCCGGTTCATCGACACCATGCACCATGTGCGGGAGTTCTTCTTCAAGAATGAATGGGTCCTGGTCTCCGCCAGCCAGAGCCTCACCGCGCCCATCCGGATCGCCCACCTTTGGCGGTTCGGGAACTGCAATGAGCTGGGCACCCTGATGAGGCTCCTTTCGACGAAGACCGAGTACGCCGCCCTCGACGAGTGCTGCACGGGCCAATGGCAGCAACTGATGTACGAATTGGAGCCGGCGAAGTCCTGAACCACCGTCCCGCGGGGACAAGAAAGAAGGAGGAGGTGCGGACATGGCGGAGCAAGGCCCTCCCGATCCAATTCGAGCGAACCCCAGACCCTACTACCTAAGCTTCCTCAGCACGCTCAGCGTGAGTCCCTATGAGTTCCACAAGGCGCTCATCTGGCTCAACAACACGATAGAGCCCTACAGTTGGAAGCGGCTCGTCGCCTGCTACGCGCTGACGGACGTCCCCGAGCAGATTCTTGAACTCTACCGGATCCCTGACAGCGAATCGCTCACCACGGGCCTGAAGGCACTGTGGACGGATCGGACCTACTGCGCGTTGGCGACATGCTGCAGGGACCGGGAGATGGATTTGACCTACGGGCTGCCCTACGACCCAGGCGTGGGTGACGCCATCGAGCCCTCGGAGGAGATCCAGACCTACTTCCTGCAAGAATGCATCACCGTGAAGGCAGGCCAGCAGGACCATTTCCTTGAAGCCCTGCCGCATGTGCGGGAGGCCTTCCAGGCGAAGAAATGGAAGTTGATCTCCGCCAGCCAGAGCCTTACCCCGCCCTATCGGGTCATGCATTTCTGGCGGTTTGAGTTCGCGGATCAACTGGCCGATCTGATGAAGGAGTTGCCACAAGACCCACGGTACGCGGCGTTCGAGGACTGCTGCGAGAGCCAATGGCAGCGACTGAATCATACATTGAAGGCGCTCCCCCTGGCGCGTTCGCACCCCAGCGAGGGACCCGCCCAATGAGCCGGTTGACGACGGTGCTCGGCGCCACCGGGTTGCTCGGTGGGGCCATCTGTCAGCGCCTGACGGCGGCAGGAAGGCCTGTGCGAGCGCTGGTCCGGCCCACCTCGGATCCGGCACGACGCCAGCGACTCGAGCGACTCGGAGTCGACCTCTGGCCGGGCGACCTGAAAGAGCCGCCCTCGCTTCGCGCGGTCTGCCAGGGAGCCCAGGCCGTCATCTCGACTGCCACCTGCATGCTCTCGCGACAGGCGGGGGACTCGATCCAATCGGTGGACCTGGAAGGCCAGCGAGCCTTGATCGAAGCCGCACGAAGCGCCGGGGTGGAGCACTTCGTCTTCATCTCCTTCGTTCCGCTCCAGGAGCGCTTCCCCCTCCAGGAAGCCAAGCGGGTGGTGGAGCAGGAGCTGATGCGAAGCGGAATCCCTTGCCATACCATCCTGCGGTCCGGCTTCTTCACCGAGGTCTGGCTTGGACCCGCTCTGGGTTTCGACCCCGAGAACGCCCGCGCGCGCATCTACGGAACGGGGCTGGGCAGGCTCAACTGGATCTCTTTCGAGGATGTCGCGAAGTTCGCCGTTGGCGCCCTGGAGCATCCCCGGGCGAGGAACACCATCCTCGAACTGGGTGGAGAGGAAGCGCTCAGCCAGCTTGAGATGGTGCGACTGCTTGAAGGCCTTGATGGGAGGGATTGGGTGCTGGACCGCATCCCCGAGCAGGTGCTTCGCTCCCGCTTCAAGGAAGCGACCGAGCCGCGGCAGCAATCCTTCGCGGCGCTGGTGCTCAATGTCGCTCGTGGCTGCCTGACGGATCCGGGCCCTGCGTTGCAGGCCATTCCCATACAGCTCACCCGGGTCAGTGACCCTGCACGGTGGGCAAGGAGGAACGATGACGCAAGAAAAGAAGGGTGAGAAGGTTCAGCTCCAGCCCGTCGGCAAGCCCCCAAAGCCCATCCCCCCGGACTCCGGAGCAGGTGCTGAGCCGCTCAGGGACGACGACCTGCTGATCGTCGACGAGCAGGGCGGCTTTTGCAGGGTCCAGAGGACGACGTACCTGCAACATGAAATCAACGCCAACAGCCCTGAACTCAAGAGGATGATTTCGCAGATGCGCTTCTTGACCGGTCTGGGGGTTGTCCTGGCGGACCTCCCGTCCGGGTCGCTGACGGACGTCGACTGCGCATGCTACCTGGTCAACCTGGCGGGGATCCGGGGCCCGGAATCCCCCAGCAAGAACGAGAGGGAACATCCGACATGAATGGGAACAAAGGCAAGAGTACCTCCTCCCCATCCGCGCTCCCCAAGGCTGGCGATCTGGTCGTCCGCGACGAGGAGGGCAAGTTCTACCTGCTGAAAAAGGAAGTCTATGAGCTTCACAGGATCCAGACCGACGCACCTGGTTTCGAGGAGATCACGGCGCATTTGAAGGGACTGTCGCAGCAGCGAGTCCTGCTGGCGGACGTTCCCAAGGGGTGGTTGAGCGGCGCCGGCGCGATGTGCAAGCTCATCAATCTGGCGGGAATCCGGATTGGCGGCTCACCCTCCCCCCAGCCTCAACCTCGTGAGCAGCTTCCCTGCCCGTTCATCATCGAAGACACGTGAACAGGAAACAGGACAGCGTGGGCCGACGGGTGCCCAAGGGCTACCGGACGGGCACCCACCGGAGCGTTTCTCCAGAGGAGACCCTGCGCCGCGTGCGTCCCTTCATGTCCAGGATGGGCATCACCCGCATCGCCACCCTCACCGGCCTGGACCGGCTCGGCGTCCCCGTCGTGTCCGCCAGCCGTCCCAATGCACGCTCACTGTCCGTCTCGCAGGGAAAGGGCCTGGATCTCACGGCCGCCAAGGCCTCCGCGTTGATGGAGTCGGTGGAGTCCTTCCATGGCGAGCACATCCGCTTGCCGCTCCGGCTCTCCAGCCACGACGCGCTGCGGGCCAGCCAGCCCGTCGTGGACGTGGCCGCGCTGCCTCGGGTGTCGGGAAGCGGCTTCCACCCGGGATTGCGGATGCTGTGGATCGAGGGCCGCGACCTGCGTGTGGGCGCCCCGGTGTGGCTGCCCTTCGAACTGGTGCATACCGACTTCACGTTGCCCCTTCCGGATGGCAGCGGCGCCTTCCCCATGACCTCCAACGGGCTGGCTTCGGGCAACCACCTGCTGGAGGCCATCAGTCATGGCCTCTGTGAGGTGGTGGAACGCGACGCCACCACGCTGTGGTCCCTGCAAACAGAGACCGCGCGGCGACACACCCGGCTGCGGCTGGACACGGTGGACGACCCTGCCTGCCTCCAGGTGTTGGCGCAGGTCGAGCGTGCGGACATGGAGGTGGCCCTCTGGGAAACGACCACGGATGTGGGCCTGCCCGCCTTCCTCTGCACCGTCGCCGAGCGCTTCCTGGATCCACTGCGTCCGCGTGCGCCCACCACGGGGGCAGGCTGCCACCCCTGTCGTGAGGTGGCCCTGCTGCGCGCGCTCACCGAGGCGATCCAGATCCGGACCACGTTCATCTCCGGAGCCCGTGACGACCTGGGGAACGCCAGTTGTTACGCGGACTATCTGGACCCGGAGCGCTGGCGCCAGGAGGTGGCGCGAATGCGCGGCGAGCAGCCGGTGCGGTGCTTCCAGGACGTGCCCACCTTCGCGGGACAGTCCTTCAACGAGGACGTGGCGTGGGAGTTGGAGCGCCTGGTCGCGGCAGGACTCAAGCAGGTGGTGGTGGTGGACCTCACCTGGCCGGAGTTCGGCATCCCCGTGGTGCGGGTGGTCATCCCCGGCCTGGAGCCCCTCTTCGAGGTGGCGGGATACGTCCCGGGAACACGCGGCCGCCAGAAGCTGGAGGAGCGGAGCCATGATCTACGTCTTCGCGGGACCGACGCTCCCAGCCCAGGAGGGACGGCGTGAGCTGGACGCCGTGTTCCTGCCTCCCGCCGCCCAGGGAGATGTCTATCGCGCCGCGCTCGAACGGCCGGAGGCCCTGGGCCTGATTGATGGCTACTTCGATTGCGTCCCCGCCGTTTGGCACAAGGAGATTCTCTGGGCCATGGCCCAGGGCATCCATGTCTTTGGCGGCGCCAGCATGGGGGCATTGCGCGCGGCGGAGCTGGCCCCGTTCGGCATGGAGGGCGTGGGACGCATCGCCGAGGCCTTCCTGAGCGGCGAGCTGGAAGATGACGACGAGGTGGCCGTCACCCACGCCTCCGCGGAGGAGGATTTCCGGGCGCTGTCGGAGGCCATGGTCAACATCCGCGCCACCCTGGAGGTCGCCGAGAAGCAAGGCATTGTCGGTGCGGACGCACGCGGCCTCCTGGAGCGGCTCGCCAAGCAACTCCATTTCCCGGATCGGAGCTACCCTGCTCTGCTCTCCCAAGCGGCCCTGGCTGGATTGCCGGCGGCCGTGCTGCGGCGCTTGCGCGAGTGGCTCCCCCAGGGGCGGCTCGACCAGAAGCGCGCGGACGCGTTGGCCATGCTCCGCAGGATGCGTGAGCGGTTGGCGGCCCACCCTGGCCCCAAGCAGGTCGCGTATGTGCTCGCGCACACCGATGCGTGGGAGGCGGCTCGCCAGGGCGCCGGACGGCTGCCGTCAGGGGGGGCGAATCATGAGCCGTTGCCCGAAGAGGTGTGGCGCGAGGAGCTTGGGGTGTCCGGTCTCTTTCCGAGGCTCCGGATGGGAGCGCTGGCACGGGCCCTGTCCCTGGAGGAGGCCCGGCGGCAGGGCCACGAGGTGTCCACGGAGGCAGTCCATGAGGCCTGTGAACAACTCCGCCGTGAGCAGGGTTTGAACGACCTGGAGCCATTCGCGCGGTGGCTGATGGCTCAGCGCATCGACGCGCCAGCGCGGTTCTTCCAGGACGAGGCAGAGGTGCGCCGGGTCGAGTCACTGCTCGAACCCGAGATGCTCCGTTGCCTGCCGGATCACCTGCGCTCCGTCGGGATGTACGGGGTGATGCTGGAGCGAGCGCGCCAGAAGGCGCGGGCGCTGGCCCTCCGAGGCCTGGAGCGACCAGGGCTGAAGGAGGCCGGGCTCTCCGAGGAGGCCCTGTGGAGCTGGTACTTCACCGAGCGCCTGGGCCGTCCGGTCCCCCCGGATCTCGGCCAGCATGCGCGGGAGGCGGGCTTCGCCAACACGGAAGCGCTCCTGCGCGCGGTGCTGCGCGAGCGTTGCTTTCTCCAACTTGAGGCACTGGAGCAGGAAGCCAGCGCTTGCAGCCGAGATTGAGCTACGGCTCCTCGCCCCACGGCGGAGGCCGGGGCCGCGGTGACGCCTCCTGCTGCCGCCGGGCGTCCTCGAGGACCTGGCTCACCACTTCCTTGAGCCGGGCCAGGTCGCCATTCTTGGGGAGGAACGCCACGACGCCTGGGGCATGGGGGTCTTCCGAAGAGCTGTGCATGATGATGGGGAGCCCCTGGAATTCCTTTCCCTGGGCAAGCGCGGCGCACAGCTCGATGCCACCCATACGAGGCATCTTGCAGTCCGTGATGATCAAGTCCGGTTGCGCACGCCGGGCGAGCCTCAACGCCTGCGCTCCATCATGTGCGAGAAGGATGAGGTGTCCCATCGACGCAAGGAATTCGGAATAGATTTCGAGGACTGCGGGGTCGTCATCGACAAGAAGAATGAGGCTCATGGTGTGCTGTCCCTCCATTTCTCTAGACCCCGAAACTCCGCGATGTGACGGGGGCCCGGGTTCCCCACCGCGAGCGAGGAGAAGCCGCCGTGCAGGCAGACGACCAGAGCCGATTGGAATTGGAAGACGCGATTCATGACCTCTGCCGGCGCAGACAGTTGAATCAGGCCGTGGAGCTGGCGGTGCGAGGCTATGGGCCAGAGATTCGCCGGCTGATGCTCTCCGTCCTCCAGGATGAAGCTCGTGCCCAGGATGCCTTCGGCCTCTTCTGCGAGGGCCTTGTCAAAGGACTGCCACGCTTCCGGTGGGAGAGCTCCTTCCGGACCTGGGCCCAACGCATGGCGCGCAACGCGTGCTTCAAGCTGGTGAATGCCTCCGCGGTGCGGCGTCGGCACCTGCGCCTGTCCGCAGTCCCCGATCAGCCCGAGGGACCGCGCTCATCGACCAGTCCCTGGCAGCGCACCCTCGTGAAGGAGCGCTTCCGCGCGTTGAGGACCCAGTTGGAGCCGCAGCAGCGAAGGCTCCTGGAGCTCCGCCTGGATCAGCAGCTCCCGTGGCAGGAGGTGGTTCAGTTGATGGCGACGTCCGAGGAGGCGTTGACGGACGAGACACAAGCCCGAAGGGCGGCGGCGTTGCGCCAGCAGTTCCAGCGCGCCAAGTGCCACCTGCGCTCCATGGCCTTGCAGGAAGGGCTGATCACGTCCGACGACACGCAGTAGTTCGCAGGGCAGGCGACCAGCCGCGAATCCCCGCCCCAAGGCTGTCATTCCGCGAGGGAGGACCGCACCTTGCGACAGGAGGTGATGGCACCATGGCGGACAACCCCATCGAGAAGCAGCACCAGCACGAGCGAGAACAGGAGCGGGAGCGGCTGCGAGCGGAGGAGGAGAAGGACCTGGAGGTGGAGTCCCATCGTGGAGCCCGGCCGCTGGAAGGCTACGCCGGAGGGCACACCACGTGGACGGGTGCGCAGGACGACAAGGCCGCCGCCCGCGTGCATGCCGGCGACGCGGACGCGTCGTGGGAGGCCAGCGAGCGTCAGGCCCGGCTGGAGCCCGAGCCTCGCGGGGCCGACGAGGACGAAGACTGAGCACGGGGGAGCCCCGCCCGGACGGGTTGGGCCCCTGGTAGGACCTCATTCCGCGCGACGACCTCTGATACCTTCAGGGGAAAGCCTGTCTGTCAGCGACCGCCCTTGAGGCAGAGGCCCAAGGGCGTTTCCGCGGGATGTCTCGTCACCATGGTCCACTCCTCCGTTGCGCGGTTGCGACCGCTTCTCGGGGTGCTCGTCACCCTGATGCTGCTCTCCTGCCGGACCTCTTCCGTCCCGGAGGATGACGCGCCCCAGCCGGCCTCCTCCGCGCTCCCTGAAACCAGCGCGCCCTTCGATGTCTCGGCGCTCATGCGGCAGGTCCACTTCGCCTACCGGCCCGACGGCGCGGCATGGAGTGGCGGGCACTCCAACTACGGCGTGAAGGTCGCAACGGAGGGGCTGACGCTGACGCCCTTCGCATCCCCTGGCGCGGCGCCCGTGGGGGCCGCCGTGAAGGGCGCGCCCCTCACCCTTGGCGTCATGCGCTGGCAGCGGGGAGGCCAGGGCCCCGCGCTGAAGGCAATACAGCCACGGCTGGAGCAGACCGGTCAGCTCACCGTGGCTCGGGAGGGCTTTGTCGAACGCCTGCACAACGCCGAAGAGGGCGTCCGGCAGGAATGGGCCTTCTCCAAGGCGCCAGAGGGCGCGGGCGCGCTGGTGTTGACCGTGCCAGCGAAGGGACTGACCCATGCCGGGGTCACCGGGACAGGGCTCCACTTCAAGGACGCGCGGACGGGCCTGGGCTTCCGCTTTGGCCACGCGGCCTGGGTGGAGTCCTCCGGCCGGAGCACGCCGCTCCAAGCGGAATACCTCGCGGGAGCCATCCAGTTTCGCGTCCCCGCGGCGGTGCTCGCGGCGTCCACGTTCCCCGCCACCGTGACGCCTGTCATCTCTCCGGAGTTCGGCATGGATCAGCCAGTTCCTGCCCCCCAGAGCGCATCCCAGAGCAAACCCGCGGTGGCCTCGAATGGCTCGGGCCATCTGGTCATCTGGGAAGACTACCGTCAGGGCACGGCCCAGCTCGTCGGCACCCGGGTGTCGAGCACCGCGGTGGTCCAGGATGTCTTCGGCCTCCTCCTCGGCCCCACCGTTTCCTTCCTGGACAACCACGCAGTGGCCTCCAATGGCACGGACTACCTCGTCGTCTGGAGGCCCACGGAAGACAGCGAGCTCCAGGCCCTTCGAGTGCCCTCCACGGGAGACCTGCCGGCCACCCCGCCCTTCATCGTGCTCCCCCAATCCAGCACGACGCAGAGACAACCGGCGGTGGCCTCGAATGGCACGGACTACCTCGTCACCTTGTGGGGCAGGAGCTCCACGGAGACCCGTGTCCTGGGCACACGGGTGACGGGCTCGGGCGACGTCCTGGATCCGGCGGGCTTCGTCATCTCCCCGAACTCACAAGACATCACCCATCAATCCGTGGCCTCCAATGGCACGGACTACTTCGTCGCCTGGGAGAGGACGCTCAACGGACAGGAAGGCCAGCTCCTTGGCGCGCGGGTCACGAACACGGGCAGCGTGCTCGACCCGGAACCCATCACCCTCGCGACGGGCGCTCCTTCAAAGCGGGATCCGACGGTGGCCTCGAATGGCACCGACTACCTCGTCGCCTGGCATGACACGGTCGCGGTCGGAGAGGGCCGCATCTTCGGCACGCGGGTGACGAGCACGGGCGCGGTGCTGGACAGCTCCGGGTTCGCCATCTCCACGGCCGGCAAGCAGCCGTCCGTGCCCGCCGTCGCGTCCGACGGCGCGGGCTACCTCGTCGTCTGGTCGGACAATGGCTCGGGCTCTGACCTCCTCTACGGCACGCGCGTCACGAGCGCGGGGGCCGTGGTGGATGGGGGCGGCCAGACGCTCTTCGCGGGCCCTGGTTCCCACAACACCCCGGCGGTGGCCTTCAATGGGACGAACTACTTCGTGGCCTGGGAGCGCAGCCGGGACATCCACGGCCTGCGCGTGACGCCAGCCAGAGGCGTCCTGGATGCATCGGGAGTGGTCCTCTCCACCTCGGCCAGCACGCAGACGAAGCCCTCGGTGGCGTCGAACGGCACGGACTATCTGCTCGTCTGGTCCGACACCGGCCATGGCGGCGAGAGCATCGTCGGCGTCCGCGTCACCGCCACGGGCGACGTGTTGGATCCGTCAGGCCTGGCCATCGCGTGGGCGTCGGAGGCGGGAGGAGGCCTGGACCCGGCGGTCGCGTCGAATGGGACGGACTACCTCGTCGTCTGGTCGAACCACCGTGAAGCGAACTCGCGGGTCTTCGGCACGCGGGTCACGAGCGCGGGAGAGGTTCTGCACCCGTCAGGGCTGCGCCTCTCCCCCGAGGGCGGTCCGTATACCTATGCGCCCCGGCTGGCCTCCAATGGCACGGACTACCTCGTCACCTTCCTGCAATTCCTGGAGGAGGATTTCGACTTCGTCCTCGTGGGCCTGCGGGTCTCCGGACAGGGTGAGGCACTGGATGCCTCGGAGCTGATCATCGCCCAGACCCCCGGCACCTCTCCCCGGGAGCCGGAGGTGGCTTCCAACGGGAAGGACTACCTCGTGGTCTGGGAGGACGGCCGCAACAGTGACGCGGACATCTACGGCTCGCGCGTGACGAGCACGGGAGCGGTCCTGGAGCCCGCGGGCATTCCCATCTCCACCGCGAGATACGACCAGAAGACGCCCGCGGTGGCCTCGAATGGCACGGACTACCTCGTCACCTGGGCAGGCTTCAGCGGGCGGAACATCCCCCACATCCAAGGAGCGCGTCTGACGGGCACGGGGACGGTGCTCGACCCGGTGGGGTTCGTCATCGCCACGGACCGCTACCAGCAATTCCCCTCGGTGACCTCGTTGGGGAGCGAATACCTTGTCATGTGGCAGGACAGCGTCGTGAACAGCCCCGACTCCAACATCTACGGGGCGCGGGTGACGGGGGCGGGCATCGTTCGTGAGCCGCAGGGGCTCCCCATCGCGACGAGCACCGACAAGGAGGGCACCCCCTCGGTGGTGTTTCCTGGAACCGGACGGACGGCCCTCGTGGCGTACGACCACGAGGACACCTCCGCTCCCTACTGGGCGCATCGAACCCGCGGGCGGCTCGTGACGTTCAATGACAACCAGCCGCCCACGGCCGTGGCACTGTCCGTGTCCACGCTGGAGGACACCGCCCTGCCCCTGACGCTCCAGGGCATGGATCCAGAGGGCCAGGGCCTGAGCTACGTCATCGTGTCCCCGCCCCTGCACGGAAAGCTGAGCGGCTCGGGCAGCACCCCGACCTACCAGCCCGCGACCCACTACTCCGGCCCGGACAGCTTCACCTTCCGCGTGTCGGATGGGGAGTGGTCCTCCGCGCCCGCCACCGTCTCCATCCAGGTGACGAACGTCAACGATGCGCCCTCCGTGCCCGTGCTCATCGCGCCGGAGGAGCAGGCACGGTTGACGCAAGGCCTCCTCACGTTCCGGTGGGGTGCCTCCTCGGATGCCGATGGGGATGTCCTCACCTACGAGTTGGAGATCCTCCAGGGCGGCACCCGCCTTCGCCTGTACCGGACGACGGAGACGACCTGGTCCGTGGGCAGGGACGAGGCGCTGCCGCCAGGCGACTACTCCTGGCGCGTCAGCGCCGTGGATTCGAAAGACGCCTCCAGCGCCGCCTCCCTCGAGCGCGGATTCTCCGTCACGAACGAGGCCACCCCGGACGGAGGTCCCCTGGATGGAGGCAGCGACACGGACGCAGGCCCCGGGGATGCGGGCGTTCCGGATGCGGGCCCCGCGAGCGACGCTGGCAGTCAGCCGGACCCGGAGCCCCCTGCTCCCGACACGTCGGGCTGCGGCTGCAATCCCGTCGCCGGTTCGCCGCCCTCGGCGCTGCTGCTCCTGACGGCCCTGGGGCTGCTGGCGCGGTGGTCCCGCCGCCGCCACTGAGCGGAAGCAACCGCGCTGCCCCCTGGAAACAGGGGGCAGCCCGAAGGAGGCGCGAGCATCACGCCTACTTGTTGGCCCTGACCTTCTTCACGAGGACGGGCTTCGCGGGCGCGGGCTTCGCGGACGCGGGCTTCGCGGGAGCCGCCTTCGCGATGGAGGGGTTGCGCCGGGCGGACAGCTCCGGAATGAGCAGCAGCTCGATGCGGCGGTTGCGGGCGCGCCCCTGGGGCGAGGCATTGGCGCCCAGGGGCCGCGTGTCGCCGTAGCCGGCCGCGAGCATGCGCTTCGCGGGCACGCCGCCCTTGTCCTGGAGGAAGCGCACCACGTTGACGGCGCGCGCGACGGACAGCTCCCAGTTGGTGGGAAAGGTGGCCTGGAGCTTCTGCGACGGCGGTGAGTCGTCGGTGTGTCCCGACACCTGGATGCGCTTGTCATCCACCTTGGCCAGCACGCCACCCAGCCGGGTGAGGACCTCCTGGCCGCGCGCGCTGATGCTGGCGTCACCCGAATCGAAGAGGACCTTGTCGACGAGGTCCACCTGGATGCGGCCCTCGTTCTGCGTCAGGCGGACGGCGCCCTCGGCGATCTCCTTCTTCATCTTGTCCTGGAGGTCCTCGTAGGTGGCCTTGAGCCGGGCCAACTCCGCCTCCTGCTCCTGCACCGTCTGGCTGAGCTGGGCCTTCTCGGTGTTGAGCTGATCCTTCTCGGTGGTCAGCTTCTCGCGCTCGGCCTCCAGCGCGGCCAGCTTCGTCTCCAGCAACTGCTTCGCGGCCTCGGCGTCGCTGGCCCGGGTGGCCGCCGCCGTCGCCGCCGCATCAGCGGCGGTCGTACTGCGGTGCGACAGGTAGAGCACCAGACCCGCGAGCACCGTCACCAGCGCCGTCACCAACCAGGGCACCCAGGCCCTTCCGCGTTCCGTTTCCATGTCGCGACCTCCGGGGTGGAATGGACGGCAGGCACGCTAGCGGCATCCGACAGGTGCACCGCAAGGCGACCTGGGTGCGTGCAGGTGTCTGGAGGTGCATTGTTGAACCCGGGGCGCACGCATGCATCAGCGCGTCACTGTTGCTTCCGGGACGGCGGTGCCCTGTCGCGGGCTTCCGCCGTCCCGTGCGGCCCCTGCGTCAGGCGTCGGTGCCGCGAGTGCCCTTGCGCCGGCGGAGCGTCCAGCCCAGCGTCAGCAGGGACCAGAACGGCCACGCCTCCGGTGTCAGCGCCGCGCTGCAACCACCGCCGGAGTCGTCCGTGTCCTCGGCGGGCGGCTGCAGCGTCACGGCCGGCTCCACCTTCACCTGGAAGGTGCACCGGGCCTCGTTCCCCGACGCGTCCTTCGCCGTGACGCTGACCGTGGTGTCCCCCACCGGGAAGCGTGTGCCGGAGGCCTGGCTGAAGGTGGGAGCGACGGCCTCCCCGCGCTCGTCGGCGACGGTGGTCGCGGCGTAGGTGACGTCCGCGCCATCCGTGCCGCTGGCCCGCGTTGTCACGTTGGCCGGACAGGTGAGGACCGGCGCCGTCGTGTCCGGCGCCGTCGGTGTGAAGTCCAGCGAGAGGCTCCAGGGCTCGCGGCCATGCGCCTCGTCCACGGCGAAGAAGAAGAGCCGGTCGCCCAGGCGCGCCAGGTTGGAGGGGTCCGAGGAGAGCGGGCCGGGCAGCACATCCACCCAGCGGGAGGTGCCCGCCGCCGTGCCGTCCGTGCGCCACAGCTCCGCGCCGTGCCCGGGCTCCGCCGCCGAGAAGAGCACCAGGCCCCGATCCTCGAGGGCCAGCGGCGCGAGGAAGGACGTGCCGTCCGCCACGAAGAAGCGCATGCCGGACTCGGCGCCGGGCCAGATGTCCGCCAGCCGCGAGGTGCCCTCCGGCGTGCCGTTCGTCACCCACGGCTCCATCCCGTGCGTGCCATCGTTGGCGGTGAAGAACACGGTGGTGCCCAGCTTCAGGAAATGGCGGGGGTTGCTGCTGCCGGTGCCCGGGTGGAGGTCCACGAGCATCCGCGTGCCCGCCGCCGTCCCGTCGCTGACCCACGGCTCCCAACCATTCGCCGGGTTGCTCGACGCGAAGTAGAGTCGCCCGTTCACCCACGCGAGCGCGTCCAGGCCGCCGAACGTCTGGGGGACCAGTTGCACGGTGCCCTCCGGCGTTCCGTCCGTCTTCCAGAGGCGGGCCGGGTCGCCCGCGGCCTCGTCTTGGTGGAACTCCGTCAGCGCCAGGATGGCGACGCCGTTGGCGACCGCGATGTCGTTGACCCAGGTGGAGCTGACGCCCACCCCCTTCACGAAGGTCTTGAGCACCCGCGTGCCCCCGGTCGTGCCATCCGTGACCCAGAGGACGTCCTCGCGGTCCGCGTTCTTGGCGGCGAAGAGCACCCGGTCCCCCAGCTTCGTGAAGGCATGCGCCTCGTTCAGTACGGCCTCCGGGTCGGAGAGCGGAACGGGCACGGTGCCCGCCTCCGTCCCATCGCTCTTCCAGAGCTGCATGGATTCATAGCTGCCCGCGGTGAAGAGCAGCCCCCCGCCCACCTCGATGAAGTTGCGCGGGTCGCTCCCATCCTCGCCGGGGACGAGGTCCTTCACCCGCGCCGTGCCCGCCGCGGTGCCGTCCGTCCGCCAGAGCTCCGCGCCGTGCGTGGTGTCCTCCAGCCCGAAGAACAACCGGGTGCCCACCCGCCAGGTGGCGAACGCTTCCGCGAAGAGGTCCGCCCGGGTGTTGGCGAAGGTCGTGACCCGGGAGGTCTCGGCGGACGTCCCGTCGCTCTTCCAGAGGGAGAGGAGCTGCCCGTCCTCGGAGGCCAGGAAGTAGAGGTGGCCCGCCAGCTCCCCCACGTTGGAGAGGGACGCCATGGACGACCGCGTCGCGCCCGCCTTCAGCGGCTCCAGGAGGCGCGTCCCCGCGACGGTGCCATCGGTGCGCCACACCTGCGTCCCGCCTGAAAGCGGCTCGACGTGGAAGAGGAGCGAGTCTCCCAGGCTCACCAGGTCGAGCGAACTCGGGGCGTCGTCCCCGGTGTAGCCCTCCCACGTCTTCAGCGCCGTGGTGCCAGCGGGGGTGCCATCCGTCTTGTACAGGCCGAGCACGCCCGCCTGGGGCGTGGCCTGGAAGTAGAGATGGTCCTTCCAAGGCTGAAAGTTGGAGATCTGCGAATCCCCTGCCCCGGGCCACAGGTCCGCCACGCGCGAGGCGGCGCCGGGCGTGCCATCGCTCGTCCACAGCTCCTCGCCCGCGTCGTCGTCGTACGCGAGGAAGAAGAGCCGGCTGCCCACGGTCTGGAGCCAGTACGGGTCCCAGCGGTTGAAGCCCTGCACCTCCCCGGTGCCCGCCGTCGTCCCATCGCTCTTCCAGAGCGCGCGGTCCGTGGAGAAGAACAGGGTGCTTCCCACAGCGGTCATCTCGTTGATGCGGTCCCGGAACTCCGGGAACGCGTACACGACGGTCGTGCCTTCCGGCGTGCCATCGCTCCTCCAAAGCTGATCCATGGCGAGGCCCCCGATGAAGAAGGCGCTCTGCCCCATCCGGGTGAAGCGCCAGGTCTGGCCGTTCGTCTCTCCCGGGACGAGGTCCTTGACGAGGACGGTGCCCTCGGGTGTGCCGTCCGTCTTCCACAGCTCCATGCCGGTGGCGGGGTCGTTGCCCATGAAGAGCGCGACGCCGTCGAGCGCCACGCCGAGCGCGGTGATCCCCGAGGACGCGTGGCCGAAGGGGCCCACCCAGGACGGGAAGCGCTTGAGCTCCCGGGTCCCCGCCGCCGTGCCGTCCGTCTTCCACAGCGCGTTGCCGAAGGAGAAGAGGACGCCGGAGCCGAACGGAAGGACGGTGCCGCGCCCTTTGTCGGAGTCATCTTCCGAGCCCTCGAACTCCTGGAGGAGGAGGGTTCCAGGCGTGGTGCCATCCGTCTTCCACAGGCCCGTCCTGCCCAGGAAGCTCCGTGCCGTGAAGAAGTAGGCCGCGTTGCCCACGGCGGTGAGCTCCGTGGGCCCCTGGATGCTGGAGAGCATCCCCGGCGTCAGGTCCTGGATGAGGGTGGTGCCCGCGGAGGTGCCGTCGCTGCGCCACAGGTCCCATCCCGTCAGGTGATCCTCGAGCGCCATGACAGCGGTGCCATTGGCCAGGGTGACGGCACCTCCACCAGACCCGGAGCTGCTGGTGGCGATGCGCGGAAAGGGGCTCGGTCGGGCGTTCACGTCCCGCAGCAGCTCGGGTCCCGTGACCAGCGCCAGCGGGCGCGAAGCGGGCGCGTTCGGGTGGGATGCGGCAGCGGCCTCCAGGGAGGAGGAACCGCAGCCAAGCAGGGGCACCAGGACGAGCCAACGGGCTCCCCGGAAGACAGATGGGTAGGTCACGGCGAATGGCCTCCAAGGACACACATGCTCCGAGAATCGGAATGCATGCGGCACAGGCACGGCAGCAGGTCAGACGCGCGAGCGAGGAAAGATTGAGTCCGGGAGGCTCCCTGAACGAATGACGCCACGGGAACACGCCTTCAGCACAAGCAGGGAAAACAGCTTTGACTGATTTATCCGGACCACCATACTGGTTCACCTTCCCCCCTTCTTGGAGGTCTTCGCATGAAAACATCCCCTCGCATCCTGGCCCTGGCGGTCGTGGGCGCCCTGTCGGCGCTCGCTTCCGGCTGCGGCCCCGACACCGCGCCCGTGGACGCGTCCCCCGCGGGCTCCGCCACCCAGGAGCTTGCGTGCAGCACGCGCATCACCTACGGCGACCGGTGGATCCGGCCCTCGGGTCACCCGGCGCAATACGACGTCGCCGCGGACCTGGTGACGTGGGACGGCGTCTGCGTCAACGAGGGCACCAATTCCTACGCGGTGCTCTCCAATGGCTGGCGGCCGTACTTCACCGGCAACAACGCGTGCGTCCTCGCGCTCGACACGGATTGCGCCGGGGCCACCGCATGCGCGACGCGTGTCACCTACGGGGCGGCGTGGCTGCGCCCGGCGAACCACCCGGCGCAGTACGACGACGTCGGCGGACGCGTGTATTGGGACCGGGCGTGCACGAACGCGTCTCCCAATTCATACACGGTGCTGTCGAACGGCTGGGCGCCGTACTTCAGCGGCTCGAACGCGTGTGCCATGTCCTTCCGCTACACCGGCTGTGGCGGGCTGTACCAGAACCCGGTGGTCCCCGTGGACTGCGCGGATCCGGGCGTCATCCATGATGGGACGCGGTATGTCGCCGCCTGCACGTCCGGGGGTGCCGCCAACGCCTTCGCGCTGCGCACGTCGACAGACCTGGTGACGTGGACGGGCGCGGGCTTCATCTTCCCGTCCGGGACGCGACCCTCGTGGGCGACGGGCGACTTCTGGGCGCCGGAGATCCACAAGGTGGGCACGCGCTTCATCGCGTATTACACGGCGCGGCATTCGGATGGGCGCCTGTCCATTGGCGCGGCCACGTCGGCCAGCGCGCTGGGGCCGTTCACCGACCTGGGCCGGCCCCTGGTGCACGACACGGGCATGGGGATGATTGACGCGACGTTCTTCAAGGACACCGCCGGCACGCCGTTCCTCGTGTGGAAGGCGGACGGCAACGCGGTGGGGCAGCCCACGCCCATCTACGGGCAGCAGTTGTCGGCGGATGGCCTGGCGCTGGTGGGGACGCGGCGCACGCTCATCACCAACAACCTGGGGTGGGAGGGCGGCGTCGTGGAGGCGCCGTGGGTCGTCGCGCGCGGCGGCTACTACTACCTCTTCTACAGCGGCAACGCGTACTACAACAGCACGTACGCCGTGGGCGTGGCGCGCGCCACCAGCCCGCTGGGCCCGTACACGAAGCTCGGCTCGCCCATCCTCACGACGGGCGGCGGCTGGGTGGGACCGGGGCACAACTCCGTCGTCACCGGGCCGCGCGGTGACACGTTCATGGTCTACCACGCGTGGAACAGCGCCCACACCGCACGGGTGATGCTCGTGGATGCCATCACCTGGCCCAACGGCTGGCCCGCGGTCCCCGAGGGTCCGTCGGCGGGCTCGCGGCCCCTGCCGTAGCACGAGGTGAAAGACAAAGCCGGCTCCCGTGAGAGGGAGCCGGCCGGGTCGCACGGCGCCTACCGTGGCGTCAGGACCTGCCGCTCCGTATTGAGGTCCGGGTCTCCAGACGTGTTGACGTACACGACGACCCTGTCGAGGGTGGGCTCCACCAGCAGGAGGTCCGGCTTCCCATCGTCGGTGAAGTCCGCGAGGGCGACCGCGGAGACAGGGAAGAGCGTGAGGAAGGTCGTGAACGGGGTGAAGGTGCCGTTGTCCTGGTTGAGGAGCAGCGTGACTCCGGGCGCCTTGTTCGAGGCCACGACCACGTCGACCCGCGCATCCATGTTGACCTCATGGACGGCGAAGGAGGTGGCTTCGACGTCGGTGATGGAGGTGATGGCCTTGCCGAACTCGCCGTTGCCATTGCCTGGCAGGACGGAGACGAACCCCTTGCCAGCGACGAGGATGTCCGCGTTCTTGTCGCCGGTGGCATCCGCCAGGGCCACGCGGGAGGCCCCCGAGGGGGGATGACCCATCCCCGGGCGCCTGACTCCAAAGCCTCCGCGCGGTGACAACCGCCAGCACCTACCGTCCAGAGAGAGCCTTCCTCCGTGCTTCTTCGACAGACATGGCTCCCGAGGCGACCTGCTCGGTCAACGCGAGCACCGCCCGAGAGACGGGGTCCTTGGGAGCGCGGGCCACGGCCTCTCGCGCCCGGGGCAGGGCTTCGGCGGCGCGCCCCGCCAGAAGCAGGTTGAGGGCAAGGTTGGCCACCAGTCCCGCGTCATCGGGGCCCACCACGAGGGCCGCCTCGCTGAAGCGCACCGCGTCCTCCATGCGCCCGACAAGCCCCGCACTGATGGAGGCCTCACGGCAGACGTCTGGATTGTAGGGGTTGAGCTCGAAAGCCCGGGTAAAGCACTCCGACGCTCGCACGTCGTTGCCCAGGCGTCGTTCCACCATGCCCAGTGTCCATGCCGCGGCCCAATTCTCCGGGATCAAATCCAACGCCTGTTGGAGCAAGAGCCGCGCCGCCTCGAATCGACGCACCTCTGCCTGGGAGAGGGGGCGGACCGCGTCCCCTGCCAGCAAGCCCTGGAGGGGGGAAGTGGCCTCCTTCCAGAGCGTGCTGTATCGCCGCGCCTCCGCCTCCGACAGGTTCCGCTCGGGGTAACCCAGGAGCCGTGCGTGCGTGGTGGCCAGTTCGCCGCTCGCGGCCTCCCTTGCCTGGGCACCAGCCTCGGCATCACGCACGACACGAAGCAGGGCGTCGCATGACTTCTCATGCTCCCCCAGCAGGCGGTGCATCCGACCCAGCCGGATGAGCACCTGCATCCGGAGTTCGACCGACAGCGAAGGCGTTCCCGAGAGAGCCCTTTCGAAGAGTTCCACGGCCTCGCGGTCATGCCGTTCAATCACGTCCAACTGGTTGGCGCCCTGCTGTTCGTGGCGGCCCCGTTCCTGGGCAACGCTTGCGAGGTTGAGGAGCGCCAGCGAATGATTCGGTGCGATCACGAGCGCCGCGTTGAAGCGCTCCGCCGCGGCTTCGTAGCGCTCTCGGGAAGCCAGTCTCGTCCCCTCCTCGAGCAGCTCGGTCACACGAGCCTCCATGGGGCCATGCTCCGGCTCCCGCCGCTCACGGCGAGCGTTGCCCCGCCCAAACACCTTGTCCCAGAAAGCCATCGCGATACGCTCCGTTCAAACCGGTCCCGTCCACGTCTGGCTTTCCCGAGTCGAGGAAGCGCCGTTCGTCCTTGCGGCAATGGGGACGGGACAGTGGACGAGGTGAACCCAGGGTATCTCAGGAGGCCCGCCTGTCCGCAACGGGCACCACGAGGTCCCTGAATGCCTGGGCGCGGCCCCTCATCTCGGGCCAGCCCTTGAGCCTCTATTCCGCCAGCATGGGGAACGAGCATGTACCGCGTCCGCTCCGTCAAAACAGGGTGAGGTCAATCCATGACAGCCGTGGGTGTGCCGTATCGGGCGACGTGCCATCCCCTCGCGGAAGATGACTTCATGAACGCGTTCGGCGCCTGGGCCTGGGGAGGCGAAGAAGGCTCACGATGTGAAGTGCTCTACATCGCAGAAGCGAGTCGTCGACGACCCGTGCCCGCTGCGACATAAGTGGTGCCCTCTCTTCAAAGGAGGCCAGCCGGATGTTTCAACAAGGACCGAGCCCTTCACACAGTGGCCATCTGCCCATCAACGGCTTGACGCTCTACTACGAAGTGTACGGAGAGCCAGGCAAGTCCAGGACAGCTCCGTTGCTCTTGATTCCTGGGGCCTTCATGTCCACCGACTCCATGAAGCCCTGGGTGGCGGCCTTCGCCGCGAAGCGCCCTGTGATTGTCTTTGACCAACAGGGCCACGGCCGAACCGCCGACACGTCGCGAGCCATGTCCTACGAGCAGTTCGGCGATGACGCCGCGGCATTGCTGCGGGCCCTGAAGGTGGAGCGCGCGGATGTGATGGGCTACTCCCAAGGTGGAGGGGTGGCACTGCAACTGGCGTTGCGTCACCCCACGCTCGTCAACAAGCTCGTCTCGCTGTCGGCCACCTATCGTCAGGACGGTTGGTACCCTGCGGTACTCAAGGCGATTGAGGGCCTGAGCGCCAAGGCATTCGCAGGTTCTCCCATCGAAGCAGCGTTCAAGAAGCACACGGCTGAACCCAATGCCTTCGAGGCCTACGTCAAGAAGATGAAGGTGTTGAACATCAACGACCAGAGCATCACCGACGCTCAGATGCGCGCCATTTCAGCCCAGACGATGGTCATCGTGGGTGATGCGGATGGCGTAAAGCCGGAACACGCGGTGGCGATGTTCAAGCTGCGGGGCGGAGGCGATGAGGAAGCGGCCGCGACTGGGATGCTCACGAAGGTTCCCGCAGCGCGGTTGGTGATCCTCCCCGCGACCTCTCATATCGGAATCTCAGGAGAGGCGAAGGTACTCGAATCGATGGTGACGCCATTCTTGGAGGACGCGCCTCCCGCCAACCCCTCTCTTTGGTAGAAAGGGCCGGAGTTTGCCCTACGCCGCCCCGCGTTCCACGCCAGGACTCAAGGCTGTCCCGCGCGGTCCATGAGGGGCACGAGCACCGCGGCCAGGTCGCCCATCACATTGATGTTCCCCGTGATGTAGCGGCCCGTCGCGGGGACATAGAGCATGAAGCTCTGATAGCCCGCCGTGGTGCCCAGATGGCCGACGGCGACGACCCCTCGGGAGTCGAGCTGCATCACTCCGAGCCCGTAGCCCACCAGTCGCGACTCGGGCTCGGGCGCCGGTTGGAACGCGAGCATGGACTCCAGCGTCTGCCTGCGCTCGAAGAGCGCGCAGGCGCGCAGCTTCTTCCAGAAGGTGAGGAGGTCGGAGACGGTGGTCTCGAGGGCGTGACCACCAGAAGCTCCGGCCATCGAAGGGTCGACGACGGTGAGATCCGCCAGCTCCTCATCGAACGGGACGTAGCCGCGAGCGCAGGGCGCGGGGCAGTCCAGGTCTCCCGGCTCGGGGAGACGTGTGTGGGAGAGCCCCGCTCTCTCGATGACGAGCTCGCGGACGATGGCGCGCCAGCTCCGGCCTTCCGCGGCCGAGAGGACTTCGCCGAGGAGCACGTAGTTGGTGTTCGAGTAGCCATATCCAGAACCGGGAGGGAACACGGAGGGCTGCGCTCCGGCGATGCCGAGAATCTCGTCGAGTGTCCAGAGGTGCTCCGGGTCCGCCATGATGGCCAGGTTCGTCTCGTCGGTGACCCACTCCGGGATGCCCGAGCGATGAGCGAGCAGCATGGCCACGGTGATGGATTGCGCATTCTCGATGCGGTCTGTCACGCTCGCCGGCAGTCGCTCCGTCAGGGCGTCCTCCAGCGCGAGCGTGCCCCGCTCGACGGACTGGAGCACCGCGGTGGCGACGAGGGTCTTGAGGATGCTGCCCGCGCGGAAGCGGTGCTGCGCGGACATGGGCTCATTTCGCTCGATGTCCCCGACACCGGCGGCGCCCAGCCACGTCGGGCCTTCGTCGGAGGCAACGGCCAGCGAGACGCCCGGAGTCACGCCCTTCGAGACGGCGTCCTCGATGATGGACTGGAGGTCCGCGTGCAGCTTCGAAGACCCATCATCGTCGTCGCAGCCCGTGACGACTCCGGCCGCCAGACCGAGGCACAGGGCGAAGCAGAGCGAGGCAAGCCTCGACCGCGTACGGGACATTCCGCCGTGGTCCTCCACGGGCGAACAAATCGGCACCGCTCGTGAGGACCCCTGCTCGAGTGAATCGCCGTGACTGACTTCAAAACGCCGGGAGTGAATGCTCATGCGCAAGGAACACCGCTCGGCTGCCGCGGCGTCACTTCCATGAAGGAGCAGGCAAAGACGTGCCAGCGAATGTTAAGACGCGGCACTCCTCCCCATGAAGGGACCGCGAATGAGATACCTCCTGTTCCTGCTCCTGCTGCCTTTGCTTTCGGGTTGTGCCTCGAACCCAAGGAGCGCACCCCCGCATGAGGCCGTGGCGTTATCCGACGCCGACCGGATCGTTCGGGACCTTTGCGACAAGCGGCTGGCCCTGCTTGGCGAGGAATCCCACCACGGCAGTGCCAGGACCCTCACCTTCAAGGTGGAATTGACCCGCAGGCTCGTGGAGGAATGCCAATTCGATACCTTCTTCATCGAGACAGGCACCTATGACTTCCTCCACATCCAGGCGCTGTTGAAGGAGGGCCAGACCGTCAGCGAGGACAGGGTGGCCTCCGCGATTGGCCCGATGTGGGCCAACCAGGAGATGACGCCCCTGATTCCGTTCCTCGCCGAGCGGATCAACGCGGGAACCCTCGTCGCCGGTGGGATTGATGATCAGATCAACCGGGGCACCTACGCACAGCGCGAGATGACGCGTGAGCTCATCCCGTTCCTGGAGGGCCCGAGGCAGGCCGAGTGCGCAGCGGTCATTGAGCGGAACATGTCCTGGCAGTACGACGAGGCCCACCCGTACACACCGGAGGTCCCGAAGTTCATACTGGGCTGCTGGAAGGATCTGGAGTCGGTACTCTCCAGGCCCGGTGCGGCTGCGACCCCGAGCGCCCAGGGCCAGTTGCAGATGGCCCGCAACCTGGTGCGGTTCGTCACCCGTGAAGTCACCGAGCAGTCCCGGGCGTCGGCGCAGCCGAGCGGGACCCTCGACTGGTTCGGTCACAACGACCGTGACCGCTCCATGTTCATGAATCTGGAATGGCTCCTGTCCCAGTCCCCCACGTCCAGGAAGGCCATTGTCTGGCTTGCCACCGTCCATGCGGCAAGGGACCTCACGGTCCTGGATACGGACGACCGTCACAGGATTCCCGTCGGCGCCTACGTCCATGAGAAGTTCGGGGCACAGGCCTTCGTGCTTGGATTCTCCGCGGGCTCCGGGAGCCATTCGCTGGGCGGCAGTGGTCGCACCTACGCCCTCGAACCCGCGCGCGCCGACTCCCTGGAGGGCGAGGCGTTGTCTGGCCACACCTCCGACACGCGGTATCTGGATGGGAGCCAGCTTCGTGCCCTCGGGCCCAGGGTGGCCCGTCCCTTGAGCTACTCGTGGACGACGGCCCCCTGGGCAATGGTCATGGATGGGCTGCTGATCTTCCGGGAAGAAACCCTGCCGCACCCGCTGCCCCGCTGACGTCTGTCGCGGGGCGCGGGGCGCGGGTCAGTACAGCTCGGCACTCGCGAGGTACGGGAGGCTCGTGCCGTTCTCTCCGCCCACCACGAGCACCTGGCCGTTGGAGAGCCGTGTCGCCGTGTGCGCCCGGCGGGCCTGGATGAGCGTGGCGGTGTTCGACCACGTACCGGCGGCATGCACCTCCACGCTTCCGAGGATGGCGGTGGTCCCCGTCCCGCCCGCCACGAGCACCCGGCCATCTTGCAGCGGCGTCGCCGTGAAGCGCGAGCGGGCCTGGACGAGCGCCCCCTTGGCGGTCACGGAGGGGGCCTTGAAGAAGGGATTAAGCAGCTCGGTCGTGGCGAGCGAGGCGCTGGTGCCCGTCCCCCCTGTCACGAGCAGGGTGCCGTCATTCAGCAGCGTCGCGGAATGCCAGGCACGGGCCTGGGCGAGGGTCAGTGCGCTCACCGCGCTCCAGGTGCCAGTCGTCGGGTTGTATTGCGCGGCCGTGGCAACGGCCGAGGTGATGGCGGTGGTGCTCTGGCCGCCCACCACGAGGACCTGCCCCGGCGTGGTCTGGAGCTGCGCGGGCAGCAACGCCGCCGTGTGGCTGTAGCGGACCGTGGGCAGCGAGCCCGTGGCGGTCCAGAGGCCCGTCGCCGGATCATACAACTGCGCCGTGGCGAGGGCCGCCGTGCCATGGCCGCCCACCACGAGCACCTTGCCGGTGGGCAGCAGCGTCGCGGTGTGGAAGTACCGGGCCTGGGCAAGCGAGCCCGTGGCGGTCCAGACACCCGTCGCCGGATCATACACCTGCGCCGTGGCGAGGGCCGCCGTGCCAATGCCTCCCACCACGAGCACCTGGCCATTGCCCAGCAGCGTCGTGGTGTGGCCGTAGCGGGCCCCAATCAGCGCGCCCGTGGGGGCCCAGGTGCCGGTGGCCGGGTCATACAGCTCCGCGCTCGCCAGCGCTCCGGCGGACCCCTGCCCTCCCACCACGAGCACCCGGCCGTCAGGCAGCAGCGTCGCCGTGTGGTAGCGGCGGGCCTGCGCGAGCGGCCCGGTCGCCTTCCAGGTCTCGACGGCCGGGTCATGCAGCTCGAAGCCGCGCAGGGTGCCGCTGGCGCCGAGCCCCGCCATGACGAGCACCTTTCCGCCGGGGAGCACGGTCGCGGTGTGCCAGGCGCGGCTCGTCGAGAGCGGAGCGGAGGTGTGCCAGGCCCCCAGCGTCGGTTCGAAGAGTTCGGTGCTGGAGAGGAAGCCGGTGGCGACCTTGCCGCCCGTCATCAGCACCTGGCCATCCGGCAGCAGCGTCGCGGTGTGGTTGGAGCGCCCCACCGCCATCGAACCCGCCGCGGTCCACGCGCCGGTAGCCGGATCAAACAGTTGGGCCGTGGCCAGGGCCACGGTGGCGCCGTCTCCACCGGCCACGAGCACCTTGCCGTTGTCCAGCAGCGTCGCCGTGTGAGCGGAACGCGCCGTCAGTGCGCCCGTCACGCTCCAGACGCCGGTGGCCGGCTCAAACAGTTGGGCCGTGGCCAGGGCCGCGGTGGCGCTCCTGCCGCCCGCGACGAGCACCTTGCCGCTGTTCAGCAGCGTCGCCGTATGGAGCGAGCGCGCCGCCGCCAGTGAGCCCGTCATCGTCCAGGTGCCGGTGGCCGGATCGAACACCTCGCTGGTCGCGAGCGGGGCGCTGGCCCCCAGTCCGCCGGTGACAAGGACCCTGCCATCGGACAGCAGCGTCGCAGTGTGGAGGCGGCGAGCCGTCGCGAGCGGACCCGTCGTCGTCCAGGTGCCGGTGGCCGGATCCAGGAGTTCGCAGGTGGCAAGAGAACCACTGGCGTCCCTTCCGCCAGTGACAAGCACCCTGCCGTCCGTCAGAAGCGTGGCCGTGTGGCTGTCGCGGGCCTGGGCCAGCGGGCCGGTGACGGACACGGTGCCCGTGGCGGGGTCCGCGAGTTCGGCACTGGCGAGGGAACCGTTGGCGCCCAGCCCGCCCACGACGAGCACCCGGCCGTCGGGAAGCGTCGTCGCCGTGTGGAGCTGACGGGCCTCGGCCAGGGTCGGAGTCGGCGCCCACGAGCCCGTGGTCGGGTCGAACACCTCGGAGGTCGCGAGCGCGATGCTGCCGAGGCCGCCCACCACGAGCACCCGGCCATCGAGCAGCGTCGTCGCCGTGTGGCTGGAGCGGGACTGCGTCAGAGCGCCCACCGTGGAGGAGCCGGTCGCCGGGTCATACACCTGGACGGTCTTGCTTCCGCCCGCGAGGAGCACCTTGCCGTTGGGCAGCAGCGTCGCGGAGTGGAAGGAACGACCCTCCGCCATCGAGGCGGTGGCGGCCCAAGTGCCCGTGGCCGGGTTGTACGCCACGGCCGTGGCGAGGCTGACGTTCGCGTTGCTTCCCCCGGTCACCAGCACCCTGCCATCGGCCAGCAGCGTCTGTCCGGCAGCCACGCGGTACGCAGGGAGCGCGGCGGTCGCGGCCCAGGTGCCGGTGGCCGGATTGTAGAGCAGGCACGAGGAGTAGTAGGCGCCGGCCGCGGCATGTCCGCCCACGAGGAGCGCCTTGCCATTGAGCAGCGCCGTCACCTGGTGCCGGTAGCGGATGTTCGGCAGTGAGCTGGTGGTCGCCCAGGCGCCGGTGGCCGGATCATACAGCTCCGCGCTGGCGAGGATGTTGGACCCGGTGACACCGACACCAAGGCCCCCCGCCACCAGCACCTTGCCGTTGTTCAGCAGGGTCGCCGAGTGGAAGTAGCGAGCCACCGAGAGCGCGCCCGTGGAGGACCACGTTCCCGTGGCCGGGTCATACAGCTCCGCGCTGGTGAGGGCGCCGAGCTCATCGCCCCCCCTTCCTCCCGTCACGAGCACCCGGCCGTCGGGAAGCAACGTCGCCGCATGGTTGAAACGGCTTTGCGCGAGTGAGCCGGTGGCGGACCAGGTGCCGGTGGCCGGATCATACAGCTCCGCGCTGGCGAGAGCGTTGACGTAGGAAGCAAGTCCTCCCACCACGAGCACCCGGCCGTCAGACAGCAACGTCGCCGTGTGGTGCTCTCGCGCCGAGGACAGGGGCGTCGCGGAGGTGAGCGCCGTCGCGGCGCCCTGCCCCCACGTCCCTTCCTGCATCAGGTCGGGCCCGCAGGCGGTGAGCGCGAGCAGGAGCGCCACGGCGAGCGGGGTGAGGGACTTCGCGCGGGGATTCCGACATCGCGGCTCGGAGATGGGACGCGGGGAAGCTTCGGGTGATTCGAAGTGGGGCATGGGGTGGACGCTTTCGAGCAGAAGCTACTGGTTGGCCGGATTCACCCAATCCGGGGGATTCGCGATGGGAAGAACGTAGGAGGCATCGTGGAGGCCCAAGGTATCCAAGGCCCTTCCCAGGACGGTGGAGACGAGGTCCGAAGCGACCATCAAGTCCTTCCCATTCTCCAGCGTAACGAGCGCGTCCTTCAGGGTGTCGATGCGCTCGGTCGCCATCCGCCGAGCACGGTCCGCGCCGGGGCCCGAGCCCGCCTCCGGGGTGTACACGGCCAGCATCACCTCCGGAGCGTCCGCCACCTGGCCCATGTCCCCCGAGAGGCCCCGCTCCAACAGGCCCTGTCCCATGGAGATGGAGAGGTTGCTGGCGATGTAGTCCTCGCGCGATGACCCTTCGTCACGCACCTCGTGCCCCCAGGCCCCCACCCCGTTGGCCAGGACGTCGGTGAGCAGCGGTTGGCCGTTGGCGACGTAGCCCGCAGTGACGAAGAAGAAACAGTGGAAGGCCTGGTTGTTGCTCAGGTCGTTGAGCTCGGGCCGAAGGTCCTTTCCATTCGTCAGGTCGAGCCCGCCGCCGACGAAGGTGCTCTTATCGGTCGCCAGCGCGTTGATCATCTCCACCACGTTGCCGCGCGCCCCGAGCTGGTTGAGCTGATCCAGCCCATGGCCGGGCCCGACGAGGCTGGCATGCGTGGCGGCCACTGCGTAATCCATCACCTGCTCCGCGCTCCACTCCGGATGGGAGCTCCGCACGGAGGAGATGGCGGCCCGCATCGCCTCGGCCATGATGTGGCCGGCGCCCGCGTTCTGATTGGCGGCGACCGCGGCGTGCACCGCACCGCAGGCGGTCGTCAGCGTCCGCATGTCGTAGGTGTCCGCCACGAGCCGGTTCGCCACGGACGCAAGGCCCAGGGTCTGGATGAGGGCATCGCGCCCGGGCCCGACAGGCGTCCCCAGCACGGCGGCGAGCTTCTCACGCGGCACCGACAGGGGCTGACTGTAGTGGGGGTGGGAGGACTGGTACGCCAGCAGATCCGGGTAGGTGCGCTTCGGCTCATTGGGGTCGACGAGCGAGCCATCCTTCCTGCGGACGACGGCGTGCCCCACCCCGTCGCGCGAGTCGGTGAGGAAGACCACCGAGTCACCGGGCCGCGCCAGCGCCATGGCGCGCTCAAGGCAGTTGCTGTTGCCATCTCCCAGCCGCTCGTCACGCAGGGTGGTGGCCGCGCCCTGCGGGGTGCTTGGGGGCAGGCCGATGGTGCGCATCGCCTGGTCCCTGCCGGCCACCTGGGCCCGCGACATGAAGCCCGTCTCCACCCAGGGACGCGCCTGGGGAGCCGTCTGGACG
>NZ_RAVZ01000829.1 GCF_003611635.1 Corallococcus terminator | reverse complement strand
GCGGAGCCCAACGTCTACGACGCTATCAGCCTCGATGTGAGCGCGCTGTTCGACGCGGCAACCGCGCCGACGCCCTTCGACAACGCGCCGCCGGCAGTGACGTGGCGTGTGACGTTCACAGGGGACGACGGGACGCCCTTCAGCGCTCCTGCAGGGGCCGCGAACGTCGTGGCCAACCAGCTCACCATCGAGGCCACCGCGGTGGATGCCGAAGGCTCCGGCGTCCGCAACTTCACCGTGACGGCGGGTGGCTCCTACCTCCTCAACGAGGTGCGGACGGGCAACAAGCTTACCGGCACGTGGACGCCGACGACTGACGGCGTCCTGGAGCTGCTCGCGGTGGCGGAAGACGGCCTGGGGAAGACCGGCACCACGAAGTACAAGCTCACCGTGGACAACACGGCTCCCAGCCTCTCCATCACCGCCCCGGT
>NZ_RAVZ01000828.1 GCF_003611635.1 Corallococcus terminator | reverse complement strand
GGCGGGGAGGGGTTGAGCCTGTTCCGCTCCGAGGACGGGTTCCAGGGCTTCGAAAAGCTCGCCTCCGTCCAGCCGGATGCCTCGCACCATGACCGGGCGGAGCTGGTCGCCGTGGGGCGGGACGTGGCGCTCGTGTACGCGTTCGAAGCGCCTTCGCTTTCGGCGTCGTCGCGGCACGACGTCTGGTTCCAGTGGTGGCGCTACCAGGAGGACGGGCACACCTGGGCGCCGGAGCCGGCGGTGCGCGTGTTCAACGCGGACGATTCGACGGCGTACTCGCGGGCGCTCCTGGCCCGGGACTCGCGCGGGCGGCTGTGGATCCAGGCGTTCCGCCTGGAGTCGGACGGAGGTTCCACGGCGGTGGTGGCGGTCTCCTCCGACGGGGGCGCGAGCTTCCAGCGGCAGCCGGACCTGGGGCGGGTGCGCAAGCG
>NZ_RAVZ01000827.1 GCF_003611635.1 Corallococcus terminator | reverse complement strand
GTGTAGACCCCGCCCCACGACTCGGGGTCGTAGTCGGCCGGGGCGTCGGCGAACGTGCCGTCGGCGTTGCGGCCCTGGAAGAAGTCGACGGCCGGGTCGAACAGGTTGACGTACTGGCCGGCCCGGTCGGCCAGGTAGGCCGCGTCGTCGCGGAGCTCGGCGCGACGCGAGGCGGGGGTGCGGGGGTCGGCCAGCAGCGCGGTCGCCATCTGCGCGAGACCGGCGTCGTTGATGCCGCCCTCGAGCTGCCACGACACCGACTCCGCGGTCGAGGTGTCGGTGAACTTCTGGAAGATCGAGGTCGTCAGGCCCTTGCGTCCGACGCCACTCTGCGTCGGCATCGTCGTGGCGTTCTTCAGCGCCGCGTCGAAGGTCGTCAGCGGGTCCTTCAGCGGCACGCCACGCAGGTAGGCGCCGGCGAAGGCGACGTC
>NZ_RAVZ01000826.1 GCF_003611635.1 Corallococcus terminator | reverse complement strand
GTTCTACGCTCACCTGCCGCGTGGCCAGTACCAGGTCAGTGCGTCTTATAACGGCGTGGTACGTCAGGGCACGCTTGTGGTGCCGGCACATGGAGCGATCGTGCGCACGATGACTTGGCCCCGCTAAAGGACTCGGTAGCGACGTCGGCAAACGATGTGTTTTTCAGGATGGCGAAGCATGCGTGGCGCCGGCATTCTTCGCCCTGCCACTTCATTGATACGTGGTCGTTTCAACCGGGGTCAATACGGCATAGCGCGCAGCAAGCTCCCTGCCGAGCAAGATACCCGCGCTGAAGGCAAGCTCGCGGGAAACGTAGCCTTCAGCGCTGGCGGCGGAAATCCAGGACGAGCATTTTCCACCGGGCGACACGAACCGGCACTCGCATTCCCAGCGCTTGTCCCTTCGCCGCTTTGTACGAACATCCACCCAACCC
>NZ_RAVZ01000825.1 GCF_003611635.1 Corallococcus terminator | reverse complement strand
GTTTAAGCGAATGGAAAAGCGAAAGGAGCTATCACCTGTTCAGGGGTGGATCAGGGCTACGGAGGTGACGCGAGGTAAGGATGGCAGCGCACATCCGTAGCCCTGATCCACCCCTGAACAGGTGATAGCTCCTTTCGCTTTTCCATTCGCTTAAACGCCGCATTCATTGCTGTAAGGACTGGTCCAAGTTCACCTATCTCGCAGTTCCTGACAGTTAACGTCAGAAACAACCATCGGGAAGACGGGTAATCCACAACGATTTTCGGTAGAGCCTGATAAAAACGGGCTTGCCACATGAGGGTTCTTCTCCACTGGCAGACAGGGCAATGACGGACACGGCAAAATTGCGCACTACGAAGCCGTAGGCGCGTTTCTCCGGTTTCCATGATGGTAGACCAACCAAAACGTAACAAACCGCTACAGGAGGCCATACGG
>NZ_RAVZ01000824.1 GCF_003611635.1 Corallococcus terminator | reverse complement strand
GTCCGACCCCCTGGCGTTCCGGAGGTCGGTGCGGCGAGCCGCGGAGTTCGTCAGCGGTGAGCCCGTGCCCGACGACGAACCCTTCACGATGACGCGGGCCGAGGCCGGCACGTAGGTCAGAAGATCGCGGTGATCGCGCTCGGGGCCGGCGGGGCACCGGTGACCACCGCTGCGTTCCGCGTGCGCCCGCCCGTGCCGGGCGTCGTCGTGGTGGGCGCGGCGGGCAGGCCGAGTGCGGCCGCGTCGGCGACGACCACCGGACGGTGGTGCACCACGGCACCGGCCGGCGGCAGGACCGCGGCGAGCGTGCCGGCGCCGCCCAGCGCCGCGATCCCGGCGACGACGGCGGTGAGTCCCGGACGACGGTGCGGTGTGTGCATGACGACGATCCTCGGCGCGGGCCGTGGGCCGGGCCTCGGCGTCGGGTGTGCGCCGGC
>NZ_RAVZ01000823.1 GCF_003611635.1 Corallococcus terminator | reverse complement strand
CTAAAATAGTTTTATTCGTCAATTCATTTGATATCATATCCATATCTAATTCAACAGGATCTCTGCCTAGTAAATCTTCTACTTCAACTTTTTTAAGTTGGTTCACTTCTAACTCACCAGACATGACGTCTTCTATATTTGGCATTTTCAATAACTCAACGCCATCCATATGGCAAATATTATTAATTTCTTTCAAACGCTCTTGACCAATAGTTGGAATTGCAATGATGATTTTTTTAATCTTATATTTCCTCACTAGTTCTGGAATATCCGCAATTTTACCTTGGACTTTTACACCCTCAGTAATTGTGATATTGCGTTTATGTTCGTCATCATCGACTGCTAATACCGGTTCAAGTTTCATTTCGTCACTTTTCAACATTTGTCTAATCAGCATTGAACCTGCTTGACCAGCACCAACAACTAAAGTTGGCTTC
>NZ_RAVZ01000822.1 GCF_003611635.1 Corallococcus terminator | reverse complement strand
GACGACGTCGTCGCGTTCCTGGACGCCGCGCTCGAGGACCCGACCCTGGACTCCTCCCGGGTCGGCATCATGGGCGGCTCCTACGGCGGGTTCATGACGACGCTGCTGGTCGGCCGTACCGACCGGTTCGTCGCCGCGATCAGCGAGCGGGCCTTCAACGACCCGGTGAGCTTCGTCGGCTCCTCCGACATCGGGGTCTTCTTCCCCGACGAGTACGTGGGCACCGACCCGGAGCGGATCGCCGCCCAGTCGCCGATGGCCTCGGCGCACCGGATCACCACGCCGACGATGGTGATCCACTCGGAGGAGGACTTGCGCTGCCCGCTGGAGCAGGGCACCCGGCTGTTCGTCGAGCTCAAGCGTCGCGGCGTCCCGACCGAGCTGCTGCTGTTCCCGGGGGAGGGCCACGAGCTGTCCCGCTCCGGCCGGCCGAAGCAC
>NZ_RAVZ01000821.1 GCF_003611635.1 Corallococcus terminator | reverse complement strand
ACCTTGAGGTGCCCCAGGCCCAGACGGTGCCGTCCGCCTTGAGCGAAAGCGAATACCATTCACCTCCCGCGAGCCTCGCGGACGGGTTGACTCCACACGGAGCGACATTCTGGAGGCGGAATGAGTAGGAGGTGGTTAGGCCGAGGGCGTTGGTGACTGTAGCTGTGACGGACAGCAGGTTGCCTGCGGGCACGCAGGTGGGAGCCGCCCAGAGGACTTCGCTGGTGGTTGCAGCGTTAGAGGCCGTGCCCAGGGTGCCGGAACTGGTGGACCACGTGAAGCTTAGCGCGCTGCCCTGGGCGTCGTGCGCGCGCACGCGGAAAACGACGGTGCCGTCGGCGACCGGGATGGTTGCCACGGACTGGAAGGCTTCCACCACCTCGGGTGGGAAGTGGCCGGTGGTGGGCGCTCCCACGTGGATGGTGAGCGTCCCCGAGC
>NZ_RAVZ01000820.1 GCF_003611635.1 Corallococcus terminator | reverse complement strand
CTGAAACCTGCGCGCGCAAGTCTTCGGCATGTTGCTGGTAGGTCGCGCGGAGCAGGGCTTCGGTGCTGTCGAACGCGGCGTAAAAGTACCGGTCGTTGAGCTTCGCTTCCTGACAGATCGCGCGCACGGTGGCCTTGCGAAAGCCCACCGTGCCGAACACGCGCGTCCCAGCGCGAATGAGTGCATCGCGGCGTTCTGCCGCGCGTGCCTCCGGCGCCACACCGCCATACGGGCGGCCTTTCTTCGCGGGCGCGTGTGCTGTTTCAAGTGTTTTCTCCATTTCGCTATTTGACGTCAGGACGCTCGAAAATTAAAGTGGTGACGAATCACACCACATTTAATGCGAAATTTGCCACGCCTGCCCGCAAGGCTGCAAACAGGAGACCGCATGAATACGACGATGGAGCGAAGCGCCAGCCCCGGCGTGCCCCGCAACCG
>NZ_RAVZ01000081.1 GCF_003611635.1 Corallococcus terminator | reverse complement strand
ATTCCCGCCCGTGCCCACCCGCGCTCCCTCGCCCCTCGCGTCCGCACGGTGGGCACGGGCGGGAATTCATCCCCACCATTCGGAACGTGCCGCGCTGCGCCAGGGAGAGGGACTCCTGCGCATTCGGGAGGGGGAGGCGCGGGCCCCCGTTGCTGGAAGGGAGACGGCCGATGGATGCCATCATGCTGCTGAAGGCGGACCACAAGACGGTGGAGCAGTTGTTCCGCAAGTTCGAGAAGGCGGGCGACCACGCGCTGGCGCACAAGCGCAAGCTGGTGGACGACATCGTGCGCGAGCTGTCGGTGCACGCGGCCATCGAGGAGCAGGTCTTCTACCCGGCGGTGCGAGCGCGGGCGGAGGACCTCTCCGCGGACGTGCTGCGCGCGCTGGAGGAGCACCACGTCGTGAAGTGGCTCCTGTCGGAGCTGGACACGATGCCGCCGGAGGCGGAGCGCTTCGACGCGAAGATGCACGTGCTGATGGAGAACGTGCGCGCCCACGTCACCGAGGAGGAGCAGTACCTGTTCCCGGAGGTGAAGAAGACCTTCAAGCCGCAGGAGTTGCGGCAGGTGGGCGAGGCGCTGGAGCTGGCGAAGCGGGCGGCGCCCACGCACCCGCACCCGGCCGCGCCGGACACGCCGCCGGGCAACCTGCTGGCGGGCGCGGTGTCCGCGGTGATGGACATGGGCCGGGACGCGCTGCGCACGGCGCGGCGCAAGGCGGAGACGCAGGTGCGCAAGGCCACGCGGCGTCCGTCGCGCAAGCCGGAGCCCACCATGACGATGGACTCCGCGGGCGAGTCGCTGCCGCACTGAGCGACCGTCTGGCGCAGGACGTCGCGGGCCCGGTGAATGTCCGCCGGGCCCGGGCCGTCCTGGAGGCATGAGGGGCTTTCGCGCTAGAGGCGAGGAAGGTCCCCAGCCTTTGGAAGGAGGCGCCATGTCCACGGTTCGCAGGATGTTGTCGACGTTGGTGGTGCTCGCGGGCTTCACCGCCGCCGCGCAGTCACAGCCGCCCGGTTCGCCCCAGGCGCGCCCCCCCGTGGATCCGCAGGTGCGCACGTTGCGCGTGGAGGGCACGGGCGAGGTGAAGGCGCAGCCGGACGAGGCCTTCATCGATGTGGCGGTGGAGACGTCCGCGCCGAACGCGAAGGCGGCGGGCGAAGAGAACGCGAAGCGGATGGAGAAGGTGTTGGCGGCGTTGACGTCCGCGGGCATCGCGAAGCGGGACCTCCAGACGCGCAACTACAATGTCTATCCCGAATACACGCCGGCGCCGCCGCAGGGAGGGGAGCCGAAGCTTAAGGGCTACCGGGTGAGCAACCTGGTCAGCGTCCACGTGACGGACCTGACGAAGGTGGGTGGGCTGTTGGACAAGGCGCTCGCGGCGGGAGCGAACCGGGTGGACTCTGTGCGCTTCGGGCTGAGCCGCGAGGACGCGGTGCAGGGCGAGGCGCTGCGGCAGGCGGTGGCGCGAGCCCGCAAGTCAGCGGAGGTGCTGGCCACGGCGCTCAACGTGAAGCTGGGCGCGGTGTTGGATGCGAGCACGGTGACGGAAGCGCCGCGCCTGTACCCGGCCACCTTCGCCATGGACATGGCCGAGTCGCGCTCCGCGCCCACCACGCCCATCCATCCGGAAGAGCAGACGGTGCAGGCGAAGGTGACGCTCATCTTCGCCATCCAGTAGGCGCGCCCTTGGAAGGGCCACTGTACACCGGGGCCGTCATGGGCCCCGGTGTACCCTCTGGCGACGCCGGGGGATGAACGATGCGTGCGAAGGTCGTGGTGTTGTGTCTGGCCTTGCTTGTCACGGGCTGCGCTGGAGTCGAAGCGCCCACCAGGAGAGGGGGTGCGCGTGCGCTCCGGCAGCGCACTTCCTTGTCGGATGCCGCCAGCGAAAGTCGGCGGAGGGTTGAGCCGCAAGGCGGTGAACCTGCCGAAATCGTGCACCCTCGCCAGAGCGCCTCTGGGATTGGAATGCCGGAGGTCCTGCTGCTTCGTCGGGCGGTCCTCGATGCCATGAATGAGGTGGGGGACTCCCTGGCCGGCAGCGCCAGAAGGCTTCCTCCGCTTGCGGCGAACACGCGGGGCTTCAGTGGGGCCGATGGCGCCTTCACGCGCTATGCGGACGACGGCACCCACCAACTGAAATGGCTCCGTGGCGCACTGGCGGATGCCACCCTGCTCGTGGACACCGCTGGGACGGTTTCGGATGCGGACATGGCCCTGGGTCTCCTCCAGATGACGGGTCCCCGTCTCCAGGCCGCGATGTCTGGGGCCACGTTGCTCGCGGCATGGGTGGACTTCCTCCGCCTCGCGGAGGTGGTGCGCCAGGATTGCCCCTACTACGGGATGGAGAGGCTCTTCATAGACCTGGACCGCGTGCAGCGGCGGATGGCTCCCTCCATGAAGGCGCTCGCGTCGACGGAGGCCGGGCAGGTGGAGGCCACCGCGACCGCGATGCCCGAGCTGATGGGACAACTCAGCCTCGAGTTCCAATCCATCCAGGAAGGAGCGCGTGTGGCGATGGAGCGCGCGGGGCGGGTTGTCGCGGCGGCTCAATTCCTTGAAATGCTCACGATGGTCTCCGCGCTGAAGGCGACGCTGTCCAGGCCTCCGCCCGCCGCGCCCGTCACGCTGGGGGTGGGGCTGGTGATGGGCTCAGGCGGCGTGATGATGGGTTCACGCCTGGTCGTCACCGCCGAGTGGGTGGAGCGGACGCGCAGCCTGGTTCAGGCGGGCATCCTCTCCGCCCCCGTGGTCAGCGCCGCGGTTCGCATCAGCGCGGGGCAGGTGCTGATGGCGCAGGCGCACCGGGACCTGCCGAAGGGCGTGCGCGAGGCGCTGGGGGAGGGGCCCGAGGTTCGCGGCATGCACGAGACGGGAAGGGCGGGAGCTGGCATGTCCGAGGCTCCGAAGCACCATGTCCTGCCGCAAGAACACCGCGAGTGGTTCGAGAAGCGCGGCTTCAAGGGCCCCATGGACATCGACCAGTTCTGCGTCCGGTTGGAGCGGGCCCACCATGAGGCCATCCACGGGGGCGGAGACTGGCGCCTGGGCCGCACCTGGCCCGGTGAATGGAACCGGATGATCATGAAGCTGCTGCGCGACTCCGAAACGGAAATCGGGCGGAGGTTGACGCGGAATGAAACCCTGAACATCGTCGCGGAGAACATGAAGTTCTACGACATCAAGATGAAATTCATTCCTGGGAGACGGCGATGACCGACGGACGGTCCTGGGAAGGTCCGTGGAAGGTCCGACTCTACGAACGGGTCCGTGAGCGGGGTTATGACTCGCTCACCGCCTTTGCCGAGGCTCGCCCCGCTGTCCCCCTGGTCGAACTGGCAGAAGAGCTGGGCAAGGACGACGTCGCTGGAGTTCAGGTGCTGAGCGGCTTGCTCGCCGAGGCGGAACAGCGCAAGCGGGTCACGCGCTTTGTGCGCGATGTGCTCGTTCGCATCTTGTCCCAGAATCTTCCTGACGGTTGGCCGGCGGTGTTGGATGACGCAAATCGCTTCGCGGTCGCCAAGGCTCTCGGGTCGTGGTCCGCCTACACCCCGGAGACCCATGAGGAGCGTGTCACCCAGGCCAGGGCTGCGCTCCGTGCCTCGCCCCCGCCGCCCGGCTGGCGTCCACTCGGTCCCGACGACGAGCTTCTCCGCACGCTCCTGCCCGACGAGGACGTCTGAGCGGCACTGATGCCCCGCACAGGCTCCGGTGCTCCTTGAAGGCTTCGACGACGAACGTGGGGATGTCCACCCCTCGTTTCGCTCCATTGGAGCCTCATACGCGATAGAGCATCGGGGTTCACGACGTGGAGGCTCTCCGGACTTCGCGTCGACCGTCATTGCCTCAAGTGGCAGACTCATCCCGCGCTGAAGGCGACGCTGTCCAGGCCTCCGCCCGCCGCGCCCGTCACGCTGGGGGTGGGGCTGGTGATGGGTTCGGGCGGCGTGATGATGGGTTCACGCATGGTCGTCACCGCCGAGTGGGTGGAGAGGATGCGCAGTCTTGTTCAGGCGGGCGTCCTCTCCGCACCCGTGGTCAGCGCCGCGGTTCGCATCAGCGCGGGGCAGGTGTTGATGGCGCAGGCGCACTGGGACCTGCCGAAGGGCGTGCGCGAGGCGCTGGGGGAGGGGCCCGAGGTTCGCGGCATGCACGAGACGGGAAGAGCGGGAGCCGGCATGTCCGAGGCTCCGAAGCATCATGTCCTGCCGCAAGAACACCGCGAGTGGTTCGAGAAGCGCGGCTTCAAGGGCCCGATGGACATCGACCAGTTCTGTGTCCGGTTGGAGCGGGCCCACCATAAGGCCATCCACGGTGGCGGGGACTGGCGCCTAGGCCGCACCTGGCCCAACGAGTGGAACCAGTTGGTCATGAGGGAGCTTCGCAGGGCCGAGACCCGATTGGGCCGGATGTTGACGCGAAACGAGGTCCTCGACATCGTGGTGGAGTTCATGAAGTTGTACGACATCCCGCTGAACTTCACTCCTGGGAGAAGGCGATGACCGACGGACGGTCCTGGGAGGGCAACTGGAAGGTCCGTCTGTATGAGCGGGTCCGAGAGCGGGGTTGCTCTTCCCTCTCGGTTTTCGCCGAGTCACGTCCTGCCGTCCCGCTGATTGAACTGGCCGAGGAACTCGGCAAGGACGATGTGGCCGCAGTTCAGGTCTTCAGTGTGTTGCTTGCGGAGGCGGAGCAGCGTCGGAAGGTGACGCGCCTGGTGAGGGATGTGTTCGTGCGCGAGTTGGCCGGAGACTTTCCCGAAGGCTGGCCAGAAATGAAGGACGAAGCCACGCGTGTCCGGATGATCAAGGTGCTCGCCCGATGGGGAGCATTCACTCCGTCCACGCATGAGAAGCGCGTGGAGCTGGCAGGCGATTCGCTCCTTGCCTTGCCTTGCCTTGCCACCGCCGCCCGGCTGGCGTCCACTCGGTCCCGACGACGAGCTTCTCCGCACGCTCCTGCCCGACGAGGAAGCCTGAGCAGCACGGTCGCCCCTCAAGCTGAGACGGTATGGCTCGGATCAGCCGAAGCTGGAGGTCGCTGAACCGGCGTTGCCGCCCGCCAGGGGCTTGTAGGGGAAGTAGAGGTTTCGCACGAAGCGGGTGAAGAGGTGCTCCTCGTTCCACCGCTGACGGGCCATGCCGTACACCCCCGGCGCGCGCAGGTCGTGGGCGGAGACGCCGGTGACGAACTCGCGCTCGCTGTAGATGGCGAACACCTCATCGACCGCCGCGCGGCTGCGGTACGTGCGCAGCACGGTGCGGTAGATGAGCTCGCTCTCGTCCTTCGTGAAGGCCAGCCCCTGGATGGCATGCGCCATCTCGTGGAAGACGAGGTACTGCTCCGACTCCAGCCGGTCCTGTCTCAACGCAATGCGCGCCCGGGGCCAGTCCGGACGATCCCAGAACAGGCCCGCGGCCCGGGGTGACACCGCCTTCGGATAGCCATACTTCGCCAGGGCGTGTCCGGGAGGGATCAGCTCCAGCGTGAGGGGCCGGGCGGCCTCCATCCGGGCGATGAGCGCGAGGTTGCCGGAGAGCTGCCGGGCGATCTCCTCCTGCACCCGCTGCACCTGCGCGGCGGGGGCACCGTAGGTCTTGAACTCCAGCTTCGCCTGCACATAGGCGCGGGCACGCGCGGGGCCCTCCACGGGAGGGCGGCCTCCGCGTGCTTCGAACACATCGCCTCCCGCCAGCAGCGTGAAGGCGCTCAGCGGCTGACGGCTTCCGACCTCCGCCGCCAGCGGCGTGACGTCCGGCGTCGAGCCGTCCAGGGTTTCGGAGTGCTCCGGTTGCATGCGCCCATTCCCCTCAGGAGCAGGTCTTCGCCTGCTGGTTGCATTCGTCGACACACCCCGGCGTCTGCGTATCGGGAGTGCGGCCCACCGACTGTCCCTGCACGGAGTCCTGGGGAATCCGCAAGGCGACCCGGGAGGAAGGCTGGCAACTGTCGAGACAGGCGTTGTACTGGCTGCGACACGACGGCGACAGGTTCGACGTATCGAGCGTCGCGCACCCGGAGAGCACCGCGAGCCCACCTGTCAGCAGCGCAAGGCCACGAAAGAGGTTCATGGCGAGGATTCTACGCGCGGCCCGTGGCCCGTGAAGAGCCCCCGCCATGACAGGGGGACCCGCTATACCAGTGTCATTCTCCGACCCCAGCCCCGTGATTCCCGCGGTGTCTCCAGTCCCCCTGACCCAAGGCCCTTCCATGTTTCGTCCGCGTGGCGTCCCGATGTTCACAGCCCTCGTTCTGCTCCCGCTCCTCGCCGGATGCCCGGCGGATCCCGAGTGCACGGAGGACCGCGACTGCGCGACCCGTGGGCCGGACATCGTCTGTGTCGACGAACTCTGTGTTCAGGCCCCCGCGCAGGATGCGGGGCTCACGGATGCCGGTCAGGCGGACGCAGGTGAAGGCGACGCGGGCGTGGATGCCGGCCAGAGTGACGCGGGACACGCCGATGCGGGCACGGACGCCGGTCAGGCCGACGCGGGTGCGGACGGCGGCACAACCGTTCCGGAGGCCTCGCTGCGCATCACCGAGATCAACCCCGACCTCTCGCAGGACCTCATCGAACTGGTGGCCGTCACCGGCGGGACGCTGGGCGGCATCTCGCTCCTGGAGCTGACCAACGCCGACTTCAGCTTCACCTTTCCTCAGGGCTACACGGTGGAGGCCGGGGCCGTGCTGGTGCTCCACCTGGGCGGTGACTGCACCGATGCACCCGGAGCACCAGCCTCCTGTGGTCAGACCGCGCCCTTCACCGCCAAGGCCTGGGACTTCAGCCTGCCGGGCTCGCTCAGCTACTCCGGCAAGGTCTTCGAACTGCTCGCGGCGGATGGCTCGCCCGTGGATGGCGTGCCCTTCGTGAGGGCCTCCGGTGCCATGCCCAACGAAACGGTCACCGCGGTCCAGCGCCTGCAAGCGGATCGCGTCTGGGATGCCACCCCCTGTATCCACAACCTGGACACGGGGCTCGCGAAGGACCGCTACTGCCGCAACATCGCGGTGAACTGGTCCGAGCTGAACACGGACTCCAGCGTCATGCGCATCGTCGGCACCACCCCGCTGGCGACCCCCGGAGTGGCGACGCAGTGGAGCACGCCCCTTCCTTCGCGCTGGGGCACCTACTGACGGGAGGGCGGAGGAGGGACCGGCGTGGCTTCCCAGCACGGCCTGCGTGTGCTGATCAGGACCCGGCGCATGGACCGGGCCCCTGGATGAGGGGAAGTGTAGCAGGGGCCATGCTCACCCACCTTCCCTGGCTTGTTCCTTCCCAGGTCCTTTCCTAGGCTTCCCACCTTTCGCGGAACCTCCCCCCACCTGCTGGAGCCTCCCCATGCGGTACACGCGCAAGAACATCTCCGAGCTGCTCGACACCGTTCAGGGCAGCCCGGATGTGATGGGCTTCTGGACGTCCACGTTCGGTGGCTACACGTACACGATGGTCCCCTCCGCGAGCGGGATGTACTGGCAGGACGTGAGCTACCCCGGCCACAAGGTCTGCGAGGACGGCGGCCAGGTGATGATCGAGGATGCCGCGAGCAGCCCCTGTCGCTAGTCCCCCGGGACGACGCCTTTCCCCCCACCGCCGTACAAGGAGTCTTCGGATGCGTTACACGCGCAAGAATGTCAGCGAGCTGCTCGACTCGGTGCTGGGTGATCCGGATGTCTCGGGCTTCTCCACATCGATGATCGTCGGTTCCTACTGGACGCTGGTCCCGTCGTTCGGCGGCGGCATGGTGTGGCAGAACAGTTGGGGTACCCGCTGGACCTGTGAGGATGGCGGCCGCGTCGCCCCCGAGGACTCCGCGACCTTCGGCTGCTAGCCAGCGCCGCACGCTCTCACCCACGCCACACACGGAGGTCACGCATGCGTTACACGCGCAAGGATGTCTCGGAACTGCTGGAGACGGTGAACGGCGGTCCGGACGTCATGGGCTTCGCCACGTCGAACTTCTCGTCCACCACGTACACGCTCGTCGCGTCGGGGCCGGGTACGGTGTGGCAGGACCTGTACAACTCGGCCCACCGGGTGTGCTCGGAGGACGGCGCCACGTCCCCCTACGAGGATTGCCGCTAGCCTTCAGCCTCACGCTTCCCTTCGTCTCACGGCCCCCCATGAATCCCAGCCTCACGCTGATCCTCAACACCCACATGCCGCAGGTGTTGGGCACGGGGCCCCTCTTCGATGAGCCGGAGAACTGGCTCTTCGAAGCGCTGACGGAGACGTACCTTCCGCTGTTCCGGATGTTGGAGCGCTGGGATTCCCGGCGCTTCGCCGGCACGCTGGTGATGTCCTTCACCCCGTGCCTCGTGCAGCAGCTCCTTGCTTGCGAGGAGCGCTACACGGGCTATCTGCACCTGCTCGGGCGCATCGCCACGCGCGAAGTGGAGCGCACGTCGCGGCTGGACCTCTACAACCGCTACGAGAAGTTCCCGCAGTCGCTCTCCGATGAGGCGCTGTCGCGGATCCACCGCACCGCGGGCATGTACCTGCACCGTGTGGAGGACAGCCTCAAGTTCCTCAAGGAGCACAGCCTGCGCGACGTGTTCGCGCAGCTCGGGCGCTCGCGGTTGCCCGGCGTGCAGCTCTGGACGTCCTCCCCGCAGCACAACTTCCTGCCCTTCTTCGAACCCGCCACCGCGGACCGGCTGGTGGCGCGCGGCGTGGAGACCTTCCAGGAAGTGTTCGGCCGCGAGCCGGACGGCTTCTGGCTGCCGGAGTGCGCCTTCCAGCCCGGCATCGAGCGCGTGCTCACGCGCCACGGCATCCGCCGCACCGCGCTCAGCCTCAACGGCATTGGCGCCTCGCAGCCCCAGGACCCCAGCGGCGTGTTCCGCCACGAGGACCTGGAGGTGCTCGTCCACGACTACCGCATCGGGCTGCACCTGTGGAAGTCGCCCGACGCCACCTTCCCGGCGCATCCCATCTACCGCGAGTTCTTCCGCGACGTGGGCTTCGACGTCCGGCCCGAATACTTCGACGAGCTGGGCGTGCCCGTGCCCGCGAACAAGCGCGGGCACGTGTGGACGGGCCTCAAGTACCACGCGGTGACGGGCCAGCAGGTGGGGCTGGGCGAGAAGGGCCTCTACGACCTGGAGGCTGCCCGCGCGCAGGTGCCGCAGCACGTGCGCGCGTTCTGGGACCTGTTGGAGTCGCGCCGCTCGCTCGTGCAGGACGGACAGACGTTCGTGCTGGCCTTCGACACGGAGCTGTTCGGCCACTGGTGGCACGAGGGCATCGAGTGGCTCGACGGCGTGATGCAACCGGAGCTGCCTCGCGAGGTGTCCGTCGCCGCGCCCGTGCCTGCGCCGCCGCCGTCGCTGCCCCGGCTCTACTATTCGACGTGGGGGCGGGACTTCTACAGCGAGCACTGGCTGACGCCGGGCAACTGCTGGATGTTCGGACTCATCAAGCTCGTGGAAGCGCAGCTCCCCGCGCCGGTGGACGCGGAGACGCGCGAGACGTGGCGCCGCTTCGAGGTCTTCAGCGGCAGCGACCTGCTGTTCATGATGCCGGATCCCTCGCAGCGGGATCGCGCGAGAGCGCTGTTCCTCCAGCGCTACGCGGACGTCGTCTCGCGCCTGCCGGCCTTCAAGCCCGAATTGCTCACCGCCTTCCCGGTGGATCCGTTCAAGTGCGTGCTCATCCACGTGGGGCCGCCGGGAGAGGAAGCGCCGCCGCCGTTCCTCCTGCGCCGGCTGTCGCGCCAGGGCTCGTCGGACGCACGCCGGGAGATCACGCTGGACCCGGAGGGGGTCGACGTCGCGGGGCTGCGCGTCTCCTTCCAGTACTTCCTGCTGCACCCGCAGGCCCGCTACGCGCTGCGCGTGGAAGGCTCCGAGCGCGAGCACACCTTCCAGATGCCGGACTACGGCGTGCCGCTGCTCATCGCGCCGGACACCCGCACCTATCCCAAGTACGACCCGGAGGTGCTGTACCGGAAGCTGGCGGAGATCTGGGAAGGCGACCAGCGGCTGCCCATCCTCCAGGCCCCCACGCTGCGCAGCCGCCACATGTACACGCGCGCGCAGGTGACGGAAGTGCTCGGCGGCAAGCGGACCGCGGTCTTCAAGTACAACAAGGAGGGTTACGCGCTCCTGCGCTTCCGCGAGAAGAGCGTGGCGCCTGCGTCGGTCGTGTTCGACGACACCGTGTCGCTCAGCGACGCGGGCGCGTACATCCAGGCCGGGTCGCTGTCCGTGCCGGTGCACAGTGATCCCGCGGAGATCGCGAAGCAGGACTTCGACGCGGTCGTCTTCACCTGCTCACTGAACTTCGAGTCCGAGGTGCCGCACGTCCGGGCGCTGCTGGAAGTGGCCACGCGCAAGCGGCTGCCGGTGGTGTCGCTGTACGACGACATCCTCTACTACGACCTCTTCGACGGGCTGGAGCCGGACCCCTCGCTCTTCTACCGCGTGGCCGTGCCGGAGCAGGACGCGCTCGCGCACCCGGGTCTGGTGGACTACCGGCCGCGCAACCTGCTGGGCGTCTTCGGCACGGACACGGTGCAGGGCAAGTTCACCACGCAGGTGTACCTGCGCGAGGCGCTGGCGAAGCACGTGCGTGTGCGCCACCACTCCACGGAGCCCACGGGCATCCTGCTGGGCGCGGACACTGGCTACTCGCGTGTGCTGCGCGTGGACGCCGAGCCGCGTCTGGCGTTCGAGCGGCGGCTCATGTTGGACCTGGCCCGCGACTGCGACGTGGTCATCACCGGCGGGCAGAACGGACTGCTCTATTCACCGGCGGGCGCGGACCGCCGGACGAACGCCTCCACGATGATCTACGAGACGTTCCTCCCCCGGCTCGTCGTGCTCTCCGTGTCGGTGGACACGAAGCCGGAGGACGTCATCGCGACGCGCGAGTATCTGGAAGAGCTGGCCCGCGAGCACGACGTGCCCTGCACGGTGGTGGGCCTGGCGATGATGGGTGGGCGCAAGCTGCTGGGCAGCCGGTGGACGGAGACGTGGTTCCTGGGCGTCCGGGACGAGGTGCTGGAGGCCGCGCGGCAGCGGCTGGAGCAGCAGACCGGCCTGCGCGTCCACGCCATCCCCGAGGAAGTGGACGCGCTCGCGCGCAGCGTGCTCACGCACCTGTGAGGGCCCCTTGATGGAACAGACCGGCGCGATGCAGGAGGAGGGACCTCCCGGGCTGCGGCAGTCGGCGCGCTACCTCGCAGCGCTCCTGCGCCTGCTGCGGCCCGCCTGGGGCTCGCTCGCCCGGGGCGCGCTGCTGGGCCCCGTCATCACGTTGCTGCTCCTGGTGCCGCCCTTCCTCACGCGGCTCCTGTTCGACCACGTGTCGTCACTCAAGGACCTGGAGCTGCTCCACGTCCTCGTGCTCAGCATCCTCGCGGCGTCGGTGGCGGCCGCGCTCGCGGAGGCGTTGCTGGGCTTCTACTCGTCCTATCTGAACATCAAGCTGGAGAGCTCCGCCGCGCTCTACCTCTTCAACCACCTGCAACACCTGCCGGACCGCTTCTTCTCCCGGCGCCAGGTGGGCGAACTCACCAGCCGCTTCGAGGACGCGAAGGCCGGGATGTCCCTGGTGCTGGGCCTCTTGCGGCTCGTCTTCTCGCAGCTCAGCTTCCTGATCATCATCCCGTTCACGCTCGCCTCGCTCCACTGGGAGCTGGCGCTGGCGGCCCTGGCCACGCTGCCCTTCGTGGTGGCGGTGCCGCTCGTGATGGGGCGCGCCATGGGCCACGCGTGGCAGGAGGTGATGGGCGTCCACGGTTCGCTCAACGCGCTCCAGGTGGAGACCCTGCGGCAGAGCCGCACGACGAAGGTGCTGGCGCTGGAGCCGTTCATCTACCAGCGCGCGGCGGGGCTGATGCGGTCGGTGTTGCAGGCGCACCTGCGAGCTCATGGGGTGGAGGGGCGGCTGCGGCTGTTCGAGCGCACGGTGGAGGCCGCGCAGACGGCGCTCTTCACGTGGCTGGGCTGGCGGCTCATCCTCCAGGGGCAGCTCACGCTCGGCGGCTTCGTGGCCTTCGTGGCCTATGCCGCGTACCTGCGCGGTCCGGTCATCGAGGTCATCTCCTTCGTCACGAGCCTTCAGCAGCGCGGCGTCCACCTTCAGCGCTTCTTCGAGTACTTGAACGAGACGCCGGAGCAGGATCCGAACCGCTCCCTCCAGCTCCCGGCTCCGCTGGCGCGGCGGCTGGACGGTGGGGTGGAACTGGAGAATGTGTCCTTCGGCTATGCGCCGGGCCAGGACGTGCTGCGCGAGGTGAGCGCGCGCATCGAGCCCGGTGCGGTGGTGACCATCGTCGGGGCGAGCGGCTCCGGCAAGACGACGCTGGCGCGACTGCTGACGCGGCTGGAGGAGCCCGGCCGGGGGCGCGTGCTGTACGACGGACGCGACGCGCGAACCCTGGAGCTGTCCGAGCTGCGCCGGCAGCTCGCCGTGGTGTGGCAGGACGTGGAGCTGTACCACGGCACCCTGCGCGACAACCTCACGCTGGGCCTCTCCGCTGTGTCCGACGAGGGCCTGCGGCAGGCCGTGCGGTTGTGCGGGTTGGAGTCCGTCCTCGCGGCACTGCCCCAGGGTTACGACACTCCGGTGGCCGAGGCGGGCGCAAGCCTCTCCGGAGGGCAGCGTCAGCGGCTGGCGCTGGCCCGCGCGGTGCTGCGCGACGCGCCCGTGTTGCTGCTGGACGAGGCCACCTCTCAGCTCGATGTGGAGACCGAGGCCTCCATCGTCCACGCGCTGCTCGCGCGTGCCCGGGAGCGGCGGCAGACGGTGCTGTTCATCACCCACCGGCTGGCCAACGCGCCGCTGGCCGACGAGGTGTGGATGCTCGCGGGAGGTCAGTTGGTGGGCCGGGGCCCGCACGCGGAGATGCTCGCGCGCTGTGCTCCCTACCGGCGGCTGTACCGCACGGGCGTGGGCGAGGCGGACGCCGCCTGACGCGGCGACGGGAACCAACGGTCATGACCCACGAGCCCCCGCGTCCTGTCGCATCGCCGCTCCCCGCGCGGCTGCCCCTGCTGGAGGATCCGGATCATCCCGGCCTCTTCGTCGTGCGGCGCATTGGCATCCTCACGCTCCTGCTCGTGGCGGGGCTGGGCGCGCTGATGCTGGTCGCGGGTTCGCTCGTGCGCTTGACGGTGTCCGTCCCGGACGCCGTTCCTCCCCGGACGGAGTCCGTGACCCTGGGCACCTACGTGTTCCGGCAGTTGGGGCACGCCCGGCTTCCGGGGCCGGAAGGCGGGGGCCAGTGATGAAGGTGGGCATCATCGACAGCGGCGTGGAGGTGGCCTTCCTGCGCGAGCAGGGGCTCCAGCTCGCGGGAGCGGCCCGCTTCACGCTCGACCTGGAGGCGAAGGAGTTGGAGGCGCGCGTCTACGAGCGCGAGGAGTTGGAGGCGTGGCGCGCTGGCGAGACCGCGCTGGACCTGGAGGACACGCACGGACATGGCACGGCCATCCTGAGCATCCTGCATGATCAGGTCCGTCCCTGGCCGGACGTGGAGCTGTACGTGGCGCGCGTCCTCGACGAGGGCGTGCGTGGGCACTCGCTGTGCCTCGTGGAGGCGCTGGGGTGGATGCTCGACGAGGTGGGCGTGGACCTGCTGAACCTGAGCCTCGGCACGACGCTCCGTGCCCTGGAGTCGCCCATGCGCGAGGTGACGGACCGCGCGGCGGCGCGAGGCGCGGTCATCCTCTGCTCGGCGGGAGGGATGCCCACGCTGCCCGCGCAGTTGGAGTCGGTGGTGTCGGTGGGGGATGCCGCGCTCATGGAGCGCGTGGGCGCCGACGTGAAGGTCGACCACGTCGTGCGGGAGCGGGAGGTGAAGCTCTACATGGGAGGCCACTGGCTGCAAGCGCCCATGACGACCAGCTTCGCCTGCGCGGTGGCGGTGGCCGGGGTGCTGCGCGACGGCTGCCCACCGGAGTGGCGGCGCGGGCGGGGCTGAGCGCCGCCCGGCGCCTCACGGGGACGGGGGGCCCGACGTCGGCGGTCTGGCCTCCAGTTCGATTTGGCCCACATGGATGACTTCACCCGCCTGCAACTTCAGCGGGCGTCTCACGTGTCCATGGGCGGGCGCCGTGATGAGCAGGACCCGCTCACCCGCGCGCACGTCGGAGAAGGTGAAGCGCCCCTGCTCGTCCGGGCCGTTGCCCTCCCCGTGCGCCTCGCCCTCGATGGAGACGAACGCGTCCGTCACGGGCGCCTTCGTGGCCGCGTCCACCACCCGGCCCGACACGGTGGCCAGGGCCTTCAGGGAGATCTCCACTTCGAGTGTCCCGCCCACGCCGGGGGACACCCGGGCCTCTCCTGACGCACCGTCCGCCGCCTGTGCGACCAGTTGCAGGGGCTCTGCCGGAACGCCCTTCCATTCGAAGCGCTCGCCCGAGAACTCCCGCGGCCCCTGTCCCTGGGCCAGGAAGCCCTTCTGGAGCTGGAGGGTCAGGCTGAAGCCGCGCACGGGCCCGTCCTCGCGCACCACCCGGCCCCGGAGCGAGGCCGCGGGACGCAGCCTCACGACGACGTCCTGTCCGGCGCTCACGGGCACGGCTTCACTCGAGCGTCCGCCGTTGCGCGCGTTCAGCACCACGCGGCGCGTGGAGGCGTCCGGCGCGAGGGAGATGGAGAAGCGGCCCTCCTCGTCCGCGGAGTCCATCATCAGGGGAGTGCCCCGTCCCTCCGCGGCCGCGAGCGTGATGGAGGCCCCCGGCGAGGGCGTGCCGTCCGGCTCCAGGACGACGCCCCGGTATTCGCTCGCCTCGCGTGAAACCTCCCAGGTGAACTCGACCTGGACCGTCCGTCCCTCCTCCACGTGCACCGACTTCTGCGCACTCATGTCGAAGCGGCCGCGCTCCGTGAGCAGCAGCATGTGGAGCCCTGGTGGGAGGACCATCCGGAAGGTTGCCTCCGCCGAGACCGCTCCCGGCGACCCGGAGTCCTGGCCGAGGGACGTCACGCTCAGCGTCCCCTGGGGGAGGGCGCCCCGGGTCGCGCGCACCACGCCCTCCACGGTGCCCGTCCCCTCCAGCGTGAAGTCCGCTCGGGCCGCGCCGTCCTCGCCTACTTCCACCGACCGGACGACGCCCACCGTGGCGCCCTCGCGTCGGGCGGAGAGGCTCATCCAGCCTGGGGGCAGCCCTTCGAGCCGGTAGTGCCCCGTGGCGTCGGTGCGGGCTTCGCCCATCACCCTGTCCGCGTCACTCCCCGGGGCGAGACGCGACACCCGCGCCTGGGCCACCGGGCTCCCCCTCGTATCGCGCACCTGCCCCTCCACCGCGCCGGTGCGCGGGAGCATCAGCTCCACGGGGAAGTGTTCGCCCGCGCCCACCGTCAGCCCGTACCGCACGATGGATGAGAAGCCCGGCGCGCTCACGCTTGCGTCGTAGCTGCCGGGAGCGAGCCCGCGGAGCCGGAAGTGGCCCTCCGCGTCCGACAAGGCACGGCCGACGTCCTCGTCGCCGCCCGAGCGACGGAGGTCGACGCTGGCTCCTTCCACCGGCGTGCCCGAAGAGCGCTCCACCACGCGGCCCTCCAACCACGCACCCGGTCCCAGTCGGATCCGCGCGTCGCGCACCACCCCCCCCGCGATGGAGACGACGGGGGCGTCGAGCGCGCCAGACTCCTCGCCGCGCCACGCGGACAGGGTGTGGGAGCCAGGCTCCACCTCCAGGGAGAAGCCACCTTGCGCGCCCGTCGTCACCCCTGGATCCGAGCTGCCGTCCACCCGCACCTCGGCGTCCGCGGCCGGGAGGCCTTCCGCGTCCACGACGAAGCCCTCGATGACGCCGGCCACCCGGAGCGCCACCGTCAGCGGCCCCTCCGAAGGGATCAGCAGGCGCTCCATCACGACGCGCGCGTGGCCGGGCGCCCGGGCCTCCAGTCGCCAGGTGCCGGGCGCGAGCCCGTCCACGCGGAAGGCCCCTCGCGCGTCGCTCGTGACGTAGACGCGCTCCTCGTCGGGCGCCTCGGCGCGTTGCCACGGCTCCAGCGTCTTGGTGTGCGCCGTGAGAATCAGCTCCACGAGCGGCAGCGGTTCCTGCGTTCTCTTCACCACCGTGTGCCCCGTGAGCGACTGTCCGGGCAGGAGCGAGACCCGCAGCGACGTGAGGCGCTCGCCCTGGGGGCGCACCACCTCCCGCAGCAGCGGGGCCTGAGCGGGGGCGCGCACCGCCACCAGGTAGCGCCCGGGCCCCGAGGCGATCCGGACGTGTCCCCGAGCGTCCGTGACGCCCTCGCCCACCCGCCGCCATGCCGTCGTCCCAGACGAAGCCTCTCGCGCCCCCTGCCAGTAGAGCCGCGCGTGAGCCCCCGCGATGGGCTGCTCACCCACCAGGACCTCCACGTCCAGGGCGCCCTCCGCCTCGCTGGGAGCCTGGGCCAGCGGGGGTGTGTCGCCCGCATCCGTCCTGTCGGAGCGACCCGGCGTGGACGCGGCACGGGCCGGCCCCTGGGTGGCGACCGTGGCGCGCTCCCCTGCGGCCTCCGGTCCCCTGGAGCGCAGGCCCCAGAGCAGCGCGAGGCCACACCCGACCAGGAGGACCGTCAACACCCCGATGAGCCGCCCGCGCATGCTTGCCATCCTCGCCCCCTGCTCCGTCGGGAGCTCCGGACGCGAGTATCACCCCGAAACGGCCCGTGGGGTCCCCTCGTCCCATGCCCATGACCCGGCCCGCGCGGTGGAAGGGGCGCGACACCCGGCATTCCGGACCTGGCAGCCGGCCAGGCGAGGGTGCATCGGGTCGCCGCGCCCGCTGGCCTGCTCCCCTGTCAGGAAGGGCGGGGTCCCTCCCAGCCGGGTCTCGCGAGCGAAGCGCGTGGTTCCCGGAGGGACGCGGCGTTCGCATCTTTTCCCGAGGGAGTGGGGGCGGGGTCCGTGATGTCGAGCGGGCCCTTTCGCACGAAGCGGGAGGACGTGGCCGATGCGTGGAATGCGCGGGACAGCGGGCCTGCTGGCGCTGGGCCTCGTGGGGCTGGGAAGCCTCTGGGCATGTGGACGCGAGGAGCCGAAAATCGAGGGCCCTTCCGCGAAGCAACGCGAGGGGCGCTCGGAAGTCCTGCGCGGGCTGATGGCCTCCAAGGAGCGGGTGGAGCCCGAAGCCTTGAAGGCCGCGGGCGAGGACGTGAAGGGGAAAGCCGTCTCCACGCAGCCGATGCCCGAGGGAACCGGCGGCTCCGGCCGGCCCGAAGCTCAGGGCTGGGCGGCGGGCAAGGTGTCCTGGGTGGGCGACGACGAGGTGCTCTTCGTGGACGGCTACGGCCAGGAGCGCGAGGTCCGCGTGGAGGAGGGCACCCACCTGCGCCGTGACGAACAGTCCGTGGAGCTGCGCGACCTGTCGGAAGGGGATGAGATCCGCGTCACCTACGAGGACACGAACGCAGGATGGCTCGCCCGGGACCTGGAAGCGGTGCCCGGGCGCGATGCACCCGCGCCGGATCCCACCTCACCGCCGCTGCGATAGCCCCCGGCTCTAGAAGATGCCCCCGTCCGCGCGGCGGCCCGGCGACGACGTGAGTCCTGGCGGCAGCGTGGTGTGCCGCACGAAGCCCGCGTCCGGCGACAGGTCCGGGGCGCGGTTGTCGGACACGTTGTCCACGGGGTTCGCGTAGGCGTAGGTGTCCACGATGCCGCCGTCGGTGCGTCGCAACTGCACGGTGTCCCTGTCGTTGTTGAGGCTCAGCGTCCCGCTGGAGGCCGCGACGGTGTCGGGCGTGCCGGAGGGGAAGGCCGTGGCCCCGCCGTAGATGACCAGGGCCCGGCCCGGGGCGAGCGTCGTGCCCGGCGCGAAGACGTGCCGCGAGGAGATGGCATCCCACAGGCTCCAGCGCGACAGGTCCACGGCGGCGGGACCCGCGTTGTAGACCTCGATGAATTCGAGCGCGGCGCTGCCCTGCGGCCTCGCGAAGAACTCGTTGATGAACACGCGCGGGTGCGTGCGCGTGAACCAGAGCGCCTCCGGGCTCATGTCGAAGCGCGAGTCCTTCGCGGTGTCCACCACGCGCACGCGCACCGTGGGGTTCTCCAGGTCCGGCACCGTCCACGCATGGCGGCCCACGGCCGCGGACACCGACGGGGCAATGACGCTCCAGTGTTCGCCGCCGTCGTAGGAGACCTCGATGCGCACGGTGCCCACGCCCGCGGAGCGCCAGGTGAAGGTCAGCGTCTCGCCCGCGACGAAGGTGCCGCGCAGGGGCTCGGTGAGCTTCACGCGCGGACCGGCGGGGCCGCTGAAGTCATAGCGACTGAGGACGGGGTAGTGGTCGCTGACGGCCCCGGCGTAGTCCGGAATGGACGTCTCGGGACGGAGCACCTGGACGGCGCCGGGCACGGCCTCGATGGTCATCTCGTCGGTGGTGAGCGTGTGGTCGATGACCTCGTCGTACTCCACGGTGGTGCGGTTGCGGGTGACGGTGAGCAGCTCGGTGATGAACGTGTAGTGCGTGGGGTCGTCGAGGAAGTTCGCGAACGGCGTGGGCAGCGCGGTGCCGTTGTCGGTGGCGATGGACTCATCCAGGTCGTCGTTCCAGTCGCCGATGACGAGCACGCGCGCCTCGGGCAGCCAGACGTCCAGGTAGTTCTTGAGCGCGGCGGAGGAGCGCAGGCGCTGCCCGTAGGAGGTCAGGTCCTCGAACGCCTTCATGTGCACGACGATGACGACCAGCGGCGCATCCTCGCCGTGGATGCGGGTGGTGAAGTCCACGCGCAGGGGAGGGCGTCCGCCGAAGTCCGCGGCCTGCGCGGTGAGGATGATCTGCGCGCTGCGGTAGGTGAGGGAGCTGTCGTAGAGGATGCCCGGCTTCTGCTCGCCCGCGGAGTACAGCGACGTGCCGCTCAGCACATACGTGGAGTTGTTCGCGAGGAAGCCCGTGTAGCCGGGCAGCCCGGCCTTGAGGGTGTCGAAGTCGGCGGTGTCCACCATCTCCACCAGGCCCCAGACATGGGCGTTGGCGGAGCCCATCACCTCACGGGCGCCCGCGACCTGGAGATCATCCGGCAGGCCGCCATCGGAGGTGGAGCGCGGCGGTCCCTGGTTGGGGGCGCCGAACCACTCCAGGTTCCAGTGGCCCACGGTGAACAGCTTCGAAGGCGCGAGCACCGTCAGCGGCAGGCGGCGCGACACCGTCTGTCCCGCCGCGTCGCGCACGGTGGCGGTGAAGGGCACGGTGCCCGCGGCGGTGGGCACGCCGGACAGGGTGCCATCGGAGGCAAGGGACAGGCCGGCGGCCAGCGTGCCGGTGAAGCTCCAGGTGTGTGGCTTGAGTCCGCCGGACGCGACGAGCGTTTCGGAATAGGGCTCGCCCACGCGTCCGTCCGCGAGCGTCAGGGTTTTCAGCTCGAAGTCGCGGGAGGCGAAGGACAGCCGCAGCTCGCGCGAGGCCGTGCGACCGTTGGCGTCGGTGACGGTGAGGGTGAAGGCCGCGCCTTCCGTCGTGGGCGTGCCCGACAGGACACCCGAGCCCGACAGGGTGAGGCCTGCGGGCAGCGCATCCGGGGCCACGCTCCAGACGAGCGGCGCCTTGCCTCCGGTCGCGGTCAGCGTCGTGGAGTAGGGCTGCGCCTCCTCGGCGTCCGGCAGCAGGGTGGAGATGATGGACGGCAGCGAGAAGATGGACAGCGCCTGGGTCCAGGAGGCGGCGCGGCCCGAGTCCTGGACGCCCACCGTGAGGACGACGCTCCCGGGTGCGGTGGGCACACCGGACAGGGTCCCATCGGCTTCCAGGCGCAGCCCGTCCGGCAGCGTGCTCCCGGTGCTCCAGACGGGGGCGACGGCGCCATCGGGCGCGTGGAAGGCCCAGGCGTAGGGGTCGGAGACATAGGCGTCCGGCAGCCGAGCGAACGCGGTGCCGCTGACGCGCAGGGACAGCGTCTGTTCGACGCGGGTGCCCCCGGCGTCCTGCACCTCGACCGTGAACGTGCTGTCACCGGAGAAGCGCGGGGTGCCCGTCAGGACACCCTCGGAGGACAGCGTGAGCCCGTCCACGAGCGGGCCCAGTGTCACCCGCCAGGAGTAGGGCGCCTGGCCCCCGGAGGCCGTGAGCGCGGCCTGATAGGGCGCGAGTGCTTCGGCGGGAGTCAGCGTCGCGCTGGAGATGGTGAGCGCGGGAGTCTGGCCCGCATCCACGGGCACGCCGCTGTCGGGAGGCGGGGAGGGCGTGGGGCCGGGGCCGGGACAGGCGCTGAGCAGCAGGGCCAGCAGCGGAGCAAGAACGCGAGGAAGGGACATGGGCCATCCGAGCCGGGCGCCGGGTTTCGCCGCGGACTCGAGACAGAGGCCCACCGCGATGGCGGGCGGCGCGTCCCGACAGGAGACAGCGTGACATATCCACCGGCCGACAAGAAGAAGGGCCGCGATCCCAGGAGGATCGCGGCCCTGTCACTTCAGGATGTCACGGGTAGCGACTACGGGGTCGGCGCACCGGGAGTCAGCGTGCCCACGAACTTGAAGTCCGCGTTGTTGTTGTTCGTGTCGTTGCCGTTCGGAACGCGCTGCAGCGAACCCACGGCGGCGTTCGAGTCGGCGGCGACGGTGCGCGTCCCCTCCTCGAAGTTCAGCGACTTGTCGCCCGCGGCCGTGGCGATGGTGAACGTGGTGTTCAGGCTGCCCGACTCGTAGACGACGCTGTCGAGCAGGATGCCTGTTGCGTTCTGGACCAGGCCGATGCCGTCACTGACGCCATTCTCGATGACGTCGGCGTTCGGGGTGGTGGCGGAGGTCCCCTTGATGACGAGCCGCAGCGTGCCGGCCGGAAGGGTCACGGTGTCGAAGAACGGCTGGGGCGCCGCCACGAGGTAGCCGCCCGCGGGCAGCGACGTGGCCGCATTACCGGCCGCGTCCTTCACGTCGGACAGGGCGAAGCGCAGGTATTCCTTGCGCGGAGTCGCGGAGGAATTGCCGTTGACGAACAGCAGGAGGACGTCGCTCAGGTCCGCCGCCGCGTTGCCGCGGTTGTAGATCTCCACGTACTCCAGGCCTGCGGTGTCGGCGCCGACGTTGTCGTAGTCGACCTCGTTGATGACCAGCGCGGCCCCGGCGGGGGGCGGCGTCAGGCTGGTGAACGACGCGCTGTTGGCCGCGGCGTTCAGCACCGTGCCGGCGGTGTCCTTCACCTCGCCGTTGACCGTCACCGTGTACGGGGTGGTCGGCGTCAGGGCATCCGTCGTCAGCGCGACCTGCGCGCCCGTGACCGTCGCGGCGGAGATGGCCGCGGCCGGCGCCAGGGTGAAGTCCGTGGCCTGCACGGTGGTCGCGTCCAGCTTGCGGTCGAACGTCAGCCGAACTTCCGTCGCGCTCGCGGCGAGCGCGCCGGTGAGCTTGGGGGCGGGGCAGGAGCTCACGCTGAGCTGGGACGGCGCGAACACGGACACCTGCGGCTGGGCATTGAAGCGCCAGACGATGCCGGTGGGCACAAGCACGGCGCAGCCCGTCGTCAGGTCCAGCTCCGACGCCACGGCGTCGGGGACGCGCAGGCGCAGGGGGCTGGGCGAGGCCTCGCCCGTCGTGGTCAGCGGGAAGCCGGTGAAGCCAGCGCCGCTCGCGGCCGCCGCCTCCACCGTTCCGGACACCGTCACCAGCCGGCTCTCATACGTCGCGGTCGTGCCGGCGTCCTCGAAGCTGCTGACGGTGGACACATCCACCTTGAGGCCCGGAGGCGTCCCGGTGTCCAGGTTCCACACGCCGTGGTTCTTGCTCACCACGGTCAGGTCCGTGACGGCCTTCACCGTGCGGATCCCGCTGGTGACTTCCGTCTCCGTGACGTTCAGGGTCACGCGGTCGCCCACGGCGACCGACGTGGCGGAAGCGGAGCCCAGCACGAACACCGCCGGCCCGGCCGCCTCGGCCTGCAGGAAGAAGCCGCCCGCCTCGGTGCTGCCCGCGACGGTGGGCTTCACGAAGGTGACGAACGCGCCGCTGATGGGCAGCGCGGGGGACTGCGCGCCCGCCGCCGCGGTGATGACCGCGGTGACCTGCGCGCTCGTCTCCGCCGGCGTCGTGGTGACGCTGGAGGCCTCACAGGTGTTCGTCTCGATGTTGCACGCCTGCGTCAGGTCACAGGCCGGGGTGCATGCCGTGGGGCCCGTGCCCGCGTCGGACGTGCCCGCGTCCGTGGTGGTGCCCGCATCCGTGCCGGCATCCGTCGTGGTGCCCGCGTCCGTGCCGGCGTCCGTCCCGGTGCCCGCGTCCGTGGTGGTGCCCGCGTCCGTGCCGGCATCCGTCGTGGTGCCCGCGTCCTCCTCGGGCACCGGCGTCAGCGTGCGCAGCTCGCACTTGTTCTCGACACAGGCGTAGGCCTGCCCCGCGGGCGGCACGCCCTTGTCGCGGCAGTCGAACTGATCAACACACTCGTCTCCACAACCCGTACCGACCGTGACGAACACGGTGGTCACGAGCGCCGGCAGCCAGCTCCGCTTCAGCATGTGAATGCCTCCCATTGGGGGTTCCAGATCGCAGACTGCGTCCCCCTTACACCTGAAAACGCAGGGGCGTCCATTTGCCCAACCACCTGCCACATCCCTGTCACGCACAGGACCCTTGGAATCTCTGAAAGTCAGGGAGTCTTCCGCGTCTGGGTGCGCGCCGGACCCGCGTAGAGGTCGATGACTTCACTGATGCCGTGCTGACAGACGGCGCAGAAGGGCACGCGGTCGCGGGTGAACATCACGCAGTCCGTTTGCGGACGGTAGAAGCCGCGCGACTCGTACATCGCGCCCTCGAAGGCCCCCACCTTCCCGGCCACCTTCAGCGCGCCCAGGAATTTCTCCTCCCAGTCCCGCTGTGACGTGAAGAGCGCGTCCATCTCCGCCTCGGGCTTTCGTTCCGCGCGAATCTTCTGCCGCCGCTGCTGGATCTGGACGGAATGCGCGTCGAACGCGACCTGGTTCCACGGCGTGGGGATGGGAGTGCCCGGGGTCACCAGGTCCTTCCACTTGAGCTGCGTGGGGTCCTTGAGCGCGGTGACGTTCTTCTCCCACGGCTCCACCCGGTCCTCGGGCGCGGGGCCGTAGACGGACGCGGAGGAGTAGTACTCGTCCGCGAGGCCCGCGAAGTGGTGGCCGAACTCGTGGACGAAGACGTAGGGGGCCCAGAGGCTGTCGGCCGCCACGGTGCCGAAGAGGTTGTGGATGCCGCCGCCGCCGTAGGTGTTGCCGTTGGCCAGGATTTCCACGAACTCGTAGGGCGCGAAGGCGGCGGTGTCACGCAGCGCGGCGTTGTCGAACGTGAGGATGTAACGCTCGGCGCCAAAGGCGTCGTACGTGGAACCCAGGGGTGGCCGGCGGTGGATGCCGGTGGAGGGCCGCGAGATGCCGGACTCGGCCGCTCCGGGCATCAGGCCCCAGACGTTGAAGTCCGCCTTGCGCTCCTTGAAGGGCGAATAGCTGAAGAGGATGTCCAGCATCCGCCGGGCGTCCTTCTCGAACTTCGGCCGCTCGGCCTCCGTGTAGCCGTCCCCCAGGATGAGGAAGTCCACCTTGTCCTGCGGCGGGCCGTTCTCCAGGAACTTGATCAACGCGCCCGGCGCGGGCGGGGAGGACGGATCGACGAAGGGGTCCTTCGGATCCACCACCAGCGACCACACCTCGCGGAAGGCGTTCTGCGCGTCGCGCTTCTTCAGGAGGACCTGGACGGGTCCCTCCGGGCTGGGGAAGCGCAGCGATTCGCTGAAGGTGCGGTGGCCCTGCTTCGCCTCGCCCGTGAGCTCCCACTCACCGAAGATGGAGGCGAAGCCGCGCGAGTACAGCAGCCGGTTCGTCTTCCGGTCCCGCACCTCGAAGAGGTACTTGCCCAGGTTCGTGTCGTCGACCATCCGCGTCGGGTGGCCTGGCCAGGGCAGCGGCTCCACCACGAGCCGCTCCAGGCTGAAGCGCTCCTCGGTGGCGTTGCCGGTGTGGAAGTAGTCGACGCGGAAGGTCCGGGGCGCGGCGAGGGCGGTGCTCGCCGTGAGCAGCAGCAGGAGGAGGGAAACGCGCATGGGCCGGCACTCTATGCGCACGGCCCCGGTGCTTCCCGCCGGAATGTCCGCTCAGAACGACCCGGAGACACTCGCCGCCGCGCCCGTCCCGTCCGCCGTGACGCCCAGCGTGACGGGAGGCGGCGGCTTCGCGGGCGAGGACACGAGGTAGAGCACCGCCCCCGTCACGACCGCCGCGCCCCCGCCGACGAGCAGGCCCGTCATCAGGTGGCTCTTCTTCACGAGCGAGTCGCGCAGCGCGACAGTCTGGGTGTCCGTGCTCACCAGCCGGCCATCGTTCGCCGCGCGGCGGGCCTCCAGGCCGTCCAGGTCCTTCTGGGCCAGCAGCCGCACGACGCCCGCGCCCCCCAGCGCCGCCACGCCCGCGCCCAGCGCCACGTAGGACGCCGTGCGCAGGCCCGTGTTCGCCGGGGCCGCGGTGGTGGACAGGGTCCCTTCCTCCGACAGGAGGCTGGGGGCGGTGAGGTCCGCGCCCGTGCTGGAGCCCTGCGTGGCCCGCGCGCTCGCGTCCCAGGGGGCGCGGCCATTGGCGTTGTTCATCACCACGAGGTTCGAGGGCGAGCGTCCGGTGGTGACGAAGTCCACGAGCGCGTTGAGCGCTTCACTGGGAGCCTCCAGGCCCTGGGTCTTGAAGCCGCCTTCGCGCAGCTTCTGTCCGCCCTCGACGTTGAGCACCGTGGCGGCGAACCACTTGGGCCCGCTGCTCGGACGCTCCAGCCGCACGACGATGACCTCCTCCACCCCGAGCGTGCCGCCCAGGCGCACCGCGTGACTCAGCGTGCGCTCCTCGTTCCCATCCTCGACGGCGAGGCACGGGAAGGGCGCGGCCGTCACCGACCCTTCGTACGCGAGGTCCACCAGCAGCGGCGTGTCCGCGCCCTGGACCTGCACCTGCCGGGGGAAGCTCACCACGTCCCCCTTCACCACGGAGAGGTCATACGCCCCGGCGGGAAGCTCCCGCGTGAGCGGCGTCTGGCCCACGCCCAGGCCGTCCAGGTACACGTCCGACGACGGCAGCGTGGACTTCACCGACAGCTTCACCTTCGGGGCCCGCGCCAGGTCGCGGCGCAGCTTCTCGAAGGCCTGCCGGATGGAGGGGGCGTACTGGTCCGGGTCCAACTGGTACTTCGGCTGGAGCCGCAGCACCTGGAGGAAGGCCGCGTCGCTGTCCTTGAGCTTCCCGAGCGCCCGGTGGTTGATGCCGTGCAGGAGCTGCGCGTGCACGGAGAGCTTCCAGCGCTCCTCCCCCGCGGGCAGGCGCTTGATGTCGCGCAGCGCATCGTCCAGCAGTTGGGTCGCCTTGCCGTTGCGGCCCTCGTAGAACTGGTCCTGCGCGGCGTCGAGCTGCCGCTGGAGCTCCTCGAAGGAGCGCGGGGGGGCGGGGAAGAGCCGCTCGGCGAACTCGGGAGCGCCCAGCACGCGCTGTTCGGGGCGGGCGCGCAGCGAGTCGTAGAACGCCTTCGACTGGCCGCTCAGCTCCGCGTCCCGGCAGTCGCCGCTGGAGACCACCATCCGCATGGGCGCGGCCTGCACCGCGGTGCACAGCACGCACAGCAGCAGCGCGAACGGGGTCGACTTCGGAACGGAGGTCTGGAGCACGGAGCGCATGGGCACGTGGGAGTGGAAGGAGATGCCAGGCCAGCGATGCAGGCCGCGTTCCGTCCTCTACCGGACTGTCCGCCCTCCAGGCCAGCGACGCCCGGCCCCCGGCCCCCGGTCCCGGACCTGGACGCCCGTCCGAGCCATGGGCCTTGCTGCTCCGCTGGCTGCCCTCCGGGGGAGCCGCCGGAGGCACGGGTACGACTCCTGCTTCGTCCCCACTTTCCGACGTGGGGCGTCACGGACGACGCCCATCCCACCTTCCCGAGGACCCCACCCCATGGATCGCGCCTGGAAGAAGAAGGTCATCGTCATCACCGGAGCTTCCAGCGGCATTGGCCGCGCCACGGCGTTGCTGCTGGCGAAGAAGGGCGCGCACGTGGTCCTCGCCGCGCGCCGGGAGGAGCCGCTGGAGGACCTGGCGGCCGAGTGCGAGGCCCTGGGGGTCCAGGCCCTCGTGGTGCCCACCGACGTGGCGGACGCCGCGTCCGTGCACCACCTGGCGGAGGAGGCCGTGCGCGTCTTCGGCCACTTCAACGGTTGGGTGAACAACGCGGGCGTGTACATGCTGGGCAGCCTGGAGGAGACGCCGGACGAGGCCTTCCGCCAGCTCATGGAGGTCAACTTCTTCGGCACGGTGAGCGGCGCGCGCGCGGCGCTGGGCCAGTTCCGCCGCCAGGGCTATGGGACGCTCGTCAACGTGTCCTCCGCCTTCGGGACGGTGCCGGCGCCGTACCTGAGCGCCTATGTGTCCTCCAAGTTCGCGGTGCGTGGCTTCTCCGCGTCGCTGCGCCAGGAACTGCTGCGCACCGGCATCGACGTGTGCACGGTGATGCCCGCCGCCATCGACACGCCCCTGTGGCGCCACACCGCCAACTACACCGGCTGGCGCATCCGCCCGGTGGAGCCCGTCTACGCGCCGGAGCGCGTGGCCCGCTCCATCCTGCGCGTCTTGCGCCACCCCGAACCGGAGACCCTCGTCGGCCCCGCGGGCAAGAGCTTCGCCGCGATGCACGGGCTGTTCCCCGCTGGCTTCGAGCACCTCATGCGCACGGGCACGGACGTGCTGCACTTCAAGGACGAGCGGCAGGGCGCCACCTCCGGCAACGTCTTCCAGCCCATGCCGGAGGGCACCGGGACGTCGGGCGGTTACCACGGGGCCGGAAAACAATGGCTGCGCCGTCTTCTGGTCGTCGGAGGACTGACCGCCGCGGCGGTGTCCCTGCGCCGCCGTGCGAGCGACCGCCGTCTGGGCATGAGGCTCTCCCACGCCCTGGGGGGTTGATGCCCACCTTTCGGGGGTGAGCCCCCATTCCGGGGGACTCCGTGACGGGGCCATGACATGACCTGGAGAAGAGTCGCGCCCGCCATGAACATCGCCGTCCTCGTCAATCTGCGTGCACGTAAAGGCTCCGAGGGCATGGGGGGGCTGGTCCGCGACCTGCTTCCCCGGGCTCGGGTGGCCCTCACCCGTTCCCTCGAAGAAGCGCGGGAGTGGGTGGACCAGCTTCGGCACGACCCGCCCAGCCTGCTGCTGGCGGGCGGAGGCGACGGCACCATCACTGGCCTGCTCAACGAGCTGCGCTCCCAGGGCGTGGCTCTCCCGGCCATCGGCGTGCTGCCCCTGGGCACCGGCAACGCCTGGGCCCGCGTCACCGGCGCCCCCCGTCCCCATGTGGCCCTGAAGCAGATCGCCGCGTACGGCGAGCGGCTGCCGCCCCTGCGTCCCTTCTCGCTGGTGCGGGTGGAGGGCCGGGTGGCGCCCTTCGCGGGCACCGGCTGGGACGCGGAGATGATTCAGGACTTCAAGAACCAGCTCGCCTCCGCCGGGCCGCTCAAGAGCTCGCAGGCGGGCCTGCGTGGCTACCTGGGCGCCATGTTCACCCGCACGGTGCCCCGGCACCTGTTCGGCGAGGGCAACCCGAACGTATCCGTCTACAACCTGGGCGGCTCCGCGCTGACCATGGACCCGACGGGCGCGGTGCGGCCCATCCCGAACGGCGGCGAGGGCGCGCTCCTTTACCAGGGCCCCGCGGGCGTGGCCGGCGCGGCCACCACGCCGGAGTGGGGCTTCGGCTTCAAGGCGTTCCCCTTCGCGCAGGCGGTGCCCCACCGGTTGTCGGTGCGCGTGTACGGCGCCGGGGTGATGGAAGCCACGCGCAACATGTTCCGGCTGTGGCGCGGGGAGCACCCCATGCCGCGCATGCACGACTTCTTCGTCGAGCGCCTGCGCATGGACTTCGACCGCGAGGTGCCCTTCCAGATGGGCGGCGACGTGCTGGGCATGCGCCGCTCGCTGGAGTTCGACCTGGCCGAGGAGAACGTCCAGCTCGTGGACTGGCGCCGCCTGGGCCGCCTGCTCGAAGCGTAGTCGCCGCTCCCGTCCTCCTTCCTTCGCGCGAAGGCGCTTGCCCCCACCGTGTCCGCTGGACACGATGCCGGCGCGCCACGCGCGGGGCTGTCACCGGGCGGAGGACGGAAGAGGGTGTCCACACGTGAGCCACACCTATGAGTACCCGCGCCCGGCGGTGACGGTGGACTGCGTCGTCTTCGGGTTGGACGAGGAGGACCTCAAGGTGCTGCTCATCCAGCGCGGGGTGGAGCCGTACGCGGGCCGGTGGGCGCTGCCCGGCGGCTTCGTGCGCATGGAGGAGTCCCTGGAGGACGCCGCGCGCCGCGAACTGGAAGAGGAAGCGGGCCTGCGCACCAGCCACCTGGAGCAGCTCTACACGTTCGGCGCTCCGGAGCGGGACCCCCGGGGCCGCGTCATCACCGTGGCGTACTTCGCCCTGGTGAAGCTCAGCGCCCACCACCTGCAGGCCTCCACCGACGCGCGCGAGGCCGCGTGGTTCTCCGTCTGGGATACGCCCAAGCTCGCGTTCGACCACGCGGACGTGCTTGCCACCGCGTTGCAGCGGCTCAAGGGCAAGGTGCGCTACCAGCCCATCGGCTTCGAGCTGCTGCCGCCCAAGTTCACCTTGTCGCAGCTCCAGCGGCTGTACGAAACGGTGCTGGAGCGCGAGCTCGACAAGCGCAACTTCCGCAAGAAGATCCTCGCCATGGACTTGCTGGAGGAGCTGGACGAGGTGGAGCAGGACGTGTCCCACCGCGCCGCGCGCCTCTACCGGTTCGACCACAAGAAGTACAAACAGCTCGAGAAGGCCGGCTTCAACTTCGAGCTCTGACGGGCCTCCCACCCCCTGTTGACTCCCTCGCTCCGGAACGCCCCGGAGTGCCGGTCCCGTGCGTCGCCTTGACTTCGTGTCATGTGGACACTATGTTGGTGTTGTAGATACACGAAGTCGGGGCGGCCGCCGGTCGCTTCCTTTTCCGCAGGTTCCTGTCGTGCGTGCCCTTCGAGGGCCACGGGAGAGCCATGTCCACGCTGCCCTTCGACGTCGCGGTGGGTTCGGTGCAAGGCCGGGAGCATGCGCGTTCGGGGCGCAACAACCAGGACGCCGTCTGGATCCGGGAGAGCGAGCACGGGCTGGTGGCGCTGGTGGCGGACGGGTGCGGCAGCCAGCCGTGCAGCGAACTGGGCGCGCAGTTGGGAGTGCGGCGGCTGGCGCAGGCGGCGCAGGCCCGGCTGGCGCGCGGGGAGCGGGTGGACGGCGAGGGCTTCCTCCCGGGGCTGCGCGAGGACCTGCTGGGGCTGCTGGACGGGTTGTGCGCGACGCTGGGCCGGGACGTGCTGGGGGACTTCCTCTTCACCATCGTGGGGGCGGTGGTGACGCCCGCGCACACGCTCGTCTTCTCGTCGGGGGACGGAGTGTGGATGCTCAACGGCGAGGTGCATGCGCTGGGGCCATTCCCGGGCAACGCGCCGCCGTACCTCGCGTACTCGCTCATGCGCGGGGAGGACGTGCCGCTGGTGTCACGGGCGCTGGTGCCCACCGACGACGTGCACGCGCTGCTGCTGGGCACGGACGGGGTGGGGGACCTGCTGGGGCTGGCGGCGGCGCGGCTGCCGGAGCGCGATGAGCCGGTGGGTCCGCTGTCGCGGTTCTGGACGGAGGACCGCTACTTCACGAACCCGGACGCGGTGCGACGGCGGCTCGCGCAGCTCAACCGCGAGTCGGTGCGCGCGGACTTCGCGGAGCGGCGACTGCTGCGCACGCCGGGCCTGCTGTCGGATGACACGTCGTTGGTGGTCCTGCGTCGGCGGATGGGGAGGGCGTGAGGCCATGGACCTCTGGTTGGAAGGCAAGAAGCTGCGGTTGGATCCGCAGCGCGCGCTGGGCAAGGGCGGCGAGGCGGATGTGTATGACCTGGGCGACGGCCGCGCGCTCAAGGTCTTCAAGCGGCCCGAGCACCCGGACTACCTGGGCCTGACGCACGAGCAGGACGCCGCGAAGGCCCGGCTCGCGGAGCACCAGAGCAAGCTGCGCGCCTTCCCGCAGGGGCTGCCGTCGAGGGTGGTGACGCCGCAGGCGCTGGCCACGGACCGCAAGGGCGCGGAGGTGCGGGGCTACGCGATGCGCAAGCTGGACGGCGCGGAGCCGCTGCGGAGGTGGGGCGAGCCCGCGTTCCGGCGCGCGGGTGGAACGTCAGCCGACGCGGTGACGGTGCTCGCGGGGCTGCACCGGGTGCTGGGGGCGGTGCACGCGGGCGGCGTGGTGGTGGGGGACTTCAACGACCTGAACGTGCTGGTGACGGGGACGGACGCGTACCTCATCGACGCGGACAGCTTCCAGTTCGGCGGCTACGTCTGCCCGGTGTTCACCGAGCGGTTCCTGGATCCGCTGCGCCTGGACCCGAAAGCGCAGGCGTTGACGCCGGTGCGTCCGGCGACGGTGGACAGTGATTGGTATGCTTTCGCCGTCACCGTGATGCAGTCGCTGTTGTGCGTGGGACCGCAGGGCGGCATCCACCGTCCCAAGGCGCAGGGGGCGCGGTTGAACGCGGTGGCGCGGGTGCTCCAGCGCGTCACCGTCTTCCACCCCGACGTGCAGTACCCCAAGCCCGCGCTGCCCCGGAGCACGCTGCCGGATGAGGTGCTGCACCTGTTCCACCAGGTGTTCGTGGAGGACCGTCGCGGCGCGTTCCCGCTGCCGGTGTTGGAGGGCCTGCGCTTCACGGTGTGCGCGTCGTGCGGCGTGGAACATGCGCGGACCGCGTGTCCCACGTGTCAGCCGCATGCGACGGCGGCGGCCACGCCGGTGACGTCGGTCCGGGGGCAGGTGGTGGCGACGCGGAAGTTCACCACCCGGGGCGTGGTGGTGCACGCGAGCGCGGACGACGGGACGGTGCGCTTCGTCTACCACGCGGACGGCGCGTACCGACGCGAGGACGGGCGCACGGTGATGCGCGGCGGGTTGGATCCGTCGCTGCGCTGGGCGGTGCAGGGGGACGTGACGCTGCTCGGGCAGGGCGGCCGGGTGGCGGTGTTCGCGCCGGGCCGGGCGCCGGAGTTCCTGGGGGTGGACACCTGCGAGAACAAGCCGGTGTTCTCGGCCAATGCCAGACAC
>NZ_RAVZ01000819.1 GCF_003611635.1 Corallococcus terminator | reverse complement strand
ATATAAAGCTTTTAGAGCTTGGATACCATGACCCAATGAAGCTACCTCAAAACTTTGAATGATCGAGCGGCAGGCTAAATGAAATCTTGAGATTCATTCAGTCTCGTCGTAATCTCACTATTGTAAAAACGAAAAAACCACCCTGGCAGGTGGTTTTTCGAAGGTTAGTTAATCCTGGCAGATTCTCTAACCGTGGTAACAGTCTTATGCGAGACATGTCACCAAATACTGTCCTTTCAGTGTAGCCTCAGTTAGGCCGCCACTTCAAGAACTCTCGTTACATCTCTCGCACATCCTGCTTACCAGTGGCCGTTGCCAGTGGCGTTAAGTCGTGTCTTACCGGGTTGGACTCAAGACGATAGTTACCGGATAAGGCGCAGCGGTCGGGCTGAACGGGGGGTTCGTGCACACAGCCCAGCTTGGAGCGAACGACCTACAC
>NZ_RAVZ01000818.1 GCF_003611635.1 Corallococcus terminator | reverse complement strand
TGATCGTGGTGCTCTCGCTGATCCCGGTGGCCGTCGAACTGCTCCGCGCCCGCCGCACCAACCGCAGAGGCACCACCACCGCCTGACGGCCCCGCGCGCAGGCACCGGCCGACGCAGGCATAGGAACCTCTACCCCCGGTCCGAGGCCCAGAACCGGGTGTAAAGGTTCCTTTGCCTGCGCGTCAGGCGAGGTCGAGGTCGGCCAGGGTGAAGGCGGCGCGGTACTCGAAGCCGGCGGCCTCGACCGCGGCCCGGCCCCCGCGGTCGACGATGACGGCGATCGCGACCACCTCCGCGCCGGCCTCCTGCAGCGCCTCGGCGGCGGTCAGCGGGCTGCCGCCGGTCGTCGACACGTCCTCCACGACGAGCACCGCCCGGCCCTCGACGTCCGTGCCCTCGATCCGGCGCTGCAGCCCGTGGGCCTTGCCCTCCTTACGCAC
>NZ_RAVZ01000817.1 GCF_003611635.1 Corallococcus terminator | reverse complement strand
CGGCGCCGTAGCGCAGGCCGGCCAGGTCGGCGGCCCGGTGCAGCACCGGGGCGACCTCGTCGATCTCGTACATGTTGTCGACGCCCTGCAGCAGGAAGGCCACCCGCTCCAGGCCCATGCCGGTGTCGATGTTCTTCTTCGGCAGCTCGCCGAGGATCGGGAACTCCTTGCCCTCCCCCGGCCCGCGCTCGTACTGCATGAAGACCAGGTTCCAGATCTCCAGGTACCGGTCGCCCGTGGGATCGGCCTCCGGCCCGCCGCCGGGGCCGTACTCCGGCCCGCGGTCGTAGTGGATCTCCGAGCAGGGGCCCGCCGGCCCGGCCGCGCCGGTCGACCAGTAGTTGTCGTCCTTGCCGCGGCGCTGGATCCGCTCGGCCGGCACGTAGGCCCGCCAGGCGTCGAACGCCTCGTCGTCGTCCAGGTAGACCGTCGGCCAGATC
>NZ_RAVZ01000816.1 GCF_003611635.1 Corallococcus terminator | reverse complement strand
GTGCTGTTCTCCAACTTCGGCGGCGGTGCTGGTGGCGAAGCGCAGGCGATCAGCGGCGCGCAGAAGCCGATCGAAGCCCCGGATGTCGCGGCGATGATGGCCTACGCCGAACGCGTGGTGATCGTGCCTGGATACGGCATGGCCGTGGCCCAGGCCCAGCACAAGATCTGGGAACTGGCGCAGCGGCTGGGCCAGCGAGGGGTGAAGGTGAAGTTCGCCATCCACCCGGTCGCCGGGCGCATGCCCGGGCACATGAACGTACTGCTGGCCGAAGCGGGCGTGCCCTACGACCTGATCGCCGACATGGATGACATCAATCCGGAGTTTGCCAACACCGACGTGGTACTGGTGATCGGTGCCAACGACGTGGTCAATCCGGTCGCGCGTACTGATCCGGCCAGCCCGATCTACGGCATGCCGGTGCTGGACGTGGTCAACGCG
>NZ_RAVZ01000815.1 GCF_003611635.1 Corallococcus terminator | reverse complement strand
AACCTGCTCCGCGAGGGTCTCGACCTCCCCGAGGTGTCGCTGGTGGCGATCCTCGACGCCGACAAGGAGGGCTTCCTCCGCTCCGGCACCTCGCTGATCCAGACCATCGGCCGCGCGGCCCGCAACGTGTCGGGGCAGGTGCACATGTACGCGGACAAGATCACGCCGTCGATGGCGCTCGCGATCGACGAGACCAACCGCCGCCGCGACAAGCAGATCGCCTACAACAAGGAACGCGGCGTCGACCCGCAGCCGCTGCGCAAGCGGATCGCCGACATCACCGACCGCCTCACCCGCGAGGCCGCCGACACCGAGGCGCTGCTGGCCAGCACCCCGGTGGGCGGCTCGGGCCGTTCGCAGTCGCGCGGTAAGTCGCCGGTGCCCGGCAAGGCCGGTCGCGGCACGGCCGGTGCGATGTCGCCGGGGGTGGTGGGGATCGGCA
>NZ_RAVZ01000814.1 GCF_003611635.1 Corallococcus terminator | reverse complement strand
GACGCTCTCCCACGTGGAGCTCGCCTCCGTCCTCTTCGTCCTCGCGCTCACCGCGGTGCTGCTCCTCTACCGGGCCTTTCTCCTCGGGTGGTTCAACCACGTCGTGCCCTTCCTCACCGGCATCCAGCTCACCCCGGACACCAGCAGCCTGCCCTCCCACGCCTACGACATCACCGAGGCCATTCGCCGCCGCCCTCCCCAGCACAAGTTCGTCGGCATGACGCCGGTGGCCCGGAGGTTCCGCCCCCTCTCCTGGGAGCCCGTCTACCTCTCGGAGCAGGACCAATCCATGCACCGCCACGTCATGGGGCAGACGGGCTCCGGCAAGACGCTCTCCGTCATCTGGCCCAGCGTCTTCCAGGACTTGCTGGACGGGAAGGGCGTCATCGCCATCAGCGCCAAGGGCTCCGACGAGGAAATCTCCACCATCAAGGGCCTGTGCGCGGT
>NZ_RAVZ01000813.1 GCF_003611635.1 Corallococcus terminator | reverse complement strand
ACCCTGACCGAGCCGGGCCGCCCGTCGCCGTGGCGCGACCGCAGCGTCGAGGAAAACCTCGACCTGTTCCGCCGCATGCGCGCCGGTGAATTCCCGGATGGTGCGCGCACCCTGCGCGCCAAGATCGACATGGCCAGCGGCAACATCAACCTGCGCGATCCGGCGCTGTACCGCATCAAGCACGTCGAGCACCAGAACACCGGCAATGCGTGGCCGATCTACCCGATGTACGACTTCGCCCACGCGCTGGGTGATTCGATCGAAGGCATCACCCACTCGCTGTGCACGCTGGAATTCGAAGACCACCGCCCGCTGTACGACTGGTGCGTGGACAACGTCGACTTCGCCCATGACGACGCGCTGACCCAGCCGCTGGTCGATGCCGGCCTGCCGCGCGAAGCGGCCAAGCCGCGCCAGATCGAGTTCTCGCGCCTGAACATCAACTAC
>NZ_RAVZ01000812.1 GCF_003611635.1 Corallococcus terminator | reverse complement strand
GTGGGTCACCACCTTCGTCCCCGACACCGCCGGACTGTGGACCTTCGTCGTCGAGGCGTGGAGCGACCCGTTCGGGACCTGGGAACACGCGGTCGAGGTCAAGATCGACGCGGGCCAGGGCGCCGAGGACCTCGCCAACGACCTCGAGGAGGGCGCCCGGCTGTTCGAACGGCTCGCCCGTCAGGTCGCCAAGGGCGAACGGCCGCCGGTGCTCGCGGTCGCCGCCAGCCTGCGCGACACCACCCTCGACGTCGCCCACCGGGTGGCGCCAGCGCTCGAGGACGCCTCGGTCCGGGCGCTGATCCGTGACTTCCCGGTGCGGGAGTTCGTCACCAGGTCGCCCACCTACAAGATCTGGGTCGACCGGCCCCGCGCGCTCTACGGCTCCTGGTACGAGTTCTTCCCGCGCTCGATCGACGCCGAGCTCGCGGGCGACCCGCTGGCCCCGGCC
>NZ_RAVZ01000811.1 GCF_003611635.1 Corallococcus terminator | reverse complement strand
GTGGCGGGGGGCATGAGCCCGTTGAAGTGCAGCACCAGCATCCAGCCACCCATGCCGACGTCGAACGCGAGCACCGTCAGCACCGCGACCAGCACCGCGGTGCCCACCGGAACCGCTCCCGGCCGGCGGGAAGCCCGCTCGTACCCGACGAGGAGCACCGTCGCGAGGACAGCAATGACGATGATCATCACCCAAAGGTCGATCCCCGCGATGGTGAGGCCCGACAGGACGACCAACGGCACCCCGACCAGGTGGGCTGCGGCAGAGGCGGTGCCGCCGGCGAGACCGGCGGCGGCCCGGGGCTCCGTGCCCGGGCTGGGCGTGGCCGCGTCCGACGCCGCTCGGGTGCTGCGGTTGTAGAAGGCCAGGGCCAGCGGACCCAGGTAGAGCGCGGACCCGATCCACACGAGCTCCGAGGCGACCGTGCCCCGGCGGTGGTTGCGGCCGTAGA
>NZ_RAVZ01000810.1 GCF_003611635.1 Corallococcus terminator | reverse complement strand
ATAACGGCGTGGGTGTCTGCGGTCAAGAAGGGCAAAGTTTGCCGGTTGGCGTGGGCCAGCCAACGCTGAAAGTTGATAACCTGACTGTTGGCGGTACCGCGTAATAATTTCAGTATTTTCAGAAGGATAATTAATCCTTTTACGTGCACGAACGGTCCCCTCGCCCCTCTGGGATTAGGGTGAGGGGAAAAGCGCCCATAAGCGCTAACTTAAGGGTTGTGGTATTACGCCTGATATGATTTAACGTGCCGATGAATTACTCTCACGATAACTGGTCAGCAATTCTGGCCCATATTGGTAAGCCCGAAGAACTGAATACTTCGGCACGTAATGCCGGGGCTCTAACCCGCCGCCGCGAAATTCGTGATGCTGCAACTCTGCTACGTCTGGGGCTGGCTTACGGCCCCGGGGGGATGTCATTACGTGAAGTCACTGCATGGGCTCAGCT
>NZ_RAVZ01000080.1 GCF_003611635.1 Corallococcus terminator | reverse complement strand
GCCCACCTCCACCGTGAGCAGCGCCACCTCGCGAGCCCCCGCCGCCTTGCGCGGCGACAACCCCATGCTGCGCGAGCCGTCCAGCACCACCTCCACGCGCGGCGACACCTCGTCCTGGCGCACGCGCAACACCAGGTCCCCGGTGCGCGCCACCGCGTTCCAGTCGAGCTGCCGCAGGTCATCCCCTGGCTGGTACATGCGGAAGTCGTGCAGCTCCATCGCACTGCCCGCGGACGTGGCGCGCACCTCGCCCACCCGTCCGCGCTGCGGCACGCGCGGCAGCGCCAGGGTCAACCCCGGCACCAGCCGCGCCACCTCCGCCTCGTCCAGCCGGGTGCTCACGGCGCGTGGGCCTCACGCTCGCGCCGCACGAGCACCCGGTCCGCCGCGAACGCGCACAGGAGCGCCACCAGCCCCACGCACAGCAGCAGCTCCGGCGGCATCCGGAGACCCGACGGATCATTCCAGTCGTAGCGACCGAAGTTCACCGTGCCCACCACGGGGTTGAGCAGGTTGATCAGCTCATCCCCCGCTTCCAGCCCCAGGAACACCGACAGGAGCGGAGGCACGCCGGCCCCCAACGCTCCCGCCGCGACGAAGAGCAACCGCACCGCCGCGGGCGACGCGAACCGGCCCGACTTCGGCATCCGTCCCAGCAGCAGCGCCACCGACAGGTAGATGATGCCGTAGAGCGCCAGCGCCACCAGCGCCATCCCCATGCGCACCGACTCGGCCGAAACATCCGAGGCCCACAGCAGCCCCGCGCACCCGGCCGCCCAGCCCAGCAGCAGCAGCACCGCCAGCCGGAAGCCGCGCAGGGCGCCCGGCCGGAAGAGCGACCAGGGCCGGGTGCCCGCGCGCAGCGGCCGAGACTGCCCATCCACGTCCGATACCGTGAAGAGGCCGGTGAAGATGAGGTGCAACCCACCGAGGATGCCCGCGATGCCCGCGACGTCTTTGTCCCGGTCCAGGAACCACCACACCGCCGTCACCCCCAGGAACGTCAGGAGCGCCTGTCCCACCAGCACCCGCCGGGGGTGCCGCGTGTAGTTCTCCGTCACCAGCGACAGCCGCGCCACCGCCGCCTCGAAGAGCAGCCACCCGTCCGACAGCAACAGCCACAGCCCCGCGCTCATCCCCAGGAAGAAGTCCCGGTCGAAGGAGAAGCCGCGCCCCCGCCCCTCCGTCATCACGAAGATGAAGGTGAGCGTCTGGAAGAATGTCACCACCAGCGCGGCCACCAGCGCGAAGCGCACGAACGCCCGCCCCATCCGCCCATCCGCCAACGTCGCCGCGCACACCGACGCGAACGTAAGGAACACCAGCCACGCGCCGCCCAGCAGCAGCACCATCAGGATGGTGGGCAGGTCGATGCCATTGAGGAAGTAGCTGAACAGCAGGAACGGCCCCACCGCCGACGCGTACAGCGCCGCCTGCACCAGGAAGGACGTCACCTTGCCGCCCAGGATGCGCCGGGGCCCCAGCCCCGTCAGCAGCAGGAGCGACCACGTCTCGTCCTCGCGCTCACGCGCCAGCGAACGGTACGCGTTGAAGGGAATGACCCCGAAGTGCACCAGCCCCAGGCACACGAAGAAGGAGAAGAAGTACGTGCGCCCCTCGCGCGAGTACGACGTCCCCTGCGTGTTCACGTACGCGATGAGCGACAGCACCAGGCACGACAGCAGCAGCAACCCGAAGCACACCCAGAAGACGCGCGTGCGCAGCCCCTGCCGCACCTCCTTCACCACCAGCGGGTTGAGCCGGTCGCCCCACTTCTCCCACCGGTCGGACACTCCGGCCGAAGCAACAGGGACGGTCTCGGACGCACCCGACGCCGGACTTGCTTGCGTGCTCACGCCACCCTCCCTTTCGTCACGGTCATGAAGGCATCTTCCAGATTGCGCTCGCGAGGGCTGAACGCGCACACCGGCAGCCCCTGCGCCACCAGCGTGGCCAGCAGCGCCGCCGCGGCGGCCTCCGCCTGCATCGGGCCGGAGCCCTGTTCCAGCTCCAACCGCACGCGCAGCGCGCCTGCCTCGCGCGTCACGTCCTTCACGCGCGGCTGCTCCAACAACAGCCGCTCCGCGCGAGCGCCCATCGCCTCACCCTCCGCTCCCGCCGCCAGACGCACCACCAGCTCCACCACCTGGGAAGCGTCCGCGCCCGAGCGCAGCAGGTCCTCCACGCGGCCCTGCGCGAGCAGGCGCCCCTGTTCAATGATGACGCAGGAGTCGCAGATCTCCGCCAGCTCCGTGAGGATGTGGCTGGAGATGATGACCGCCTTGCCCTGATCCGCCAGCGCGCGCAGCAGCTCCCGCAGCTCGATGCGCGCCCGGGGATCCAGGCCGTCCGCGGGCTCGTCCAGCAGCAGCAGCCGGGGGTCATGCAGGAGCGTGCGCCCCAGGGCCACGCGCTGACGCATGCCCTTGGACAGCTCCGTGGTGAGCTTCTCCGCCAGGGGAATCAACCCCGTGAACTCCATCACCGAGTCCACCCGCTGCCGCCGCTGCGCGCCCTTCAGTCCGTACGCGCGCGCGAAGAAGTCCAGGAACTCCCTCACGGTGACGTCGTCGTAGGTGCCGTAGCGGTCCGGCATGTAGCCCAGGAGCGGCCGGGCCTGGTCTGGCGCGTCCACCAGCGACTTGCCGTCCAGCAGCACCTCTCCGGCCGTGGGCACGTCCAGCGTGGCCAGGATGCGCAGCGTGGTGCTCTTGCCCGCGCCGTTGGGACCGATGAAGCCCAGGATGCCGCCGGCCTCCAGCGAGAACGTCACGTCGTCCACCGCGCGCAGCGCACCGTAGTCGCGACGCAGGCCCTTCACTTCCAGCAGGCTCATGGCCTCGCCTCCTCGATGCCACCGCGCACCAGATGCACCCCTGCCTCCAGATCCACGTCCACCGCCGCCGTGGGCGCGAAGCCCCGGCCCCCCAGACGGACCAGGAAGACGCCGTCAGTCAGGTCGTCATCGAGCACCGACGTCGCCGCCGGGAAGCGCAGGCCCGGCTGGTACGTCAGGCTCAACGGCTGGTGCGCCTCGTGGTCAAGCAGCGCCACCTTCTTCTCGTCGGGGATGAGCACGGCCTTCGCCTCGGCGCCGTCCGCCATCGCGGGCAGGTTCCAGAGCTTGTCCTGGAAGCGCATGCGGCCTGCTTCCACGGCCGCCCCGAGCGCGTTCTGCACGACGACCCCGTCCCCCTCCTTGCGCGCGGTGAGCCGCGCCCGCGACGGAAGCACGGCCACCTCGCCCCATTCGCGGTAGGTGCGCGAGGGCAGGAAGCTGTCGCGCAGGACCAGGCCCTGCGTCCAGTCCAGGGCGCGCGGTGGATCCTCGGGCTCCACCGGGGACACCAGCACGCTGGAGGCGGGCATCATCACGCCCTCCTCGGTCAGGTTGGCGTACCAGGCGGTGATCCCCACCGTCACCGCGCGAGCGCGCTCGCGGTCCAGCAACGTGAGGCTGTAGCGCGCGGCGTGTACGCGGAAGCCATCCACCAGCACCGACCAGGCCACCAGCCCCAGACACGTGATGGCCGCCAGCGTGGGCACTGCGATGAGCACCGCGAGCGGGCCCTTGCGCCGGGCCAGCATCAATCCGCCAGGGCCCACCGCGAGGGTGAAGAGGAAGATGAGCAACATGAAGCGGCCCACGGGCGCGCGCGCGCTTTCCAGCAGCGGAGTCCTCCCGTCGCGCAGCAGGCTGTTGCGGTCCCACCGGGGCGGCGGCCCCGCGGGCACCACGGCTCCCGTCACCTCCGCGGCGGCCTCCGCCAGTTGCTGCCCGCACGCCTCATGCGTGTCACGGCAGCCGAGGAACTGACGCACCTCACCGAAGCCGTAGAACGACCGTTCCGAGTGGACATCCTCGAGCAGCGGGAAGTGCAGGCGCGGATTGGCCGGCGGACGGGCGAGCACCAGCCGGCCCCCGGTCAGGGCGAAGGACTCCAGCACGGCCCAGACGTCGTCGGGCACCTCCTCCGGCGACGCCGTCACCAGCACCGCATCGTAGCCTACGTACGCGGCCAACTCGCGAGGAGCGGTGCGGGCATCGAGGAAGCGCGCGGCGACGAGGGGTTCCTGGTTCTCCGCCACGCGACCCAGTTGGGTCGCGTTCTCGAAGGACTTCACGTCGCCCAGCACCATCACGCGCGCGCCCCGGTAGCTGTCCAGGTAGAAGCCCTCGGTGGCGGTGGGCATCCCAGGGGAGTCCATGTGCAACTGCCCGGATTGGATGTCCGCGGGCAGCATCAGGTAGGTGACGACGCGCTCGCGCGCACCCAATTGGAGCGAGCGCTCCGTGATGCGGCCCTGGCCGTGGATGGACAGGCGCACCGGACGCGGCTGGCCGCTGCTGTTGTGCACCGTCACCTGGATGGGGGTGTAGCCCCGCTGCGGCACCAGCGTGACGGAGCGCAGGGTGGCCTTCAGGTCGCCCTCTTCAGGGAAGGTCTCGGGCGTCTCCACCACCTCGCGGTAGCCGGTGGCCTTGTCCTTGGCCGCCACCTCCGCGGCTTCCGCGGCCTCCGCCACGACCGCCACCGGGGGCGCGGGTGCCACCGCGGGCACGGGAGCGCTCACTTCGGTGGCGCTCGCGAGCGTCGTGCAGAGCAGCGCCACGGCGAGCACCGGGGCGCACGAAACGCGCCTAACCACGGGGCACCTCGGGGATGGCCTTGAGCAGTTCGCGCACCACGTCCGGCGCGGTCACCTTCTCCAGGGACGCCTCATAGGCCAGCACCAGCCGGTGGTTGAGGACGGAGGAGGCGGCGGCCACCACGTCGTCGAAGCCCACGTTGGGCCGGCCGTTCAGGAGCGCGAGCGCACGGCCCGCGGCGGCGAGAGCGAGGGCCGCGCGGGGGCTCGCGCCAAAGCGCACGAAGCGGCGCACGGTGTCGGGTGCGGAGGCCTGACGCGGATCGGTGGCCTCCACGAGCCGGCCGATGAAGTCCGCCACCGGACCGGGCAGGTGCACGCGGTCCACGGCGGCGAACAGGCGCGACAGGCCCTCCGCGTCCAGCACGGGCTCCTGCGCGGGAGGCGCGCCGCGCACGCGCGTGGTGAGCAGGGTGCGCAGCGTCTTCGCGCCCACGGGCGGCACCAGGATGCGGAAGAGAAAGCGGTCCAACTGCGCTTCAGGCAGCGGGTACGTGCCCTCCAACTCGATGGGGTTCTGCGTGGCGAGCACGAAGAAGGGGTCGGGCAGGGGCCGCGTCTGGCCCAGCACCGTCACCGAGCGCTCCTGCATGGCCTCCAGCAGCGCGGACTGCGTCTTCGGGCTGGAGCGGTTGATTTCATCCGCGAGGACGAGGCTCGCGAAGAGCGGCCCCTCGCGGAAGACGAAGTCGCGGCGCGCCTCGCCCTCCAGCACGTAGGTGCCGGTGATGTCGCCGGGCAAGAGGTCGGGGGTGAACTGGATGCGGCGGAAGGGCAGCGCGAGCAGCCGCGCCAGGGCCTTGCACAGCTCCGTCTTGCCCAGGCCGGGCAGGCCCTCCAGGAGCACATGGCCCCGGGCGAGCACGGCCACCACGACCTGCTCGACGACCCCTTCCTGGTCGAGCATCACCTGATTGAGCCCGGCCTTGAGCCGGGAGGCTACATCCGCCGCGCCTTGCGCTTCGGCGGGACTCAGAAGCTCCGCTGCCACGTCGATTCCCCCTGCTGGACTACCGACCACCGAAGTACCGCTTCACGAGGTCGCGGTTGCGAGGCAGCAGCGGACCGGAACCCGGTCCCGCCGTCGCATCGCCCTTCGCGCCCGTGCCCTTCGCTCCCGCCGCGCCCGCCTGCCCCGTCCGGGCCTGCGGATCCGCGGCGCGAAGCCCCCACAACTCTTCCGCGTCCCCGCCGTGCCCCTCCGGCAGCGGCTGGAAGGCGAGCCGGTCTGGATCCATCTCCGCCTCGCCGCCAAAGACGAGCGGGCTGCTCTCGCCGCCCCGGCCAGCGCCAGCGCCCTGGCCCTGCCTCGTGTTCCGGCTCGCGTGCTGACCACCCTGCTGGCCCTCGCCCTGACCCTGGCCCTCCCCATCCTGGCCCTGCTGGCCCTGGCCCTGGCCACGCTGCCCCTGCCTCTTCTGCCCCTGTCCCTGGCCGGACTGCTGCTGCCGGGTGGGACGCCTCGCCTGGGCCCCGCGGTTCCCCGCCGCGTTGTTTTCCTCACCGAAGCGCTGGGCCAGCGCCTGCTGCCGGCGCTCCAGCGTGCGGCGAAGGTCCGCGACCTGATCCGGAGAGCCAGCGGCCTGCGCACGGGCGGAAGCGCGAGCCTGGGCGTCACGGGACGGGTCGCCCGAAGCCTGCTGCGAGCCCTGCTTGTCGCCGCCCTGCTTGTCGCCGTCCTGCTTGTCACCGCCCTGCTTGTCGCCGTCCTGATCTCCAGCGCCCTGCCCCTGCGAGCCCTGCTGGGACGAAGCCTGGGCTTCGCCGTCCTCGGAAGGTCCGTCCTGTTCCTGCCCTCCCTGGGAGCGCGCATCGAGCGCCATGAGGGCCTGTTCCAGGGACTCGCGCTCGCGGGTGGCGGACTCGGCACCGCCAGCAGCGGCGAGAGCGTCCTCGAGTTCCGCCGCGGCCTCGGAAGCGCGGTTCAATTCAGCAGCGGCCTCGGAGGCGCGTTCGGCGAGCCGCTGTTCCAGGGCATCGGAGGCTTCCCAGTCCGCAGAGTCGAAGCGGCCCTGGGCGACCTCGTCGGACAGCCGGCGCAGTTCCTCTTCGACGTCCTGGCCCAGCGGCTCCTCACGGGCGAGGGCCTCCGCCTGGGCCTGCACGGCGGCGACCTGGGTCGCGGCGGCGGCATTGATGTTCGAGGTGCGAAGCGCGGGCAGCGGAACGAGGAAACCGACGGCGAAGAACAGGAGCGCACCCAGCAAAGCGCCCACGGGCCGACGCCAGGGAACCTCCGGAAGCTTCACCTGCTGGGCGAACTGGTTGAGGCTCAGCTCCCACTCACCGACGGGGCGCTCCAGGCGCGTGAGCAACAGGCCCCCGGCCCCGGCCGAACGGTCCGCGAGCACCGCCGCGTACTCCAGCGACACACCCCGGGAGCGGGCCCGCACGAACCACCAGGCAAGGCCCGCGACGACGAGCGGAGGCACGGCCCAGACAGCAGCGCCCCGCAGCAACATGCGACAGAGCACGCACGCGGTCGCGGTGGCCCAGACGGGAACGAGTCCCGCGCCCAGCCACGCCACGGCATTGAGGCGCCGCTGCACGCGCCGGATGGGCGCGAGCACGAGGGACTGGAAGCGGCGTTCTTCGCTGGCGGCCATGGGAGGAGGGCAGTGTCGGACACCCGCCCCTCCGTTCACAAGCGACGCCCGGGAACGGTCGAATCCCGGCGCGAGGGGTCGTCCGCCTGACTCCAACCGTCGAGAAGATGCGAATCCGTACGAACCCCGGGACACGGCGGCTAGTCTGCCGCGCATGAACTTCCGGTTCCTCGGTCGCAGTGGTCTGAAGGTCAGCGAGATTTCCTTTGGCAACTGGCTCACGCACGGCTCCCAGGTGGAGGAGGACGCCGCGCTCGCCTGTGTGAAGGCGGCGCTCGACACGGGCATCACCACCTTCGACACCGCCGACGTGTACGCCGGCACCAAGGCCGAAGCCGTGCTCGGCCGCGCCCTCAAGGGCCAGCGCCGTGAAGGCTACGAGCTCTTCACCAAGGTCTACTGGCCCACCGGCCCCGGCCAGAACGACCGCGGCCTGTCGCGCAAGCACATCATCGAGTCCATCCACGGCTCGCTGCGCCGCCTCCAGACGGACTACGTGGACCTCTACCAGGCCCACCGCTTCGACGTGGAGACGCCCCTGGAGGAGACGATGCTCGCCTTCGCGGACATCGTGCGCCAGGGCAAGGCCCTCTACATCGGCGTCTCCGAATGGACCGCCGAGCAGATCACCGCCGGCGCGAAGCTCGCCCGCGAGTTGCACGTGCCCTTCGTCTCCAACCAGCCCCAGTACTCCATGCTCTGGCGGGTCATCGAATCCAAGGTCGTCCCCGCCTCCGACGCGGAGGGCATGGGACAGATTGTCTGGTCCCCGCTCGCCAAGGGCGTGCTCACCGGCAAGTACCAGCCCGGGCAGCCCCCTCCGGCCGACACCCGCGCCGCCACCAAGCAGGGCGCCATGTTCATGACCAGCTTCATGACCGACGACGTGCTCACCCGCGTCCAGCAGCTCAAACCGCTCGCGAAGGAAGCCGGCCTGTCGCTCGCGCAGCTCTCTGTCGCGTGGGTGCTCCAGAACAAGAGCGTCTCCACCGCCATCATCGGCGCCACCCGGCCGGAGCAGGTGCTCGACAACGTGAAGGCCACCGGCGTGAAGCTCGACGCCGACCTCCTGCGCCGCATCGACGCCATCATCGGCCCGGTCGTGGAGCGTGACCCCGCGCAGACCACCAGTCCCGACCGCCGTCCCTGAAGGAAGAAACGAAATCCGCCCCCCAGGCGTACGTAGGGCCGGGGGCCTGTACCGGCAGGCGCCCCCACGGCCGCCCCTTCACCTGATGGGGCATCCGACATCCACGCCCTCCTCCCACCCTTCCCGGTCGAATGGATTGTCACGGTCCCATGACCTGCCCTCCGATCCATTTGACTTTTGAGTCGAGGGGAACAAGACACTGCCCCGCGCGTTGGCAGTCCTCACTCCTCAACCCCCAGGCTTGTCTCCCATGACGTCCTTCCTCCTCCTGGCCCAGGCGGCCCAACCCGAACTCGGCTGGTTGAGCGGCAAGCTGCTCGGGGTGACGCTGGGCAGCGCCGAGTGGGTGCTCTGGCTGCTGGTCATCCTCTCCGTGCTCTCCATCGCCGTGATGCTGGAGCGCGCCGTCTACTTCTCGCGCCACCGGCTGCCCAACTCGGAAGCCCTGGCGGTGCGGCTGGCGCGCGGTGAGTTCGACGCCGTCAGCGCCGAGGTGAAGAACCACAAGGGCATGGAGGCCGCCGTCATCCGCGAGGCCCTCGCCTCCGCGTCCCAGGGCCCCGACACCGTGGAGCAGGTCATCGCGTCCACCGTCGCCCGCGAGCGTCCCCAGTACGAGCGCTTCCTGTCGCTCTTGGGCACGCTGGGCAACAACGCCCCGTTCATCGGCCTGTTCGGCACGGTGCTCGGCATCATCAAGGCTTTCAACGACCTGGGTGCCATGAACGCCAAGGGCGGCGCCATGCAGCAGACGGTGATGGCCGGCATCTCCGAGGCGCTCGTCGCCACCGCCGTGGGCCTCGCGGTCGCCATCCCCGCCGTCGTCGCCTTCAACATCTTCAGCCGTCAGTTGAAGACGCTCACCAGCCGCACCACCTCCCTGGGCCACGCGCTCGTGGGCGCCATGAAGGCCAAGAAGCCGGGCGTCGCGGGGGGGAACTAGGTCATGGCCGGCAGCGCGGGCGACAACGACGACGAAATCACCGGCATCAACGTCACGCCCCTGGTGGACGTGGTGCTGGTGCTGCTCATCATCTTCATGGTCACCGCGAACTTCATCGTCCGCGAGACGGTGGAGGTGGACCTGCCCCGCGCCGCCAACGGCGGTGAGACGGTGCAGGGCCTGGTGAACGTCGTCCTCGACAAGGAGGGCAAGCTCTACTTCGACGGTGCGGAGGTGACGGAGGCGGACCTGTCCCGCCGCGTGGTGGAGGCCGTCTCCAAGGACAAGGACACGCGCGCCATCATCAGCGCGGACCAGACCATCGCCTACGGCCGCGTGATGCGCCTCATCGACGTGGTGAAGGGCCAGGGCATCGCCAAGTTCGCCCTCAACATCGAGAAGGACGTGTCCCCCGCGGCCACGCCCGCCGCTCCCTGACCCGAAGGCACGCGAAGCCACCATGAGCCAGGCGGTCCTCGACCCTTCCCTCCCCCAGCGCGACCGCTCCACGCGGTTCGTGCTCGGCTTCTTGCTCGTGTCGCTCGCGCTGCACGCGGGCGGCTTCTGGTTCATCTCCACCCTGGAGGGCCGCAAGCAGATTGCCTCCCAGCGTCCGGTGGAGCTGGTGATGGTGGAGGTGCAAAAGCCGCCGCCTCCGCCCCCGCCGGAGGAGAAGAAGGAAGAGCCGCCGCCTCCGCCCAAGGTGAAGCCGGTGAAGCCGCCGCCCATCAAGATCGCGGTAGCGCCCAAGCCCCCGCCTCCGACCGAAGCGCCCCCGCCGCCCAACGACACGCCGCCGCCGGAGCCGCAGGCCAAGCCGCCGCCGCTCGTGGTGGGCATGACCATGTCGTCCACCACCAGCGCGGGCTCCTTCGCCGCGCCCGTGGGCAACACGGCCTATGGCAAGGCCAACGGCACCGCGAAGGACCCCAAGGAAGTGAAGGGCTACTCCGCGCCCAAATACGTGCCCGTATACCAGGTGGACTCCGAGCCCACCGTCGCGTCCGAGGTGAAGATTCCCTACCCGGACGAGGCGCGCCGCGCGGGCATCGAAGGCACGGTGACGCTGTCCATCACCATCGACGCGGACGGCAAGGTGGGCACCGTGAAGGTCATCTCCGGGCCCGGCTACGGCCTCAACGAAGCAGCGCGCGATGCCATCCGGCGCTTCCGCTTCAAGCCTGCCATCAAGGGCGGCGAGGCCGTGGCCACGGAGATGAAGTACTCGTACACGTTCCTGCTGGACTGACCGGGACGCGGAGGCCCGCGAAGGGCCCCGCCTACTGCGTCTTGAGCGCTCGGCGCATGATGTCGCCCAGCGCCACCAGGTCCTCTTCCGGCATCGATGCCATGAAGGGCGGAGGCCGGGCCATCCGCGCCATCAGCCGACCGCGCAGCTCCGCGCCAGCCTCCGTCAGCACCAGCATCTTCACCCGCCGGTCCTGTTCGCTGCTGCGCCGCTCCACCAGCTTGCGCGCCTCCAGCCGGTCCACCAGCCCCGTCACGTTGGACGCATCACACGACAGGTAGGTGGCGAGCGTGCTCATCGCGAGCGCTCCCTCGCCCAACTGCCGCAGGACGTGCGCCTGCACCGGGGACAGGTCGAACTCCGCCGCCAGCGCGGGGAAGTTGCGCATGTGCGTGTGGAGCAGTTCGAAGAGGAGCGTCCACGCCTGCTGCGCGAGCCCCACCTCCGCTTCCTCCACACCTTGAGTCCGGGCCTCCGGCGGACGCCCTGCCTGCTCGCTGTGACCTTCGCCAAGACCGTTCATGGTGCCTTCACACTAATTCACACAGCTCGCATAAACAATTGACACCCTCAACCTTTGACGGGTACTACATTCCGGATATTCCATCATCCGACAGTGCGGAGTACTTTCACGGGGCTCCAGGGTCGGGTAGATGACGCAACGCAGTCGTCCATTGGACGGATCCGCCTCGCGCTCCCGCGGGTCGGTGAGGAGGTCAAGGCGGTATGAGTACCCTTCTGGCGCTTTCCCTGTCGGCCGCCCTGGCCGCGGCGCCTGTACTGTCGCTGGACGAGGCGCTGGAGTCGGCCCGTCAGCAGAACCTCGATTTGAAGATTGCCCAGGAGCGCTTCGAGCAGGCGTCCCTCGCGACCCGCAAGGCCTGGGCCGGCTACCTGCCGACCATCACCGTGGGGGCGTCCATCACGCGCAACAACGTGGCGGCTGTCATCCCGGCGGGCCCCATCGCCCCGGTGGACATCGTCATCCAGCCGCTCATCCAGCAGGGTGCGCAGGCGGAAGTGCGCCAGGCCATCATCGCGCCCCAGCTCTGGGCGGCCATCGCGGCGTCCTACAAGTCGGTGAAGCTGGCGGAGCTCAACACGCAGACGGCGCGCCGGCAGGTGCTCTTCGGCGTGGCGCAGGCCTACTACGGTGCGGCGGCGCAGCAGGAAGCGCTTCGGGCCCAGGAGCGTCTGCTGGAGCTGACCCAGGCGCGGGAGAAGGACACCCAGGCCCGGTTCGACGCGGGCACGGTGACGCGCGTGGCGCTCTTGCGCGCGCAGTTGGACCGTTCGCGCGCGGAGCAGGACCTGGTGCGCGCGAAGAACGCGCTCGCGGGCCTGAAGCTGGCGCTGGGCACGCTCATCCAGAAGGACCCGGACTTCGACCTGGCCCCGCCGCCGGAGCCGCAGGTGCCCGCGCAGGCGTCGCCGGATGACCTGGTGAACCAGGCGCTCCAGGAGCGCTCGGACGTGCAGGCCGCCGAAGTGGGCCTGAAGCTGACGCGCATCAACAAGACGGGCGTCATCCTGAGCTACCTGCCCACGCTGGGTGTCACGGGCGCGTACCGCATCGCGAACGCGGCGGGCTTCACGGGCCAGAACGAGACGTGGGCCATCACCTTCGGCGCCAGTTGGACGCTGTTCGACGGCGGCATGCGCGAGGCGAACCTCTCCGAGGCGTCGTCCCGCGTGCGTGAGGCCACCGTGAGCCAGCAGTTGGCCCAGGCCCGCGTGACGGAGGAAGTGCGTCGCTCCAAGCTGGACCTGGAGAACGCGCTCGCCAACCGCTCCAAGGCCGAGGAGGCCCTGGGCCTTGCCCGCGAGTCCAACCGCCTCACCGACGTGAGCTTCCAGGCGGGCGTCGCCACGTACCTGGAGGTCGCGGACGCCAACACCTCGCTCACCAACGCCGAGGTGGGCTTCGTGTCCGAGCGCCTCCAGGCGTCCCTGGCCGCGCTGCGCCTGCTCAACGCGATGGGCTCGTTCGAGTCCGGTTCGGTGCGCAAGGACGCGGCGGCCCTGGGTGCCCAGCCCGGCGTGTCGGCGCAGCCGGAACAGCAGCAGCCGGCGCAGCAGCAGCCGACGCAGCAGCAGCCGGCGCAGCAGCCCGCGCCCCAGCCGTAACGGGGTGTGAGGGGAAATTCCCGGCGCCCATCCTGGGGCGCCGGGTCCCCTACCCTCCCGGGAGAGAAGCAGGTCTCGCGTTGTGGTGGCCCGGCGTCAGCCCCACCCTCCAGACAGGACCCGCTCTCACGAGGAGGGAATCATGGCGGACGCATCCTGGGGCAACTGCAAGAGCTGTCGTTTCTTCGCCGGCAACAGCGACGAGCCGAGCGACAACGATGTCCAGAGCTGCAACCAGTCCGAGCTGAAGAAGTTCGCGCTCCTGGTGTCAGCCGACAGCGGCTGCAACGCATACGAGGCGCAGGTCGGCGAGTCGGTCCCCATTGGCGGGGAGCCCGCGCCCGCCATGCACTGAGGCGACGAGTCCTCCACCCCCTCGCGACACCGCGTCGCGAAGGGGGAACCCGGAGCTCAGGTGCCGTCAGGTGCCCGTGGCTTCGTGGACGACGCGGGGCACGGTCTCCGGCTCGTGCGCGTAGTAGATGCGCTCCATGAGCTTGCGCTGGTGCACCAGCGGCTTGTCGTACTTGTCCAGCCGCATGCCCTTGTGGCTGTAGGGCGTGTCCGCGACGGTGGGGATGAAGCGCGCGTCATCGCGCACCTCCCACCAGGTGAGGCCCAGCGCGGCCTTCGCCGCCACCGGCAGCAGGGGCTTCAAGAGCGGCATCGACGTGCGCAGGAAGGAGAAGACGTGCAGGCGCGTGGTGCGCGCCGTCTCCGGCACGAAGAAGATGTGTGCCTGCGTGATGAAGGGACGGGGCATCCCTTCCGAGGACTTCCAGTGGATGGTGTAGATGCTGCGCACTGGATCGAAGCGCGTCACCCAGTCGTTGTGGAAGTAGTCGCCGTCGCGCACCAGGAGCAGCTTCATGATGGGCGCGGGCCGCTGCGGGGCGCGGTAGTGCACTTCCGTGTGGTCCGGGTGGTTGTGCGCGTCGAACTCCACCGCCCCGGTCTGCGCGCCGCTCCACCCCAGCCGCGTGTGGACATAGGGCGTGTGTTCGTCCTCGCTGAAGTTGTCGAGCGTCACGTGCAGCGGCGCCTGGAACAGCGTGGAGAAGGTGCCTCCGAAGACGTAGTCGTCCCCCGACAGCTCCGGCATCGCGGACAGGGGCGTGTCCGCGTGCGCGAGCCACAGGTACCCGTGGCGCTCCACCACCTGGAAGCTGCGCGCCTCGCAGTGGCGCAGCTCCGGCTGGCTGGGGTTGGTGCCGTGGCCGCGCGAGTCGAAGCGCCAGCCGTGGTACGGGCACTGGAGTTGGCCGTCCTTCGTCACCGTCCCCTTCGAAAGCGGCGCGAAGCGGTGGGGACAGGCGTCGGACAGGGCCGCGGCACGGCCAGAGGCATCCCGGAAGAGCGCATAGGCATGGCCCGCGAGCTCCACGCGCACGGGTTGCTGGCGGAGCTGACGGGAGGGGAGCACCGGGTGGAAGTGCCGGACGACGTCGGGGGTAGGCTCCATGGAAGCGCCAGTATAGCGGCCTGTCGGTCCCGACCCCGGGTGGGTCCCCGGGGGGCCAGGCGGTGTCCGGAAGGGGCTGGGGAGCGGCCCCGGAGGGTGGCATAGACTGCCGCGCCGTGAGTGCTCCTCCCCCCCTGCTCCAGCGCCGTGCGCGCGGTCCCGCCGTGGCGGTCGTCCTGGCCGTGCTGGCGGTGCTCGTCGCGGGGGCGGTGCTGTACGTGCGAGGCGCACTCCCCGCGGCCGTGCCCGTCGCGGCCGGGCCCTTCACCCCCAACGACTACGCCCGCGCCCTGGACCATGTGCGGCCTGGCGGGGACCTGGACTTCGTGGGGCTTGGACAGGACCGGGCGGCGCTGGAGCGCTTCGTCGCGTCGCTGGCGTCGGTGTCGCCGCGCCTGCGCCCGGAGCTGTTCCCCACGCCCCAGGAGGGGCTGGCGTACTGGCTCAACGCGTACAACGCGCTGGTGCTGCGGCAGCTTTTGGAGCGCCATCCGGACGGCGTCGGGTCCGCGTGGTTCGGCCGCTTCTACTGGGGCCACGCGTGGCCGGTGGGCGGCGAGCGGCTGACGTTGTGGGCGCTGGAGCAGCGCATCCTCGGCGAGTACGGTGACCCGCGCGTGCACTTCGCCCTCTTCCGGGGAACGCGGGGCGGGCCCTCGCTGGATGGCGCGCCATACCAGCCGGAGTTCCTGGACGCGCAGCTCAACGACGCCAGCCGCCGCTTCATGGGCAACCCGCGCCACGTGCGGCTGGAGGGGGACACCGTGCACCTGGCGCGCCTGTTCGAGACACGCCAGCAGGACTTCCTCGCCGCGCTGCCCGAGGGCCGGGGTGGCAACGTGCTCCAGTTCGTCTGGGCCTTCCTGCCGGACACCTGCGAGGAGCGCCCGGGCTGCGACACGCGCGGCGACCTGGACCGCGCCTGCGGGCCCCGGCTGGACAAGTGCCGCGTCACCTTCATGCCCGAGGACCTCTCGCTGCCCGACGTCGCGGACGCCGCCGCCCGGCGCTGAGCGGCCCTGCTAGCGTCCCCTGCGCGCACGGACGAGGAGGCACGGGACATGATGACGGGAGCGGTGTGGCTGGCGACGTGGCTGGCCATCGGAGCAGGGGCTGGGGCGGGGAGCGCGGACGTGAAGTGGGAGCCCCAGGTGAGCGGGACGACGGTGCGGCTGCGCGGGGTCAGCGCGGTGGATGCGCGCGTGGCCTGGGCCAGCGGCGACAAGGGCACCTTCGTGCGCACCACGGACGGCGGGAAGACGTGGAAGGCGGCCACCGTGCCGGGCGCGGAGGAGCTCGACTTCCGCGACGTGGATGCCTTCAGCGAGCGCACCGCGTACCTCCTGTCCATTGGCACGGGCGACAAGTCGCGCATCTACAAGACGACGGACGCAGGCGCGACGTGGAAGCTCCAGTTCACCAACGCCGTGCCGGGCGCGTTCTTCGACGGCATGGCCTTCTGGGATGAGCAGCACGGCATCGCGTTCAGCGACCCGGTGGACGGGCGCTTCATCGTCATCACCACCGAGGATGGCGGCGCGACGTGGAAGCCCGTGATGAAGGAAGCGCTGCCCCCCGCGCTCCCGGGTGAAGCGGGCTTCGCCGCCAGCGGTACGAGCATCGCGGTGCAGGGCACGTCCCACGTCTGGTTCGGCATGGGGGGTTCGGCGGCGCGCGTGCTGTATTCAGCGGACCGGGGCCAGAACTGGAACATCGCGACGACGCCGCTGGCCACCGGCGAAGGCGCGGGCGTCTTCTCGCTCCTCTTCTGGACCGACAAGGCGGGCATCGCCGTGGGGGGCAACTACAAGAAGCCAGAGGAGACCGCTGGCACCGCGGCCGTCACGCTCGATGGAGGGAAGACCTGGAGCGTGCCTTCGGGGACTTCGCTGAGGGGCTACCGCTCCTGCGTGGCGTCGCTCATGCACGCCCGGCGGCCGATGTTCGTGGCCGTGGGCCCCACGGGTTCGGACATTTCGGTGAATGGAGGCAGGGCGTGGGAGCCGCTGGACGCCACCGGCTTCCATGCCGTGGCCTCACCGCGGCGCAAGCAGGACACGGCCTATGCGGTAGGTGAAGAGGGCCGCATCGCCCGGCTGGTGCCTGCATCCCCGGTGGAGCCGAAGCAGGCGCCGAAGAAGCCGTAGCGCACCGGAAGCCCACTGGCGCGGGGGATGCCCCCGCGCCGGGGAGACTTCACGCGACCAGCAGCGCCGCGCCGATGATGCCGCTGTCGTCGCCCAGCTCCGCGTCGGCGACGAGCAGGCCCTCGCGCGACGTCTGCGACGACCACATCTGCACGCCGTCCAGCACGCGCTGCCGGATGCCCGGGCAGTACGTCAGCACGCCGCCGCCCAGCAGCAACCGCGACGGATTCAGCATCGTCACCTGGTTGGCCACCGCGATCGCCAGGAAGCGGGAGGCGCGCTCGTGGAGCTCCTTCGCCTCCGCGTCGCCCGCGTCCGCCGCCTTCTCCAGCGTCACCGGCGTGATGCTGTCCGGGTCGCTGTCCGCGACGAGCGACTCCAGGATGCGCGAGCGCCCCGACGCCAGCAGCTCCTTCGTCTGGGCGATGAGGTTGTGGCCGCCCACGTACGCCTCCAGGCAGCCGTGCTCGCCGCAGCCGCACAGCCGGCCGCCGGGCACCACCTTGATGTGGCCCAGCTCTCCGGCCACGCCGCCGCCGCCCTGCACCAGCCGCCCGTCCGCGATGATGGCGCTGCCCACGCCGGAGCCCACGAACACCACCAGCATGTCCTGCGACCCGCGACCCGCGCCCGCGTGCAGCTCACCCCACGCCGCGGCGGACAGGTCGTTCACCACCTTCACCCCGTAGCCCAGCCGCTTCTGGAGCAGGTCGGCCAGGGGCACGTTGCGCCAGCCCAGGTTGGGCGCCACGGAGATGACGCCGGAGTCCTTGTGGATCTGCCCGGCCGCGCCCACGCCGCAGCCGTCCACCTTCACGCCCGCGCGCTTCAGCGCTTCGTCCGCCGCCTGGGCGATGGTCTCCACCACGCCCGGTGGCTTGCGGTCCGTCACCGCCACCTTGGCGCTCGAAAGCAGCTTGCCCTTCGCGTCCACCACCGCGGCCCGGACGGATGTCCCGCCCAGGTCGATTCCCAGCGTCGGCATGGCCAACTCCCTCCCTACGGTTGCGTGTGCGGTGCTTCGCGTGGAACGCCGCGCTTCAGGCGCCGACTTCCTTCTGCGCCTGGGCGACCGTGCTGTCGATGAGCGCCTGGATCTCCTTCAGGCGCGCCTCGGTGTTCGCCTCGAAGCGCAGCACCAGGATGGGCTGCGTGTTCGACGCGCGGATGAGGCCCCAGCCGTCCGGGAACGTCACGCGCACCCCGTCCACGTCGATGATCTCGTGGCCCGCGTCGCGGAGGATCTCCGTGGCGCGCTTCACCATCGCGAACTTCTTCTCCTCCTTCGTGTCGAAGCGCAGCTCGGGGCTGGCGTAGGTCTTCGGCACGTCGGCGAGCAACTCCGACAGCGTCTTCTTCTCGTGGGTGAGGATTTCCAGCAGGCGCGCGGACGCGTACACCGCGTCGTCGAAGCCGTAGTAGCGGTGCTTGAAGAAGATGTGGCCGCTCATCTCGCCGGCCAGCTCCGCGTGCTCTTCCTTCATCTTCGCCTTGATGAGGGAGTGCCCCGCCTTCCACATCACCGGCTTGCCGCCGTGCTTCGCGATGTCGTCGTACATCGTGTAGCTGCACTTCACTTCGCCGACGATGGCCGCGCCCGGGGCTTCCTTCAGCACGTAGCGGCTGAAGAGCACCATGATCTGATCCCCCCAGAGCACGTTGCCCTGGTCGTCGATGACGCCGATGCGGTCGCTGTCGCCGTCGTAGGCGATGCCCACTTCCGCCTTCTCCGACTTCACCGCCTTGATGAGGTCCTGGAGGTTCTCCACCACCGTGGGGTCCGGGTGGTGGTTGGGGAAGTTCGCGTCCATCTCACAGAACAGGGGCACCACGTCGAAGCCCATGCTGCGGAACAGCGGGACGGCCACCTCGCCGCCCGTGCCGTTGCCCGCGTCGATGACGATCTTCATCCCCTGGCGGCCCACCTTCACCGTCTGGCGGATGAAGTGGTTGTAGGGCGTGACGATGTCGTAGGGCGTGACCTTGCCGGGCTTGGAAGCGGTGGCGAAGTCCTTCGCCTCGATGATGCGGCGCAGCTCCTGGATTTCGTGGCCGTGGAAGGTCGTCTTGCCCGCGCCAATCTTGAAGCCGTTGTACTCGGGCGGGTTGTGGCTGCCGGTGATCATGGCCAGGCCATCCACGGGCAGCGTGTTCGCCGCGAAGTACGTCAGCGGCGTCGGCACCACGCCCACGTCGTAGACATCCAGGCCGGTGGCGGTGAGACCCTTGGCGAGCGCGTCGCGGAAGCGCGTGGAGGATTCGCGGCAGTCGCGGCCCACGGCGATGGAGGTCCCGGCCTTGCGGCGGATCATGGTGCCCAGGCCCAGGCCCAGCAGCTCCACCACTTCGATGGTGAGGTCCTTGTCCACCAGACCCCGGATGTCGTACTCGCGAAAGATGTGCGCGTTCATGGCAGTGTCCCCACCCCTGTCCCGGCCGTGAGGGCTCGGCGGAGGGCGGCGAACACTACACGAGCGGCCCCGGGGGCTGAACACGCCCGAACACCGCGCTCCCACTCCTGAACGCCCGGCTGCTCCTGGGGTGGGCGACACCTCCCCCGTCCTACCCCCATTGACGGGTAATGGACCCCATCAGGCCATGGCCCCGGTCATTCGCGCCCCGGCCCCCGCCGGCACCTGCTCCCGCAGGGACTGGTAGTGCCGCAGCCACGACGTGTTCAGCGGATCCAGCTTCAAGGCCTCCGCGTAGCACTCCAGGGCGGCCGGCACGGACCGTTGGACCTCCAAGGCGTGTCCCTGGGTGAACAGGGCGCGGGCCTTCAGCTCCACCTCCGGGCGGGCGGCGAGGAAGGCGCTGCGCAGGGCCTCCATCGTCGGCTCGGGGACGCCGGCCGCGACACACCGGGCGAGTCCCGCGACGTTGCCCCGGGTGGCGTCGTAGCCCACGCGGGACAGGGGCTCGCCCAGCATCCGCTGCGCGGTCTGCACCCGGAGGCGCAGGGCCTCCAGCGACTGACGCTGGGCCGTGGGCAGCGCGCGGCCGTTGAAGGCGTCCAGGCGGCGCAGGGCGGCCTGGGCGCGGCGGCGCACGTCGCCGAAGTCCGCGTCGGGCTTCGCGCCCAGCAAGGTGTACGGGTCGCGGGCGACGGCCTCCGCGCGGGACAGCATGCGGGCCAGCTCCGCGTCGGGCGCGGGCTCCAGGTCCTCGGTAAGGGCGCTCATGAGGAGCCGGCCCAGGGCCGGGTACTCGTCGGAGAAGTGGACGAAGACGCCGGCGGGCACGTTCCAGATGCGGGCCTCGTCGAAGGTGACGTGGCGGACGACGTCGCACGCGCCCACGGCCGTCTCACCGCGGAAGGAGACCTCCACCGGCAGGCGCGCGGCGAGCGGCGGCAGCGAACCCCGGCACTCCACGAAGAGACCCTCGGGGGCGACGTCGCTCACGGACACGGCCTGGAGGACTTCGCCCGGCGTGAGGCCCAGGCGCACGCGCAGGTCCGACGGCGCGTCGGTGCGGGGCGCGGAGGCCTCCAGCGGCGCGACCGGGTTCTCCAGCGGCGCGGTCGCGGAGGCGGCGTCCGACACGCGGTCCACGAGCGCGATGGGCAAGGCGGCCGGCTGCGAGGACGCCGGGTGGATCAACGGAATCGGGGCGGCCTCCACGGTGGGCGCCAGGTGCATGAACGGAATGGCGGCGGAGCCCAGCGTGGACGACGCGTGCGCGGGCGCCGGGACGATGTCCAACGGCGACGTCAGCATGATGGGAGTCACGGAGATCGTGGCACCGGACGCCACCGGGCTGGAAGAAGCGGACATCGGCACCTGCGCGCCACTGGAAGCGGCGGAGCCCGAGGAATCGGCCCGGGACGCGACAGCGGTCCCCAGGGTGTTCTCCGGTTCAGCGGGTCCCAGCAGCGCCACGGCCGAGGCCCAGAACGCGGCCACCTCCGCGCGCATGGCCACCTCGCCCGCGCGCGAGTCAGAAGAAATGCCATCCGACGCACGCAGCGCCGCATCCTCCATGGACGAGGCCGAATCGCCCCACGCGGGCACGTCCTCCACGATGTCGATGTCGTCCAGCGCGTCGCGCTCCGTCACGACCTCCGACGAAACATCCTCGCGAGCATCCGCCGAGGCATCCCGCACACCGATTTCCAGGCCCAGCGCCTCCGCGAGCGCGACGCGGAAGTCCCGCGCACTGTCGAAGCGGTCCTCCGGACGCGCGGCCAGCGCCCGCAGCAGCACGGTGGACAGCGCGGGAGGCACGCTCGCGTTGAGCGCATGCGGCGGGAACAGCACCACGTCCGCGGACCGGCCCAGCCCGAACGGCAGCCGCCCGGTGACGAGCAGATACCCCGCCACGCCCAGCGAGTGCACATCCGAGCGAGGTCCTCCGGAGATGCCGGTGGCCTGTTCGGGCGCCATGAACGTGGGCGAACCCACCGACACGCCCCGCGCACGCTCTTCCCGCGACAGCGCCGCGTCCCGCACCAGGTTCGCACCGAAGTCGCGCACCAGCACCCGCCGCGCCCCCTTCGAATCCCGCGTGACGACCAGCGAGTCCATCGTGAGGTCCCCATGCACGAGCCCCCGCGCATGCGCCGCCTCCAGCCCCGCGAGCGCCTGATCCAACACCTCGCCCGCCTCCACCGCAGACAGCGGCAGCGGCATCGCGCTCAGCGACTCGCCTTCCGGCGCCTCCATCAACACGCAGGGCAGACCCTGGGGACCGGGGCGAACATCCAGCACGCGCGCCACGTGACGGTGCACGACGTTGCGCTGCGCGAGCGCCTCCGAGATGAACCGCGCGCGCACCGCCGGCCGGGCCGCCAGATGCGCATGCAGCACCTTCACCGCGAAGCGGTGTCCCGTGGGCACGTACTCCGCCAGGTACACCGACGCCACCGCGCCAATCTCCAGCCGGCGCTTCAGGAGCAACGGCCCGTGCCGCTGGCCCTCCAGCGAATCCCCGGCCACCGACGACGGCGATTCAACAGGGCAGGCCTCCCCGTTCTGGTGTTCCCCCACGCAGCGCTTGCAGCCCATCGACATCCCCGCCTGCCACCCCCTGAATGGGGCGGACCCGGGGTGCACTTGCAACCTCCGCGCCCCGTGCCCGGGGGCCTCCTTCGTGCGGGACCGGACACTCCAACCGCCCGGAGGTGCCAGCAATCGCCCGAAACGGCTCGGGGCCCCCTGTAGAAATGACAGGGAGCCCCGGGAAGAAATGTGTGAGGGGAAACAGGAGGCGGGGTAAGCCCCGAGCCTACAAATCCTCTACAGCAGCTTCAGGCGCTTCTTCGCCTTGAGGGCCTCGACGACCTTGCGGACGTCCTGGCTCTTGTCCTTGGGGACGACGAGGACGGCGTCGCCGGAGTCCACCACCACCACGTCGTGCATGCCGACGACGGAGAGGGTCCGCTTGTCCCCGAGCACCACGCAGTTCGTGCAGTCCACGAGCACCACGTCGCCGGAGACGACGTTGCCCTGGGCGTCCGCGGGGCGCACTTCGGGGATGGCGGCGAAGGAGCCGACGTCGGACCAGCCGAAGTCACCATCCAGCACCGCGATGTTCTCCGCCTTCTCCATCACGCCGTAGTCGATGGAGATGGAGGGCAGCTTGGGGAACACGCGCTTGAGCACGGCGGGGAAGGTGCGCTTGCCCGCGGCCTTCTGGAGCGCGTCGATGCCCTTCTGCATCTCCGGCATGTGCTTGCGGAAGGCCTCCAGCATCACGTCCGCGCGGAAGACGAAGATGCCGCCGTTCCACAGGTAGTCGCCGCCGGCCACGTACGCCTGCGCCGTCTTGAGGTCGGGCTTCTCCTTGAACGCCTTCACGCGCCGGCCGCCGCCCTCCAGCGCGTCACCGACCTGGATGTAGCCGTAGCCCGTCTCCGGGCGCGCGGGCTTGATGCCCAGGGTGACGATGTGGCCGCCCTCGGCGATGCGCGCGGCCTCCGCGAGCGTGCGCTGGAAGCCCTTCACGTCCGCGACGTGGTGATCCGACGGCAGCACCGCGAGGATGCCCTTCGGGTCGCGAGCGGCCACCTGGAGGGCGGCGAGCGCGATGGCGGGCGCGGTGTTGCGCGCCACGGGCTCCACCAGGAGGTTGGCCTTGGGTAGGCCCTTCACCAGCTTCAGGGCCGTCTTCGCGTGCACGGGGCCGCAGACGATGAAGGTGCTCTTCACCGGCGCCAGGCCCTTCAAGCGCAGGGCGGTGTCGGTGAGCAGCGGGTGCTTGGAGGCGAGCGGGAGGAACTGCTTCGGACGCGCCTGGCGGGACAGCGGCCAGAAGCGGGTGCCGGAGCCACCGGCCATGATGACGGGATAGAGGGCCATACGCGGGGTCTGAGCTCCTGGAGGGCGCCAGGCCACGCCTGACGCTGACGGCGGCGCACCATAGCGCTTCGCGCCGTGGGAGGAAGGGGGCCCGGCTGTCTGCTGCCCGGCCGGTGGGGCGCGCGGATGTGGGCAGAGTTTTGACCCGCCCCCGAAAAGCCAGTCTCATGCCCCACCGTTGAGTCTCAAGCCCACATCCACCGGGTGGACGCTGGCCTTCACCGTGCTGTTGACGGTGGGGTTGTCGCTGGCGCCACTGCCGGAGAAGTTCCGCCCCCTCCCCAGCCTTCGTCAGGAAGGTTCGCTCGGGCCCAAGCTGGTGGCGCTCGCGCTGCCGGCCTCGCTGCGCGGGGTGAAGGCCCCGCGTCCACCCGCCGACACCCTGGCCCCCGACGCCCCGCCCTCCGCGCTCGCGGACGCGGACAGCGTGGGCACCGACACGGATCCCAAGGCCGGCCCCGACGTGGGCGAAGCCCCGGCCGTGCCCGGCATCGGCCTGGAGGAGCTCAGCGCCCCCACGCTTGCGACCGCGCGGGAGCTGGAAGCGCTGCGCGAGCGCATGGGCGCGAAGCACGTGGACATCGAGCTCAACTGCCGCAAGTCGCGCGCGGATGGCACGTGTGAAGAGGACGGGCTCGCACCGCTGATGCGGGCGTTGGGCGACCTGCGCTCGGACACGCGGCGCACGCCGGTGCGGGTGGTGCACCTGGGCGATTCGTTGATCGCCTCCGACTACATCACCGACGTGGTGCGCGACCGGCTCCAGGAGCGCTTCGGTTCGGGTGGCCCGGGCTTCCTCTACATCCACCGGCTGGCGAGCGCCGGACGCGCCACGCGCGCGGGCACCGCGAGCACGGATGGCTGGAAGATGGAGCGGCTGGTGGACACGCACTGGCCCAGGGACCGCGTGGGCTGGACGGGCGTGGCCTTCTCCACCAACGGGCCGGCGCAGAGCACGCGCTACTCGGTGGAGGGCACGCGCGTGGCGGAGCTGTACTTCCTGGCCCAGGCGGCCAGCGGCTCCGTGCAGGTGTCGGTGGATGGCAAGAACACGCAGCGCATCCAGACGCGCGCGTTCGGCCCCAAGTCAGAGGCCGCGTTCGCGAGGCTGAAGCTCCCCGAGGGCGCGAAGATGCTGACGCTCACCGCCAGCGGCAAGACGGAGCTGCACGGCGTCGCGCTGGAGTCGGGCACGCCGGGCGTCGTCTACGACACGGTGGGCCTGCTGGGCGGCATGGCGGAGGTGTACCTGCGCGCGCAGCCCGCGGCCTTCCGCGCGCAACTGCGTCACCGCAAGCCGTCGCTGGTGGTGTTGATGGTGGGCGGCAACGAGGCGTTCTTCCTCTCGCGCGAGCGCACCACGGTGGACGAGGTCCGCACGCAGATGAAGGAGCTGGTGTCGCGCGTGCGCACGGCGGTGCCGGACGCGGCGTGCCTCGTGATGTCGCCCATCGACGCGGGCGTGCGCACGATGAGCGGCGAGCTCGTCACGCGCCGGCACTCGGCGGAGGTGACGGAGGTGTTCCGCGAGGAGGCGCGCCAGGGCGGCTGTGCCTTCTACGACACGTTGGCCGCGATGGGCGGCGAGGGCTCCGCGCTCAAGTGGCTGGAGTCGGGCCTGATGTTGGAGGACCTGGTGCACCCACGCGTGCGCGGCTCCAACCTCCTGGGCCACCTGTTCGACCTGTCGTTGCAGCGGGCCTTCGCGCGCACGCATCCGCCGCGCCTGCCGGGCGCGGACCCGACGGGCCTCCAGAACGCGACCCCGGCGTTGAACCGGATGTTCGAGGCCCTGGGCCGCCGAGAGGCCGGCGCGAAGCTGCGCGTGGGCATCGCGCAGGTCGGCGCGTCGCACACGGCGGCGCACTTCTTCTCCGACACCGTGCGCGCCACGCTGACGAAGCGCTTTGGCGACGCGGGGCGGGGCTTCATCGCGGCGGGCAAGCCGTCGTCCCGGCTGGAGGCGGCGCACGTGTCGCGCACACTGGACGGCCCGTGGACGGTGGAGGACGCGAAGGGCGCTGTGCCCGGAGGGCTCTGGGGACTCACCGGCATCCGCGCGGTGGGAGCGCCCGGCGCGAGCCTGGGCATCTCCTTCTGCGAAGGCTGCGACGACCGCAAGGACACGCCGGGCCGGTTGGACCTGTACGCGCTGGACGCGCCGGATGCGGCGCCGCCGGTGATCCGCGTGGACGGTGAGGAGATTGCGCCGGAAGCCCCGCCGCCCGAACCGCTGACGAAGCCGACGGTGCGCATCCGCTCCTTCCCGGTGACGGGCGCCGCGCACACGGTGCAGGTGACGGTGCCGGAGGGTGGAGGGTCCGCGACGGTGCTGGGTGCGTCGCTGGAGTACGACACGCCGGGGCTGGTGTACGACGCGCTGGGGTTGCCCGGCGCCACGGCCTTCACCGCGCGGGACATGGACGCGGCGGCGATGGATGAGCAGTTCAAGGCGCGCCGGCCGGACCTGCTGGTGTTCTGGTACGGCACCAACGAGGCGGAGCTGCCGGGGCTGGACGCGGAAGCGCTTCAGCAGGACTACGCGGCGCTGGTGACGCGGCTGCGCAAGGCGACGGGCGCGGAGTGCCTGCTCATCGGGCCCACGGACCGGCTCCAGCAGGACGCGGACGGCCGGTGGGAGGAGGCGCCCGCGCTGGGCAAGGTGCTCACGACGCTGCCGAAGGTGGCGAAGGACGCGGGGTGCGCGTACTGGTCCGCGCGAGCGGCGATGGGCGGCGAGCGTTCGATGCAGCGCTGGCAGCGGCAGCCGGAGGCGCTGGGGCACGCGGACGGGGTGCACCTGACGCAGGCGGGTTACACGGTGCTCGCGAACGCGTTCGTGAAGGACCTGATGGCGGCGTACGAGTCCACGAAGAAGGGCGGCGAGCCGACGGCCTCCGCCGCGGGAGCGCCCTGAGCCGTGCTGTCCCACAGCCTCCACTACGTCATCTTTGTCATCGGGGTGTTCGCGCTCTACTGGGCGGTGCACCGGCACTTCTGGCCCCGGATGCTGGTGCTGCTCGTGGCCAGCCTGGTGCTCTACACGGGCTTCACGCAGCTCCCGCAGCTCATCGCTCAGGGGAACGTGACGCCGGAGGCCCTGCTCCTGGCGGGGATGCCGCTGCTCATCTTCCTGGGCGGCGTGACGGTGGACCACCTGCTGGTGAAGGGCCTGGGGCGCGCGGAAGGGCCGGGCGTTCGCAAGCTGCTGGTGGTGCTGTCCATCGTCTCCAACCTGGGGATGCTGGCGGGCTTCAAGTACCTGGAGCTGTTGCGCAAGACGGCGCTGGCGCTCCTGGGGCCGTGGGGCGTGGACGTCCGCCCGGAGCCCTTCCACCTGCTGTTGCCGGTGGGGCTGTCGTTCTTCGTCTTCCAGTCCATCAGCTACACGGTGGACGTGTACCGGGGGAAGGCGAGCTCGGGGCACTCGTTCATCGAGCACCTGCTCTACATGCTGTTCTTCCCGCGCGTGGTGAGCGGGCCGATTGTCCGCGAGTCGGAGTTGATGGCGCACTTCCGCCAAGTGCCCACGCTGTCGCCGGATGACGGCGGCAAGGCGATGTTCCGCATCGCGGTGGGGCTGGTGAAGAAGCTGATCATCGCGGACGTGCTGGGCAGCGGCATCGTGGATCCGGTGTTCGGCAGTCCGCACGCGTATTCGTCGGCGGAGTGCGCGGTGGCGGCGGTCGCGTACACGCTGGAGCTGTACTACGACTTCTCGGGGTACTCGGACATCGCGATTGGCGTGGCGGCGTTGTTCGGGTTCCGGTTCCCGGAGAACTTCGCGCGGCCGTATCTGGCGAAGAACCTGTTCGAGTTCTGGAACCGCTGGCACATGAGCCTGTCGTCGTGGCTGCGGGACTACCTGTACATCCCGCTGGGCGGCAACCGGCGTTCGAAGCCGCGAGTGCTCTTCAACCTGATGATGGTGATGGTGCTGGGCGGACTGTGGCACGGGGCGGACTGGCGCTTCGCGGTCTGGGGCGCGGTGCACGGCGTGGCGTTGTGCGCGGTGCGCTGCTGGTGGTGGTTCCGGGGCAAGCAGCAGGAGCCCGGCCCGGTGCGCGTGGGCCTGGGGATGCTGGCCACGTTCACGCTGGTGGTGTTGACGCGCGTGGTGTTCCGGGCGCCGGACATGACGCACGCGACGGAGTTCTACCAGCGCATGCTCGCGGGCATCCCGGGGCTGGCGAACGTGGGCCCGCTGGTGTGGACGGTGTTGGCGGTGGCCATCATCGCGCACACGCTGCCGATGAAGGTCTACGACCTGACGGCGCGCGCGTTCCTCAAGCTGCCCGCGCCCGCGCGAGCGGTGGTGCTGGTGCTCATCGGCCTGGGCATCCGGCAGTTGGCGTCGCTGGAAGCGCGGCCGTACGTGTACCTCCAGTTCTGAGCGAACTCAGGGGTGGTAGGGATAACGCGCCAGCACCTTGCCTTCGGGCGAGACAGCGTACAGCTCGAACTCGTCGAATCCGAGCACGGTGCCCGGAGCCCATCCGCACTTGTCGGGCCGGCGCTGGATGCGGACGAAGTACATCCCTCGCTCTTCACCCACGATGACCTCCAGCCCCTTGGCGGAGAACGCGCAGCTCTTGGCGTACTGCTTGGGATACCCAGAGAGGACCCGCTGCATCACGGCGTGTGCAGCAAGAACAGCAGGTCCATCCAAGGTGGCCAACGGCTGAAGGTCCTCAGGCCATTGGATTCCTTCCGCGATGATCGGCTTCCTGGCACTTCCGCCATCAACCCCCGCGTTGCCAGGGATCCCAGCATCCACTCCTCCAGCATCCGCCCGGAGTTCGGGGGCGCGCGCAACTGGCGGGGAAGAGGCAGTCGCAGACGTGACGACGCCTCCGTCCTGAAGAAGTGAAACGACGAGGAGCAGGTGATGGGGTTTCAGCATGGGAACCTCACCGGAGGAGTCAGAGCCCTTCTACCACTGCAACGCAGGGACACATTCCGGAGGTCCCCCTCGGGGACTCAGCGGACCGGGCGGAGTGCCCGGCTGACAGGTCGACACGGCATCCCAACCCCGAGGCTCCTCGCTCCATCTGTACATCCGGCCCGTCTGGTTCCACTTGTAGAAGCGTGGCGAGTCCTGATGCCCCGTCGCGAGCCAGCCCCAGGCCGGAACCAATTCGCCTCGTGAATCCCTGATCAGTCTCCCACTGGGAGTCGCACCATAGGTCACGACAACCCAACCACCCTGCTCCAGCCTCATCGCGGGAAACACCTTCAGATCCCGACTGCTGACCGGAGTTCCGCAGGGATGATTGTGGGCGAATCCGAAGATGGGCATGTCGCGCCCGAAATCCTCATCGTCCACACCACCATACGCTGGAAAACAAGCGCCTTGCTCATCCACGAGCCCCCGCACGGGCCACGAGACTCGCCAGTCGTGCGGCGTCTTGTAGAGGGTGACACAGTATTCGACGGCGTCCCGACGGGGTCGCTTCGAATTCGGATCGCACGCATCCGTAGCGCCCGGCAACGCCATCAACGCTTTGAGTGCGGGAAGAATCAGGTCGTCCGGAACGATGGCTGCATCCGAGATGACGATGGGCACGTCCGGGTGCTTCCAGGGACCTGGGGCAACCGCCAGATTGGGATCCTCCTCCAAGATGGGCAGCTCTGTTCGCAGGAAATAGAGCTTGGAACTCGTACAGGCCCATGCGGTGATCAGCACCAAGGGAATCGCAGGCCGCACTGGGAACCTCCACGTCGAGTTCCACACTCTAGCGGCAGACCGTCATCCCCAGTTGCATCGCATACGTGTAAGGCCTGCTCAAACCCGCCGGGCCGTCAGCGCCACCAGCGCGATACGCTCCACGCCCGAGTACGGCGCCTTCTCCAGCTCCTCACCAAACACGTCCGGATCCAACTCCGCGTAGGACACGTCCGTGAGCGGCGCACTCCGACACTCCCGCTCCAGCGCGGTGCGTAGCAGGTCTTCGCCCTCCACCACCGGCGCGCCCGTGTAGAGCACCAGCGTCCCGCCCGACACCAGGCGCTCCGCGCCTTCGCGCACGATGCGCACCGACAGCTCCATGCCGTGCGTGCCCCCACCGTCCCGGTACGTGCGCCCTCCCTCGTCCGCCAGATACGGCGGGTTCGCGACAATCAAATCGAACGCACCGGAGACCTCCTGGAGCAGGTCCGACCGCACCGCGTGGACCCCCTGCGCGCCATTGAGCCGCGCATTCACCCGCGCGAACACCAGCGCCTCCGGGTTCAGGTCCGCGAGCACCACCTCCGTGCTCCTCCCCGCCACCGACAGGCCCCCCGCGCCCGAACCACACCCCAGGTCCACCACGCGCCGGAACGTGCCCGGCACCTGCCGCAACAGCGCGCAGAACCGGTAGGTGTCCGGACCGAAGAACACCGCGTCCTTCTGCGACGTGGGCCACGCGGAATGGACGTACAGCCCCGCGCCCAGGGTGGAGAACCGCACCCGGCTGCGCAGCGTCCCGTCCCCACACTCCGCCAGCGCGCCCGCCTGCTCCAGCAACGCCCACACCCGAGCCCCCAGCACGTCAGGCCTGAACGGCCGGCTCCACCCGAACACGTCCCGGAGAGAACGGGCCTCACGCGCCCCAGGCCGGGCATTCACCCGCCGGTGCGTCTCCGGGGTCACCGTCGTGAAGGCATAGCCCTCGGCCCGCAGGGCCTGTCCCAGCGCGACCAGCGCCGCTTCCCTGAGCTCCCCTGCCCCATCCCCACCGTCCACGTCGCCCCCTCGAAGGATCGGTCCATCCAAATTTGGACGCACCCGCGCGTGCGACAAGCAGCCTTACGGCACGGGCTGCCCGCCAGCACGGAGCCGCGCTTCAGTACCCGGCAGGCAGGGGAGCATCCAACACCGCCTGCACGCCCGGCACGTCGGCCACGAGCAGCAGGAAGTCGCGAAGGATGCGCGCCGTGGCGCCCCAGATGACGTGCTCGCCGTGCGTGTAGAAGTGCACGTCGTGCTCCACCCCCTCCCAGGCGTGGCGCTCCACGCGGAGGATGGCCGGGTCCATCAGCCGCACGAGTGGCACCTCCAACACCAGGTCCACCTCCTCCGGGTTCGGCACGTACTTCCCGTCCCCCGGAATCACGCCCACGTAGGGGCGGATCCGGTACGAGGACGTCGTCGGCGTTTCATCCAGCAGGCCCAGCACGCGCACCCCGCCGCGCGCGATGCCCAGCTCTTCTTCCGTCTCGCGCAGCGCGGTCTCCAGCGGCGTGACGTCCTTCACCTCCTGGCCACCTCCCGGGAACGCGTACTGCCCCGCATGCGTGCGCAGGTGCGCGGGCCGCCGCGTGAAGACCACGTAGGGCACGCCCTCCCGTTCGAACAGCGGCAGCAGCACCGCTGCCTCGCGCAAGACCCGGCCCGGCAGGTCGAATGTCCGCGCCGGCCGCGCCTTCAGCCGCGCCTCCAACGCATCGAACAGGGCCTCCACGCGCACGGCTTGTGCCTCCATCAGTCGGTGATCTGCTTTTCCACCGGCGGCTTCGTCGGCGCGTCCGGCGTTGACAGGTTCTCCACGCCCGACATCGGCTTGAGCACGTTCGCCTGCAACAGCCCCAGCAGCAGCACGCCCAGCGCGATGCGGTACACCACGAACACCAGCGTCGTGCGGCGCTTCAGGAAGTTCAGCAGCCACGCGATGGCCCCCATGCCGGACGCGAACGCCACCAGCGTGCCCACCACCAGCGCCACCGTGGACGGCCGCGTCGGCGCCTCCAGCAGGTGCTTCAATTCGAAGATGCCCGCCAGCGTCGTCGCCGGAATGGACAACAGGAACGAGTAGCGCGCCGCGTCCTCGCGCTTGAGTCCCAGCGACAGTCCACCCGTGAGCGTCGTGCCCGACCGCGACGAGCCCGGCACCAGCGCCAGCGCCTGCCACAGGCCAATGAGGATGCCGTCCCGCCACGTCATGTCCGCCACGGTGCGCGTGTGCGACGCACGCTTCTCCACGATGAACAGCACCAGCGCCAGCACGATGAGGCTGCCCGCGATGACGTAGAGCGACCGGAACTGCGTCTCGATGAGCTTCTTGAACGCCAGCCCGCAGATGCCGATGGGCAGCGTGCCCACCAGCACGAACCACGCGAGCCGCGACTCCAGCGTGCCGAACGGTTCGCGCCGCGCCAGGCCCTTGAAGAACGCCCCCACCAGCGAAACGATGTCCTTGCGGAAGTAGATGAGCACCGCGGCCACCGTGCCCAACTGGATGATGGCCGAGTACGCGGCCCCCGGGTCCGCCCAGCCGAACAGCTCCGGCGCGATGCGCAGGTGCGCGGTGGAGCTGATGGGCAGGAACTCCGTGAGACCCTGGACCAGACCCAGGACGATGGCTTCGAGAAGGCTCATAGGGGGCGGTGCGCCAGGGATATGCCCTGCCCTCCTGGCCCGCAAGCGCGAAGGTTCCCCAC
>NZ_RAVZ01000809.1 GCF_003611635.1 Corallococcus terminator | reverse complement strand
GCCAGAAGGCAAGACGAAGCTGCCAGTGGTGATCGTCATCAGCGAGATCTTTGGCGTACACGAATACATTGCCGATATCTGCCGGCGCTTTGCCAAGCTCGGTTATCTGGCGATCGCGCCTGAACTGTTTGTGCGCCAGGGCGATCCGCGTGCTTATGGGACGGTGCAGGAAACCGTTGCCAACGTGGTTTCAAAGGTGCCGGATTCCCAGGTGGCGGGCGATATCGACGCCACGATCGCATGGGCCACCGAGAACGGCGGCGACGCGGCGCGTATTGGCATGACCGGCTTCTGCTGGGGCGGGCGCCAAGTCTGGCTGGCTGCGGAGCGCAACCCCGGCATCAAGGCTGCAGTAGCGTGGTACGGGCCGCTGAAGGGCAATCCGAATCCGCTGCAACCGGTTTCGCCCGTCGACAAGGTGGACGAACTGAAAGCGCCCGTGCTGGGTCTCTAC
>NZ_RAVZ01000808.1 GCF_003611635.1 Corallococcus terminator | reverse complement strand
CTATCAGATAGCCTTTTAAGAGATATTAAAGTATTAAGTTCTAATGCTAAAGGCGACGCTGACATACTAGAAACAGAACTTCGTGCTGTAATAAACTCAATGTCTCAAAACGAAGGTAAATCTGTTGATGCACTTAAAAATAGTACCGCTTCTCTAAAAAACAATCTAACCAAATTAAAAGAGCAACTCGACAAAACTACACATTAATTTCATACATTTTGAGTGAACAGAATTATATTTCCATAGCAAACATTCCTCAACTACACATACGTTACATAATTGATTCATTTTTATAGAAACGGGTAAAAATGATAAAGTAATCATCTTTCACAAAAAATCAAATATTGGGAGGAATTAAATATGATTTTGCGTTACGCAACGAATTTAAAACTTGCGAAAGAGCTATACCAAACCAGTAAACCTAAATTGCAAGAAGATAAGGGTATGATTGAAC
>NZ_RAVZ01000807.1 GCF_003611635.1 Corallococcus terminator | reverse complement strand
ACGCCGTCCGGATTCAAGTCCAACCAGTATGCCCCCGTGGAGCTGGCCGCAGCAGGCGTCACCCGGCCCTCACGGAAGGTGAATTCGCCAATCACCACGTCCTCGACGTCGTCACGGATGACGAAGCTGGCGCCGTCCATGCCGAAGGGCAGGAGAGACCAACCAGAGGTAATCCGGTAGGCACCCGCGACGGCCTCGGCGTCCTCGTTGGCTGCGTGCGCCTCTGAGGAAGAAGGAGGCGGCTCTTCACCATCGGCGGACGTTTCCTCGTCCTCGCTCGTGACGTCGTTGGAATCCGGGGCGTCCGAGGAAGACGCTTCACCGTCGTCGGCCGTCTCGGCCGCCTCCGCCGGCCCGGACACCTCGGGCGCCTCGATGCCCTGCGCCGCGCGCTGCTGCTTCTCAACCTCCACCACGGCAACGCCGAAGACTGCCCCGACGGCAAGAAGCCCGA
>NZ_RAVZ01000806.1 GCF_003611635.1 Corallococcus terminator | reverse complement strand
GCCCTATGGCGACACGGGGGGCGGCGCGAACGCGGGGGGCGGCGCGGACGCGGTCACCGGCGGCAGCGGCACGGGCGCGGTGCTGCCCCAGCCCTACAGTGCGACGCCCTCCCTCACCAACCCGGTGGCGGGCGCCCAGGGCGACGTCACGGGCTCCGGCGCGGTGCTGCTTCCGGTTCCAGGGGGCATGGGCTCCCCCATCACGGGAAACCCGGTCAGCGGCACGGGCGTGGTGCTGCCTCCGGATCCGGCGGGCATGGCCTCCCCCGGCGCGGGAAACACGGTCAGCGGCGCGGGCGCGGTGCTGCCCCCAGCGATGGGGACCCCGGCGGCGGGCGCGGCGGGCACCACGCTGTCGCCGGACACCAACACGTCCAGCAACTCCGTGACGCCCCTGGGCGGCGGCTCCATCCTGGACGAAGGCGCGGGGCGCTGAAGCGCAGGCGGCCCACCGGG
>NZ_RAVZ01000805.1 GCF_003611635.1 Corallococcus terminator | reverse complement strand
ATACCAATATATGGTCAATTTACAAAAACGTAAAGAAGAAGTTATCAAAAATATAGAACAGCAAGGATTACTTACTGAGGAATTAAAGAACGATATTTTAAAACAGAACAAATTACAACGTGTTGAAGACCTATATAGGCCTTTTAAACAAAAGAAAAAGACAAGGGCAACTGAGGCGAAACGTAAAGGGTTAGAGCCATTAGCGATATGGATGAAGGCACGTAAACATGAAGTCTCAATTGAAGAAAAAGCACAACAGTTTATAAATGAAGAAGTGCAATCGGTTGAAGATGCTATCAAAGGTGCACAAGATATTATTGCGGAACAAATTTCAGATAATCCTAAATATAGAACAAAAATTTTAAAAGATATGTATCATCAAGGTGTGTTAACTACATCTAAAAAGAAAAATGCTGAAGATGAAAAAGGTATTTTTGAAATGTACTATGCATATAG
>NZ_RAVZ01000804.1 GCF_003611635.1 Corallococcus terminator | reverse complement strand
CCATGGCCCGACGGGGGGTCCAGTCGACGCCGGGGGCGCCCGGGCGGTCCGCGTCCTGCGGGTCCACCGCTGGAGTCGGTTCCGCGACGGGCCGACGGGGGAGGACCAGCAGGGTCACCGGGATGACGAGGGCCCAGACCGCGATGCCCTCGAAGAACCACACCGTGCGCCAGTCGCCCCCGGCGATGAGGCGCTCGAGCAGCAGCGGGGCCAGGGAGATGCCGGCCGTGCCGAGCGCGGAGGCGAGCCCGATCGCCGATCCGCGCCGACGGGTCACGTAGAGCGCGACCGTGGTGGTGGCGACGAGGTTCAGGGCGCCCTGACCGGCCAGGCGGACCCCGATGAAGCCGGCCACCAGTCCGACGGGACCGTCCATGGCCGAGGACGCCACGAGGATCGCCCCGAAGGCGGCGGCGACGGCGAGCATCAGCCGGCGCGGGCCCCACCGGTCGAGAGC
>NZ_RAVZ01000803.1 GCF_003611635.1 Corallococcus terminator | reverse complement strand
CCAGAAATGTGGTTATTAAGTAGTAGCGCAACATCTGCCAAAATAGCTGCCGAACTAGGTATAGGGCTTTCTGTTGGAACATTTTTGCTACCAGATATAAATGCGATACATGCAGCGAAGGATAACATTGATATTTACAAAAAACATTTCCAAGCATCAACGATTAAAATGGACGCAAAGGTGATGGCATCTGTATTTGTCATTGTAGCAGATAACGAAGCGGAAGTAGCAGCATTGCAACATGCCTTAGATGTTTGGTTATTAGGTAAATTACAATTTGCAGAATTTGAACATTTTCCTTCAGTAGACACAGCACAAAAGTATAAGCTTAATGATCGAGACAAAGAGATGATTCAAGTACATCAAGCACGCATCATTGCAGGCACACAAGAACAGGTTAAAGCACAATTAGATGATTTCATTGCTACGTTTGAAGTTGATGAGGTGTTAGTAGCAC
>NZ_RAVZ01000802.1 GCF_003611635.1 Corallococcus terminator | reverse complement strand
GATTGGTGGGTCATCGAGTATGACGAGGACGACGGCCTGGCCTTCGGGTACGCATGTCTCGGCGACCCTCAGTCTGCCGAGTGGGGCTACGTCAGCCTGGTCGAGCTGGAGACCCTGCTGGTGCGTGACCTGTTCCCAGTCGAGCGGGATTTGCATTGGTCTCCCACGAAGGCGGGTGACTGCCGGCTCCCGGGGTGGCCCTTCTAGCCAGAGGTAAGGCCCGGTCGTAGTTGGCCGGGCCTCGCTCGCGTTGCTCGCTCGGCCAGTGCGCGACCATCCGCGCGTGGCAGCTCTTTTCGCGGAAGGGTTAACCAATGGCTCAGATACCTATAAGCCCCGAGGGAGGTCGTGGCGACCTCGTAGCGACTCGCTTCCCCCGCGGGACTAAGAAGCGCCTCGCTGAGGTGGCCAATCGGGAAAATATGACACCCGCGCAGTACCTGCGGTCCCTGTTGCTGGC
>NZ_RAVZ01000801.1 GCF_003611635.1 Corallococcus terminator | reverse complement strand
GAACGTGGGTGTCGAAGGTGCAACGCACCAGCGCCGAGGCGTCGGAGGTATCGATGTCGGCCCAGCTTGCGGCCACGCCCACCGCCCGGTACAGCGCGCCCGAATCCAGGTAATGCCAGCCCATCCGGCGCGCGATGATGCGGCTGATGGTACCCTTGCCGGCCCCGGATGGGCCGTCGATGGTCAGGACGGGAGCGAGTGGATTCATGGGGGTCCCAGAGCGTGTGAAGAGGCCATTCTAGCCCCTGCCAGACGCCCCCAGCGGGATCTTTTGTGCAACCACTTGAAACCACGAGGAAAAGCCCGGTAGAATGGCGGGCTTGAACGAGCGTCAACTGCCGATTGTCTTTCGCATATCGCGGCCACGCTCCACCCGAACAACTACTGTTTACGCCGAGGTATGCCATGAAAGTCCTGTCCTCCCTGAAGTCGGCGAAGGCCCGTCACCGTGACTGCAAGGT
>NZ_RAVZ01000800.1 GCF_003611635.1 Corallococcus terminator | reverse complement strand
GGCCTGGCCGTCGCCATAAGGGTTGTGGGCCTGCGCCATTCGCTCGTATTCGGGGGCGTTGTTAAGCAGCGTTTCTGCCTCGTCGACGATGCGTTGCGTATCGGTGCCGACCAGCCGTGCGGTGCCCGATGCCACAGCCTCCGGTCGCTCGGTCGTGTCGCGCGTTACCAGTACCGGTTTGCCAAGAGCGGGCGCCTCTTCCTGAATGCCACCGGAATCGGTGACGATCAGGTAGGCGCGGTCCATCAGGTAGACGAACGGCAGATAGTCCTGCGGCGCAATCAGATGAACGTTGCCGTGGCCGGAAAGGATGGCGCTGACCGGCTGCTGCACGTTCGGGTTCAGGTGCACCGGATACACAACCTGCACATCCGGATGCCGCGCCGCCAGCAGGCGCAGCGCCACGCAGAAGTTCTCGAACGGCTCGCCGAAGTTCTCGCGGCGATGGCCTGTCACCAGGAT
>NZ_RAVZ01000007.1 GCF_003611635.1 Corallococcus terminator | reverse complement strand
AGGTGGAGCGGCGCTTCCAGGCGGCGGTGGGCCTGTCGCCGAAGGTGCTGTGTCGCATCGAGCGGCTCCAGCACGCGCTGGCGCTGCTCCAGGGGCCGCGCGCGGTGGAGGGCGCGGAATGGGCGTTGGCGGCGGGGTACTACGACCAGGCGCACCAGGTGCGGGAGTTCCGGGCGCTGGCGGGGCTGACCCCCGGGGCGTACGCGCGGGAGCGGGCGCAGGCGGAAGTCGGATTCGTACAATCGCCGGACGCGGCGGGTGCGTAACGTAGGGGCGTTCCCTTTCTGGAAAGAGGCCTCCCCATGTCCACGACCCCCGACGCGCAGCAGGCCGAGCAGCACCACCGAATCGACTACATCGAGTTCCCCGCCCGGGACACCGGCGAGGCGAAGCGCTTCTACGGCGACGTCTTCGGCTGGAGCTTCGAGGACTACGGCCCCGCCTACACGAGCTTCAAGGACGGCCGGCTCAATGGCGGCTTCGATGCGTCGCTGCCGGTGGGCAAGGGGGGCGTGCTCGTCGTCCTGTATTCCAAGGACCTGGAAGCGACGCACGCGAAGGTGCTCGCGGCGGGAGGGCGCATCGTGAAGGACACGTTCTCGTTCCCCGGCGGCAAGCGCTTCCACTTCGCGGACCCCACGGGTAACGAACTGGCGGTCTGGACCGAACCTTGAGAGGGGATGTCTGGCGTTGAGGTCCGCGATGTGACGACCGTGTGACAAAACCTGTTTAATTGGAAATATTTCGAAATTTGTATCTCGGGGGGCTCCTGAGGCACAAGGCGTATCGGGGCATCCCTGGGTTTGAGCCAGGGATGCCTTGCCTGTGATTGACGCCTGCGCGTCCCAAGGATCCCACACCCATGTCGTTCTCCCGCACCGTCTCCGTGCGCGCCCTTCGGGGCGCGTTGTTGTCCTCCCTGTTGCTCGCTCCGACTGCCTTCGCTGAAGACGAAGTGCACTGGGGCTACGACCAGACCCTGAGCCCGGCGCACTGGGCCGAGCTCCCGGGCGACGCGCTCTGTGGGCAGGGGGTGATGCAGTCGCCCATCGCGCTGGTGACGGCGGGCGCCGCGCATCCGCAGCAGTCTGTCCCCAGCTTCCACTACGCCACGAGCCACGTGCGGATGACGAACACGGGCCACACGGTGCAGTTCACCTACGACAGCGGCAGCACGGTCCGGGTGGGCGCCAACGAGTACAAGCTGGCGCAGTTCCACTTCCACACGCCCAGCGAGCACACGAAGGACGGCGTGGAGTACCCGCTGGAGATGCACCTGGTGCACACGGACGCGAACGGGACGCCCGCGCTGGTCGTGGGCGTGCTCATCCAGGAAGGCTCGGTGAACGCGGCGCTGTTCACGGCCTTCCGGCACCTGCCCCGGCACGCGGGGGAGCAGAGCGCTCCGGTGGGAGCGCTCATCAACGCGAGCGCGCTCCTGCCGCGTGACCGGGCCTTCTTCCAGTACGCCGGTTCGCTCACCACGCCCCCGTGCACGCAGGGGTTGCAGTGGTACGTGATGAAGAACCCCATTGAGATGTCCGACGCGCAGATCGCCGCCATCGAGCGACTGCCGCACCTCAACCCGAACAACCGCCCCCTGCAGCCGCTGAACGGCCGCACCGTCAGCGTGCACGCCGGGCACTGAGGGCGCGTTCGGGCGAAGGCCTGGCCCGAGGAGCTCCGGGACGGCGGCGGTCCGGAGAATGTGGACTGAGACACGTCTGGCCGGCTGCCCTCCTGGAAGGCAGTCGAGCCCATGTCGCGGTCTCAACAGTCCTCGCATGTCCAGGAACGGGCCTTGCGAAAGGGTGGCCGGATGGATGCCGTCCGGGTTTTCGCACTCCCCAGACGCACGGTAGAAACCCGTCGGACCGTTCCCTGGGAAAGTCGCTCGTGATCGCCACCGCCAACGCCACCATCCTTCACGTCAACGACACGCCAGCCAGCCTCTACCTGGGCACCTTCTGCCTGCGTCAGGCCGGCTACCACGTGCTGGAGGCCGTGACTGGCGGCGAGGCCCTGAAGGTCGCGCTCGAGGGGCGCCCCGACGTCGTCGTGCTCGACGTGAAGCTGCCGGACATGAGCGGCTACGAGGTGTGCCGCCTCCTGAAGGCGGACCCCCGCACCCGGGAGACCTCCGTCATCCACACGTCGGCGACGTTCATCACCGCGGAGAAGAAGATCATCGGCCTGCGCGCGGGCGCGGACGTCTACCTGACGCAGCCGTTCGACCCCGAGGAGCTCATCGCCACCGTCAACAGCGTCCTGCGCCTGCGGCGCGTGGAGCGCGAGGCCCTGGCCAACGCGGCTCGCCTGGAGGAAGCCGACCGCAAGAAGGACGAGTTCCTGGCCATGCTCGGCCACGAGCTGCGCAACCCCCTGGCCGCCATCGCCCTCGCGGTGCAGATGCTCGGACAGAAGGACTCGAACGGCCTGTCCGAAGCGGACTCGCGCCGCCGCTCCATCATCGAACGGCAGGTGAGCCACCTGCGCCACCTGGTGGACGACCTGCTCGATGTCAGCCGCATCACCCGCGGCAAGTACGCCCTGCGCCGTGGCCGGTTGGACCTCAACACCATCCTGCACCATTCGCTCGCCGCCGCCCGGCCGGTGATGGAAGAGCGCCTGCTCGTCCTGAAGGAAGCCCTGCCCGAGGAGCCCTGCTGGGTGGACGGAGACCGGACGCGGCTGGAGCAGGTCTTCACCAACCTGCTGGACAACGCCGCGAAGTATTCGCCCGAGGGCAGCGTCATCACCGTGGGCGCCCACGTGGACGCGGACCACCGTGTGCGCGTGTCCGTGCAGGACACCGGCATCGGGCTCCCCCCGGGCGAACAGGAGCGCATCTTCGAGCTCTTCGCGCAGTTGGAAACGGGGCTCGCGCGCAGCCGGGGCGGGCTGGGCATTGGCCTGACGCTGGTGCGTCACCTGGTGGAGGAGCACGGCGGGCAGGTGGCGGTGTTCAGCGAGGGCCCGGGCCTGGGCAGCACCTTCACCGTCACGCTGCCCCTGCTGGTGGACGCCGCGCGGCCCGAAGCGCACGTGGAGCGCGTGGAGACGCAGAAGGGCGAGTGGCGCATCCTCCTGGTCGACGACAACCCCGACGCGCGCGAGGGCTTGAGCGAGATGCTCCAGATGTGGGGCCACACCGTCGTGGTCGCCGCGGACGGCCACGAGGCGCTCAGTCTGGCGACCCCGGGCTCCTACGACGTCATCATCCTGGACATCGGGTTGCCCGGGCTGAGCGGCTACGAGGTGGCGGAGGAGCTGCGCCAGCGCGCGGCCACCGACGCGCACCTCATCGCGCTCACCGGCTACGGGGCCCCGGAGGACCGGGCCCGCAGCGAGGAGGCGGGCTTCGACCTGCACCTCGTCAAGCCCGTGGAGCTGGTGGAGATTGGCCGCGTGCTCGCGCAGTTGGGCCCGGTGAAGCGCGGCGCGCACCCCCGTCAGCAGGCGCGCGCCAGGAGCGCGTGAGTCGCCGCCACGGCGCGGAGCAGGGCCCCGCGCCGTGAAGCCGTCTCAGCGCGCCGGGACGCGCAGCACCTTGCCGGGAGGCAGCGTGTTCATGTCGCCCGAGTAGATTCCCCAGATGGTGAGGGTGCCATCCTGATGAAGCACGGCATTCGGGAGGCCCGACCCCATGGCCAGGGCCACCACCTGCGTCTGGACGGGGGGCGGCAGGCCATTGCGGCTGCCGCTCACGTTGGTCGTCGATTCTCCCCAGGCGATGACACTCTCATCCGAGAGCACGGCCAGCCCGTAGTTGCTGTCGCGACTGAGGGCCACGGTCCGCACCCCCGTCAGTCCCTGGGGGAGGGGCCGCTCCGGTGAGAGGGTGCCCCAGGTCACCAGGCTGCCATCCACCTTGCGCGCGACACTCGAAACAGTGCCCGCGGAGACCTCCACCACGTCCGTGAGTCCCTGCGGGACCGTGGCGGCGCCATGGCTGTTGTTGCCCCAGGCGACGACGGTGCCATCCGCCCGGAGTGCCAGGGCGTGGGTGCGGCCCGCGGAGATGGCGATGACATCCGTGACGCCCGGAGGCGCGGTCGAAGCGGGGCTGTCGACACTCCCCCACGTGGCCAGGGTGCCGTCGTTCTTGAGGGCCACGGCGAAGCCGTAGCCCGTGGTGATGGCGACCACCCCGGACAGGCCCCTGGGAGGGTCACCCACGTGATCGGTGTTGTAGCCCCACCAGGCGACCGTCCCGTCCTCCTTGAGCACCAGGCCGTAGTGACGCTCCGCGGCGACGCTCACGACCCCCTGGTTCAGGGACGCGGGCGAGCCCGACCAGGAACTGGTGTCCGCGAGGTGCTGGACGGTGGCATCCGGGAGGACGCCCAGGCCCCATGAGTCGCCAAGGGCCAGCGTCTTCTGGGCCACCACCCGGACCTGGGCCGTGAGCGTCTGCTGGGGCACGCCCGTCTTGAACACCACCTGCCGGACGCCCGGAGGCACTTCGTAGGGCATCCGCACGATGACGCGCGTCTGGCTCCAGGAGATGACCTGTGCGGGAGCGCTTCCGCCCACCGTCACCTGGGAAGAGCCCGGCTCGTCACCCAGGTTCGTGCCGGTCAGGGTCACCCACCCGCCCTGCACCGCGAGCGACGGGATGGACGTGAACGTGGGCGGCGGCAGGCGGGTGAGCTGCAGTGACACGTTCGTCGTCGCGTTCGCGCTCACCGTCACCGACTGTTCGGCCTTCGCATAGCCCTCCTTGAGCGCCTTCAGCACGTAGCTCCCCGTGGGCAGCCCCACCAGCGCGAAGTGGCCCTGGGCATCCGGCGTGATGGGCGTGGCGAGGCCGCTCTGGAACACCGTGATACCCGACAGCTCCCCGCCATCCGACAGCACGACCTGCCCGTCCACCTGTCCGCGCAGCCGGGGCAGTTGGAGGGACACGGAGACGGACTGCTTCGCCACGACCGTGACCGACACGCGCTGCTCCGCGTGGGTGGACCGGCTCGCGCGCACCTCGTACGTCCCCACCGGCACGCCCGTGAGGGTGAAGGTGCCGTCCGCCTGGGTGGTGGTGCGCAGGGAGGTGCCCGTCAGCGTCACCTCGGTGCCGTCGAGGCTTCCGGCCGCGAACTCCTCCAGGAGCACGGTGCCCGTCACGTCGCCCCGGAGGAGGCTCATGGTGAAGTTGGTGTTGCGGGAGTCATCCAGCGCCACCTTCACCGACACGTTCACGGTCTCGTACGGGCTCAGGGTCGCCTGGAGCGAGTAGTCCCCCGGCGGCAGGCGGGTGAGCTGGAAGCTTCCCGACGCGTTGGTCGTGACGGAGTCGGTCCGCCCGACGAGGTCGATCCGCACGCCCGAGTGGTTCGTGCGGCCCTCCAGCGTCACGCGGCCCTGGATGGAGCCGTAGCGCCGCTCCAGGGTCATGGACACGGACGCCGTCGCATCCGCCTGCACCAGCACCAGCGGTTGGGGCGACGTGTAGCCGGCCCGGACCGTGTCCACGAGATAGGAGCCCGTGGGCACGCCCTCCAGCACGAAGCGCCCTTGCGCGTCCGTGGTGGTGGTCACCCCGGTCAATCCTCGCAGCGACACCTGGGTGCCCGCGGGGTCCTGGGCGTCATCCAGCAGCGCCACGCCCTCCACGCGGCCCCGGCTGCGCGCCAGGGTGAGCGTCACGGACGTGGAGGCGGCCTCCTTCACCTCCACCGTCTGGCGGGCGGTCGTGTAGCCGGTCTTCGTGGCCACCAGCACGTAGCTTCCCGAGAGCACGCCCGGAAGCGTGAAGCGGCCCTCCGCGTTCGTGGTGGTGGACGTGGCCGTGCCCTCCAACTGGAGGGCGATGCCCGCGGGGCTGACGCCGCCTTCCAGCAGCACCTGGCCCACGAGGTCTCCCCGGCTCAGGACGAGCGGGAGCGTGACGGTGGTGGTCGCGTCCTGCGTCACCTCCACCGACTGGCGCACGGTCGTGTAGCCGGCCTTCGTGGCCACCAGCACGTAGGTGCCCGTGGGGACACCGCCCAGCGTGAAGCGGCCTTGCGAGGTCGACGTGGTGACCGCGCTCGTTCCTTCCAGCATCACCGTGACGCCCGGGGCCTGGGTGGCGCCATCCAGTGTCACCTGTCCCTGGAGGTTGCCCCGGTGCCGGGTGAGCGAGAGCGTGACGGACGAGGACCCGGTCGCCTTCACCTCCAACGACTGGCGCACGGCCGTGTAGCCCTCCTTCGAGGCGACCAGCGAGTAGGTCCCCGTGGGCACGCTCTCCAGCGCGAAGCGACCCTGGCCGTCCGTGGTGGTGGCCGTGTCCGTGCCCTCCAGGGCCACGGTGATGCCCTGCGAGGGGGCGGAGTCACTCAGGCGCACCTGGCCTTCGATGCGGCCCCGGTACCGGCCGAGCAGGAGCGTGAGGAGCGTGTCGTTGCCCTCTGTCACCTCCACCGACTGGCTCACGGTCGCGTAGCCGGTCCGCGAAGCCTTCAGGACGTAGCTGCCCGTGGGCACGCCCTCCAGCGCGAAGCGCCCTTGCGCGTCCGGGGTGGCCGTAAGGTTCGCGCCTTCCAGGGTCACCGTGACGCCCGCGACCTCTGTGGCGCCTTCCAGCGTGAGGACGCCGCTCACCCGACCGCGGGCGCGCAGCAGTGCGAGCGACACCTCGACGGAGTCATCCGCGGCCACGGACAGGGACTGGCGCGCCTGCGTGTAGCCGGTGCGCGTGGCGGTGAGCTCATGGGTTCCCGCGGGGACCTTCTCCAGGACGAAGGCGCCCGCCGCGTTCGTGGTGGCGCGCAAGTCCGTGCCGGTGAGGGACACCTGGACACCCGCGGCGTTCGTCGTGCTCTCCAGGGAGACGGTGCCCACGACCCGGGCCAGATCGCTCGGGTCGGTGGGGTCGGTCGGGTCGACCGGCGTGGGCAGGGGCGGCGGCGCGGGCGACACCCCCGGCTCCTGGCAGGCCGCGAGGGTGAGCATGAGACCCAACAACAAGACAGACGGCGACAGGCGCATCGGGGAATTCCTGGAATGGACAGCAGGGAGCAGGGCTTGCTCCGGCGGGGACCGGAACACGCGCGGATTGGACGCACTGGGCGCCCGGTCGACGTAAGACAGTCTCCCATTATTCACCGCAGGACGCATGTTCCCGGGTGGCTGTAATGGCGTGCCCTACCTCGACGGTCTTCCCTCAGTGCCGCGTCAGCGGTGTCACGGGCAGTTCACGGAACACCAGGTCGCCAGGCCCGAGCCGACGGGCAGCATGGACGAAGCGTTCGGTGACCACGAGGTAGGTGCGCGGACCGAAGATTCCCTGGGCTGTCATGCCGGGTTCAGGCAGGACGCCCGTTGGAAGTCGTGGACCAGCCCTGGTGTGATCGCGGTGAAGGTGTCGTGGAGCACCACGTAGCGGATGGGGGCTCCGCCGTGAGGCTCGGCTCACGCCTGGGGCTGGATTGCTGGCTCCGCCTGCCTCGCGCCACGTCTCGCCCACCAGGCGCGAATCCACCTGCGCGCGGGCTTCTCCACCCACTGGTGCGCGAGCACGCACAGGACCAGGACGCCCACCGTCAGCACCACCACCGCCCCCACGGACGTGGTCGAAACCTCCAGCCGCTTCATCACGGACTTCCACGTGAACAGCAGCGGCATGTGCAGGATGTAGAGCGAATAGCTTGCCTCCCCCAGGAAGCAGAACGGACGTGAGGCGAGCACTCGCGCCACGAATCCCTGGCTCCGGGGCAGCAGCACGAGCAGCGCCGCGAACACCGGCGCCAGCAATCCATTGTGCATCAGCGGGAAGGGCAGGGACGTGCTGGCCATCAGCGCCGCGAGGATGACCACCCCCAGCGCCATCAGCACGACAGGCCGCGGGCGTGGAGCGGTGTCCGCGCGCAGCAGGAAGTAGCGGCCCGCGAAGAGGCCCAGGATGAACTCCGGCAGCCGCGCCACGGGATTGAAGCGCAGCGCCCGCATCCACGGGCCGGAGTGGTACGACGACGCCGTGGTGTGGTCCGGATCCACCAGCAGGTAGAGCACCGGCAACACCAGCGCGAGCGCATACGCCACCCCTGCACCCAGCATGAGCGCCCGGGGACCTGTCTGGCCCAGGCGCACCGCGAGGAAGGGGAACACCGCGTAGAAGACCGCCTCCACCGCCAGCGACCACCCCGCGCCGTTCCACGCGAGCGCCGTCCACGGCACCCAGCTCTGCATCAACAGCGGCGCGAGCACGAGCGCCCCGTCCAGCCGCCACAACTCCCCCGGTGCCTCCACCCACGCCGCATGCAGTCCCTTGAAGAACGCGGGCGCGGCGAGCACGAGCCCCAGCGCGTAGAGGGGATACACGCGCGCGAAGCGGGCCACCCAGAACGCCTTGCGCACCTCGCGCGTGTCGGGCGGGCGCTCCAGGTGGTGGTAGCCCAGGATGAAACCCGACAGCACGAAGAAGAACCCGACGCTCACGTAGCCGCTGTCGAGCAACCCGTGCAGCCCCGGCGGCGCCTCCGTGCCGGTGAAGACCATGTGGTACAGGTGGTACGCGCCAATGTGCGCGGCCGCGAGGAATCGCAGCCCGGTGAGGACATCCAGGTACCGCCGGGAAGAAGCCATGGGTCCTGTGAGTCTGGCAGCCCTGTTTTCATGTCTCAATCACCCAGGGCGTCGCCTGCCTGCCCCGTTCGAGCGAGGGTGGAAATGGGAGGCCCCCCTTTGGCGTAGAAGGGGCCTCATGCTCAGCCTGCGCAATCTGGTGAAGGTGTACCCGGGGCCGGTGACGGCCCTTCGCGGCGTGGACCTGGAAGTGCCCCGGGGAATGTTCGGCCTGCTGGGCCCCAACGGCGCGGGCAAGTCCACGCTGATGAAGATCCTCTCCGGCCTGCTGGAGCCCACCTCCGGCGAGGTGACGCTGGACGGCCTGGACCTGGTGCGCCACCCGGAGGCCCTGCGCCCCCACCTGGGCTACCTGCCCCAGGAGTTCGGCTTCTACCCGTACCTCTCCGGCCAGGACATGCTGCGCTACCTGCTGGAGCTCAAGGGTGTCACCGCGCCCCAGGGCCTGAAGGCGCTGTGCGCGCAGTTGCTGGAGCGCGTGAACCTCACGTTCGCGGCGAAGCGCAAGGTGAAGGAGTACTCGGGCGGCATGCGGCAGCGGCTGGGCATCGCCCAGGCCCTGGCGGGCAATCCCAAGCTCATCATCGTGGACGAGCCCACCGCGGGCCTGGACCCGGAGGAGCGCCAGCGCTTCTACCGGCTGCTGGCCGAAATCGCGCACGAGCGCACGGTGCTCCTGTCCACGCACATCGTGGAGGACGTGGCCATGCTCTGCCCGCGCTTCGCCGTCATCCGCCAGGGCCGCGTCGTCGCCATCACCAGCCCCAGCGAGGCGAAGGCCGCCCTCCTCGACACCCTCTACGAAGGCACCGTCCCCCCGGCCGACATGGACAGCTTCCAGCAGGCCCACCGCGTCACCCAGGCCGTGCTCTTCGAGGGCAGGAACCGCGTGCGCATCCACGCGCCCCCCGGCGTGCCCGTCCCGCCGGGCTTCGAGCGCACCCCGCCCACGCTGGAGGATGCGTACCTGCTCTTGATGAAGGACGCGCCCGGGCCCTCGGCGCCGGTTCCGCCCTCGGCTCCGGCGGTGGGCGCATGAACCTGTCGAGACTGCTTCACGTGGCGCGCACGGAGTGGCGCCACCAGGTGCGCCGTCCGCTGTTCTGGGTGTTGCTCGTGCTGCTGGTGTTCGTCACGTGGGGCGTGTCGTCGGGCAACGTCACCATCGAGTCGGGCAGCACGGAGGTGGGCGGCAAGAAGGCGTGGGCGACGAGCGGCTTCGCCGTCGCGCAGACGGTCCTGCTCCTCACCTTCCTGCTGTTCACCTTCTTCGTGTCGGTGGGCGCGGGCATGGCCATCATCTCCGACGACGAGGCGCGCGTGCAGCCACTGCTGCACACCACGCCGCTGACGCCCGCGGAGTACGTGTGGGGCAAGTTCCTGGCGGTGCTGGGCGCGTACGTGACGGCGCTCGCGGTGATGATGGGATTGCTCGTCTTCTTCCATCACGTCGTGCCGTCAGGGGCCGCGGCGGAGTTCCGGGGGCCCTTCGTCCTGGAGCACTACGTGCGCGCGGCCGTGTGGTTCGGTCTGCCATTGATTGTCTTCATGGCGGGGGCCGCCTTCTGCGTGGGCGAGCGCACGCGCCGCGCGGTGCCGGTGTACTTCCTGCCGGTGGGCCTGCTCTTTCTCTGCGCCTTCTTCCTGTGGGACTGGTCGCCCGGCTGGTTGGACCCGCGCGTGAACCGGTTCCTGATGGCCGTGGATCCAGGCGGCTTCCGCTGGCTCACGGAGACGTGGATCAAGGTGGACCGGGGCGTGGACTTCTACAACACGCAGCCGGTGGGGCTGGACGCGCTCTTCGTCATCAGCCGGTTCGTGCTCATGGGCCTGGGCCTGGGCGCGGTGGCCTGGAGCGAGCGCCACTTCCGCCGCATGCTCCGGGGGGATGCGGGTGCGAAGTCCTCGCGCGCGAGCCGCGACCGCATGGAAGCGCCGCCCGCGCAGGTGGCGCTGTCCCACGCGGAGGCGCCGCTGTCCGCGCTGGGCATGGGCGTGAAGCCGCCGGGGTTCTGGGCCGGACTGTGGACGGTGACCCGGGCCGAGGCGCGGGGTCTGCTGTCGCAGCCGGGGCTCTACCTGTTCCTGCCGCTCCTGATGTTCCAGATGGTGTCCCAGGCCGCCACGGCGACGGGCCCCTTCGACACGGAGCTGTTGTTGGTGCCGGGGCGCTTCGCGGTGCGCTCGATGAACCAGGCGTCCGTGCTCGTGTGTCTGTTGTTGATGTTCTACGGGGTGGAGTCGCTGGAACGGGAGCAGGCGTGTGGCTTCGCGCCCCTCCACGACGCGACGCCGGTGCGCACGCTGTCGGTGCTCCTGGGCAAGGCGCTGGCGAACAGCCTGGTCGCGGTGGTGCTGCTTTCGGCCATGGCGATCGCGGGCACGCTGGTGCAGGTGTCCCAGGGCACGGTGCCGCTGTCGCTGACGCCGTACCTGCTCGTGTGGGGCCTGCTGCTGATGCCCACCTTCTTCCTGTGGATGGGCTTCATCCTGGCCGCACGCGCGGTGACGGGAGGGCGCTTCGGCACGTACGCGCTGGCGCTGGGCGCGCTGGCCCTCACGGGCTTCCTCGCCGTGCGCGGGGACCTCACCTGGGTGACGAACTGGCCGCTGTGGGGCGCGGTGAGGTGGACCGACCTGGGCGCGTTCCAGGTGGACCGGTCCGCGCTGGTGCTCAACCGCGTGGCGGTACTGGGGCTGGCCGTCTTCTTCACCGCGCTGGCGGTGCGGCTGGACGGGCGGCGCGCGCACGACGCGGTGACGACGCTGGAGGCGCTGAATCCGTCGGGACTGGCGCGTGGCGCGTGGCGACTGGCGCCGTACCTCGTCGTCCCGGGGGTGGCGCTCGTGAGCCTGGGCGTGCTCGTGGGGCAGGGCTACCAGGGCGCGGCGGCGAAACTGCGCGCGAAGCAGTACTGGCAGAAGAACCTGGCGACGTGGAAGGACGCGCCCCAGCCCGCGCTGGTGGACGTGGATCTGGACGTGGACCTGGAGCCGGAGGCGAGCGCCTTTCGCACGCGCGGCACGTACACGCTGGTGAACCGTCAGGCCACGCCGCTTGCGCGCTTCGCCCTCTCGGGCGGGGATGCCTGGAAGGACGTGCGCTGGACGGTGGACGGGAAGGACGCGGCGCCGGAGGATCGCTCGGGGCTGTATGTCTTTACCGCGTCACCGCCGCTCGAGCCCGGGGCCACGCTGAAGGTGGGCTTCGAATTCCAGGGCCACGTGCCGGACGGGGTGTCGCGCGAGGGGGGCCTGCTCAAGGAGTTCATCCTGCCCTCGGGCGTGGTGCTCACGAGCTTCGAGGCCACGTTCGCGCCGGTGGTGGGCTACCAGGAGGAGCGCGGCGTGGATCCGAAGGAGAACCGCTACGAGCCGCGCGTGTATCCAGACGACTTCTACGTGGGCCCCACGGAGGCCGCCTGGGGTAGCGGCACGCCGTTCACCACGCGGATCCGCCTGTCCGCTTCGGAGGCCTACACGCTCAACTCCGTGGGCGTGCGGGAGAGCGACACGGTGAAGGACGGACGGCGCACCACCGTCTGGCGCAGCGACCATCCGGTGAGCCTCTTCAACATCGTCGCGGGGAAGTGGGACCGGGTGGCGGGCGAAGGCACGGAGGTGTTCCACCATCCGGCGCACGGCTACAACGTGAAGGAGATGTCGCGGGGGCTGGAGGGCGCGCGCCGGTACTACTCGGAATGGTTCCACCCGTTTCCGTGGGCGGAATTGAAGCTGTCGGAGTTCGCCGGCCTGGACAACTACGCGCAGGGCTTCCCCACGAACATCACGTTCTCGGAGTCCATCGGGTTCCTCACGCGTGCGTCGCCGGAGGTGAACGCGGTGCTGCTCGTCACCGCGCACGAGGCCGCGCACCAGTGGTGGGGCAACCTGCTCATCCCCGGCAAGGGGCCGGGCGGGGACGTGCTGTCGGAAGGCATGTCGCACTACGCGTCGCTCAAGCTCATCGAACAGCTCGACGGGCCGGAGGCGCGCCGGCAGGCCGCGCGGGGGATGGAGACGCGCTACGCGAAGGACCGGCGGGTGGATGGTGAACGGCCGCTGGTGAAGCTGGACGGCTCGCGCGAGGGCGACACGTCGGTCGTCTATGAGAAGGGCGGCTGGACGTTCTGGATGCTGGAGGACCTGATGGGCCGGCCCGCGATGCACGCGGGCATCCAGGCCTTCCTGAAGCGGTACATGAACGACGCGGACCATCCGGTGCTCCAGGACTTCCTCGCCGTGATGCGCCCCTTCGCGCCGGATGCGGCGGCCTTCGACGCGTTCACCCGACAGGCCTTCTTCGAGGTGGTGGTGCCCGAGTACCGCGTCACCGAGGCCCGGGTGACGAAGGAGGGGGCGCAGTGGGTGACCACGGCGACGGTGACGAACGCGGGCACGGGCCGCATGCCGGTGGAGGTGGCGGTGATGAAGGGCGAGCGCCCGGTGTCCCTTCCGACACAGACGGCGCCGGCCGCGGACTTCCACGAGGCGCGGGTGCGCGTGGAGCCGGTCGCGGGCGCAGGGGCGCGGGTGACGGTGCGCTCGGACTTCGCGCCGGAGCGGCTGGTGGTGGATCCCGACGTGCGCGTGCTCCAGCTCCGTCGTGAGCAGGCCCTGGCCCCGCTCACCGCGCCGTGACGCGATGACATGACACGCTGACAAGGGCGCGTTCGCGCGCGTTTGACACGCTGTCACGGTGCCGGGCTCCACGCCTGGTCGCTCCCTCTGCGCGCGCGCTGGCACATGGCTTGCGAAGGGCTCCCATGCACAGGCGGACCGTGAGGGTCCGGACTCGTGACGGGGGTTCAGCACATGGTTTCAATCCAGAAGCTGGGGCTGTTGCTGTCGTTGGTGTCGACGTCGGTGTTCGCGCAGGAAGCCATCGCGACGGGGGCGGTGCCCGTGGCGCGGCGCAACGTGTTGTCTGTGTCGGTGCCTGTCGGGCAATCCCAGTTGTCGCTCGAAGGGGAGCACGTGCTGAGCGAACGTGTCTCCGTGGGGCTGGGGGTGTTCGTATCCGTGTATGAGTACCAGCGGCGGTGGGAGAACGTGCCCGTCGAGGAACTGGAGGGGCAGAACCACGGTTCCTGGCAGGCGGGCCTGTCTCCGGCGGTGCGCTTCTTCCTGACGGGCACCGCGCCCCAGGGCCTGTGGGTGTCCCCTCGCCTGGAGGTGGGCTACGGGCGTGACTCCATCAAGAGGACGGGCACCGAGGTGGTCAACCAGGCCTTCGACGAGAGCCAGCATGAGACCTTGTCCCTGGGGGGCTCGGGGGTCCTGGGATACAGCATGGTGTTGGAGTCTGGTTTTACCGCCCGAGCAGGGTTGGGGTTGGGCGTCCGGCGTGAATTCGCCTCCCACGAGTACTTTTCTCAGGACTCGCAAGGCCGTACTTCTCTCGACAAGTCCAAGGATAGCAGTTGGAGCCTCACGCAGCAGCTCCTGTTCAGCCTGGGCTGGGCCTTCTAGGGCTCACGGGGCGTGACGTCGAGGGGCGCGCATTCGCGCGTGGTTGGCATTGTCCACGAAGGTCCAATTGCATGACAGGAGTTCATCACATGGTGACGACGCGGAAGTGGGGGCTGTTGCTGTCATTGGCGTCGACGTCGGTGTTCGCTCAGGAGGGCATCACGACGGGGTCGGCGCCCGTGGCGCGGCGCAATGTGGTGACGGTGTCGGTGCCTGTTGGTTCGGATTCCCAGGTGGCGCTCGAAGGCGAGCGCGTGGTGGGGGAACGCATCTCGCTGGGGCTGGGGGTGTTCACGTCCCTCCGGCACCAGCGGGCGCGGACGGATGAGCCGCCGGCGAACGTCGTGGTGGTGGGAAGGAACAGCACGCAATACCAACTGGGCCTGTCGCCCGCGGTGCGCTTCTACCTGACGGGCACGGCACCGCAGGGGCTGTGGGTGTCGCCGCGCGTGGAGGTGGGCTATGCGCGAAGCGACTCCACGACGGTGCCGGTGCCGGTGGGCGCCATCACGCCCGCCGACAGCTTTTCGGAGACCGTGTCCCTGGGGGGCATGGCGGTCGTGGGCTACAGCGTGGTGCTGGAGCCTGGCCTCTCACTCCAGGCAGGAGTGGGGCTGGGCGCCCGTCATGATGCCCATTCCTACGATGTGGTCACGCTGGGCCCCAATGACGGGACGGCCTCCTTCCGGGTCCGCGAGACGAACTGGAACTTCACCCAGCGGCTCCTCTTCAACGTGGGCTGGGCCTTCTAGGGTTCGCGGTGCGTGGCACCGTCCAAAGGCATCACGCCCCGTGTCACGGCACCGGACGGTCCGGGGGTTGCTTCCCCTGGAGTGGGCTGGCACATCCCTTGCGCAAGGAGCCTCGCACGATGGGCCGCGAGGGTCCGGAGTCATGACAGGGGTTCAGCACATGGTGGCGATGCGGAAGTGGGGGCTGTTGCTGTCGTTGGTGTCGACGACGGTGTTCGCGCAGGAAGGCATCACGACGGGGTCGTTTCCCGTGGCGCGGCGCAACGTGGTGTCGTTGTCGCTGCCGCTGGAGGGGGTGTATCCCCAACTGGCCCTGGAGGGGGAGCGCGTGCTGGGCGAGCACGTCTCCTTGAGCCTGGGGGTGTTCGCGTCCTTCGAGCACGCCCGGTCGCGGTTGGATGATCCGCCGGACACCGGGTACGAGGGGCTGGACGGCACTCAGTTCCGGGTGGGCCTGGCCCCGGCGGTGCGCTTCTACCTGTCGGGCACCGCGCCCCAGGGCCTGTGGGTGTCACCGCGCCTGGAGGTGAGCTACTGGCGGGAGTCCTCCAGGCCGGTGGGAAACCTTCCCTCGGGTGGCTTCTCCCTGCTGTCAGGCGAGTCGGAGATCTGGTCCGTGGGCGCCTTGGCGCTCGTGGGCTACAGCGTGGTGCTGGAGCCTGGCTTCACCGTGCAGGCCGGCGTGGGGCTGGGCGCGCGGCGCGATGCACTGACCTACGACAAGGCGGGGCTGATTTCGAATGGTGAGGCGCCCGTCGAAAAAGGTCATCAGACGACCTGGGTCTTCACCCAGCGCGTCCTCGTCAACCTGGGCTGGGCCTTCTAGGGCTCGCGGGGCTGAGCGCTCACGGTCCACGGCGTGCGCGTGGTGTCCACCAGCAGCAACTGGAGGTCCCAGGCGCCCGGTGAGGCCCCGGGCAGGTCGGTGGAGACGGCGAAGACGCGCGTGTCCGGCTGGGGCGTCACCTTGAAGGTCGCGCGCGGCGAACGGTTGGCATCGTTCGAGGGCACCACGCCCAGCGTGACGGTGCCACCGGACGGCAGGGGCAGGCCGTCCTGCGCGGTGGCGCCGGCGAAGGGCACGCCGAGGAAGGGCGCGTCGGGCAGCACGCGGCGCTCCGAGCCCAGCGGGCCCACGTCCACGGTGGGCGTGTCCGACGCCGCGTGCACCCAGCGCAGCCGCAGGTTGGTGGGGTCGTTCGCGAAGCGCTCCGTGAGCGGCAGCAGGGTGAACGCGGGCGCGGAAGGCCCGGGCGGCGTGACGTATCCGGAGGCGACCATCAGGTAGCGCTCGCCCGGGACGAGGACGGGCGTGGTGGCCGACGCCACCGGAGCCGCCTCGGGCCGCGCGTCGCCCGGCGTGTTGGTGAAGAAGTCGAGCACGTAGGTGCCCGGCGGCACCTGGAGCGACGCGGACAGCGCGCCGTAGGGCAGGGCGTCGGTCAGCTCGTGGCCGCTGGAGAAGAGGTCCAGCGGCGGCGCGTCCGGGGACGCGTTCAGCACGTACAGCGTCGGGTTCTGACGGAGGATGGCCAGGGTGCCGTCGCGGCCGGCGGTGAGCAGCGAGAAGCTGTCACCCGCGCGCGCGGGTTCGGCCCAGAGGCCGGTGAGCACGAGCAGCGTGTCGGTGCCCGAGCCGAGCGCGGGCACGGTGAAGGACGTCAGCACCTGGTCGGTGCCACCGGTGACGAGCCCCACCTGGAGCGCGGCGCCGGAGGGCACCACCAGCGCTTCGTCGCCCGAGGTCTGGAAGCGCGACAGGGACGCCACCTCCACGGAGCCGTCCTGGCCCAGGTCGACGCCCACGTCCCGGATGTCCGAACCCGCGTGCACGATGCGCACGCGGGACAGGCCCTGGTCCGCGGGCACGGGGTTGTCACGCAGCAGCACCGCGCGCAGCGCCGCCTCCGAATCCGACGACTGGAACTGGCCGGCGGTCACCACCGTCCAGCGCGTCCCTGCTTCCAGGCGCACCGGCGTGGAGGCGACAGGCTGTGAGTCCGGGGACGCGCCCGTGGGACGCAGCTCCACCGTCACACTGGCTGGCTCCCGCGTGAGGTACGGCGTGGTGGTGCCATAGGCCACGGCGCGGGCCAGGGGCGTGGAGCTTCCTGCAAGGTAGATGTCCATCGCGGGCGCGCCCGGAGCGGCCTGCACGATGCGAAGCTGTGCCGTGGTGGGCGGGACGATGACCGGGCCGTCCTGGTCGGGCGGCGGGTCGGAGTCCGCCCCGCTGCCTCCGCCGCACGCGGGCGCGAGCAGGCCCAGCGACGTGAGCGCGACGGCCAGCAGTGTCTTCCTCCGCATCCAGGTCATGTCGAAGTCCCCTCCTCGGCGGGCCGCGGACGCGGCTCGGCACCGATATCGACGACGGTAGGGTGGGACCCCTGCCGCACAGAGGCTACCCCCCGCGAAGCTTTGACTGTCGCTCCCCGACGTTGTCCGCCGGAGCACGTCGCAACCCCCGGGCATCCGGGGACTTCGGGCCGGAGGAGGTGGATCGCGGCCTGGCGGTCCGTCGCCGGAATCGGACCGTCACGGCTGCCCGGTCGCCGCACGGCGGCCGGCCGCGACGTGTTCAGCAGGCGTCATGGGGCACGGCCGGGAACGTCATGGGTCCATGCAGGGGGAGGTGGCGGCGCTGGTAGGGTCGGAGGCACCATGACCTTCGCGTCCCTTCCGCTCCTCGTGACCCTGCTCACGGCGCAGACGCCCGCGCCGACGAAGCCCGCCCCCGCGCCCGCCGCCGCGAAGTCGCCGTCCGCCGTCGCCGGCATCGCGCCGCTGCCCGGCCTGCCCAACCTGTGGGCGAGCGGTGTGCCGGCGGTGCCGCCCGCCCTGTCCCAGCGCGTCCAGCAGTACCTGGAGTCGCGCTCCGCGCAGTTGCTGGACGTGAGCGACGACGGGCAGCAGGTGCTCATCGCGACGCGCTTCGCGGACGTCAACCAGCTCCACCTGGTGGAGATGCCGCTGGGGGCTCGCACGCAGCTCACCTTCACGAAGGAGCCCATCAACCGGGCGCGCTTCCTGCCGGGCAATCCGCGCGTCATCTTCTACCTGCAGGACAAGGGCGGCGGAGAGTTCTTCCAGGTGCTCAAGCTGGACCGGGGCACGGGGCGCTCGGAGCTGCTGACGGACGGCAAGAGCCGGCATCAGGACCTGGTGGTGTCGAAGGACGGGCGCTGGCTCGCGTACGCGGGCACGGGGCGCAACGGCAAGGACACGGACGTGTACGTCGCGCCCACGGCGGACCCCCGGCAGGCGAAGCGGGTGACGGAGGCCGAAGGGAGCTGGAGTCCCGAGGACTTCTCGCGTGACGGCTCGAAGCTGCTGGTGCGGCAATACCGCGCGGCGGACGACGCGGACCTGAGCGTGGTGGACCTGAAGACGAACACGCGCACGCAGCTCACGCCGAAGGAGGGCAAGGGCAGCGTGGGGGCCGCGGTCTTCACGCATGACGGGCAGGGCGTGTACCTGGCGACGGACCGCTACAGCGACTTCGCGGAGGTGTACCGGCTGCCCCTCACCGGGACGCCCCCGGCCACGCCCGTGTCGCTCACGAAGTCGGTGCGCTGGAACGTGGAGCGGCTGGAGCTGTCGTCGGACGGGCGGAAGCTGGCGATGACCGTCAACGAGGAGGGCTACGGCCGGCTGTACCTGCTGGACGCGCGCACGCAGGCGCTGTCCGCGGTGGAGACGCCGAAGGGGGCGATGGGCGAGCTGCGCTTCGCCGGGAAGCGTTCGGACCGGGTGGCGTTCTCGCTGACGTCGGCGCGCGTTCCGCTGGATGTCTTCATGGTGGATCTGCCCACGAAGAAGACGACGCGCTGGACGCGTTCGGAGGTGGGTGGGTTGGATCCGGAGACCTTCGTGGAGCCGGAGCTGGTGCGCTACCCGTCCACGGACGGGGTGACGGTGCCGGCGTTCCTGTACCGGCCGAAGAACGCGAAGGGGAAGGTGCCGGTGGTGGTGGTGTTCCACGGCGGCCCGGAAGGGCAGAGCGTCCCCAGCTTCAGCTCGCAGACGCAGTTGATGGTGACGGAGCTGGGGCTGGCGGTGCTGTTGCCCAACGTGCGCGGTTCGGAAGGCTACGGCAAGGCGTACCGGGCGATGGATGACGGCGTGAAGCGGGAGAAGAGCCTGGCGGACATCGGGGCCACGCTGGACTTCATCGCGTCACGGCCGGAGCTGGATGCGTCGCGGGTGGGCGTGTACGGCGGTTCGTACGGGGGCTATCTGACGCTGGCCACGGCGACGTTCTTCCCGGAGCGCATCAAGGCGGCGGTGGACGTGGTGGGCATCTCGTCGCTGCCGTCGTTCCTGCGCAACACGCAGGCGTACCGCAGGGACCTGCGGCGCGCGGAATACGGCGATGAACGGGACCCGGCGGTGCTCCAGGTGCAGGAGCGCATCTCGCCCCTGGGGTCGGTGGGGCGCATCCAGGCGGCGCTCTTCGTGCAGCAGGGGGCGAACGACCCGCGCGTGCCGCAGTCGGAGGCGGAGCAGGTGGTCCAGGCGGTGACGAGGAAGGGCTCGGACGTCTGGTACCTGCTCGCCACGGACGAGGGCCACGGGTTCCAGAAGAAGAGCAACCGGGACCTGGCCCAGACGACGGCGCTGATGTTCTTCGAGAAGCACCTGCTGGGACCGGTGAGCGGGCAGGGCCCCGGGGCGGGTGGGAAATAACCATCACCGCGCAACGAAATTTCGCGCGGCCGGCATGTCAGCGCGGGGAGGGCGTTACACCTTGTCGGGGAATGACGACGTGGGCCCCACGTGGGCCGGGAGGACGGTGTCCATGAAACGCCAGGGTCAATCATTGCGTCGGGCGGCTGGGGTCCTGGGGGTGCTCGCGGGCCTGGGAGGAGCCGTGGCCGCGGAGCCCCGGGAGGCCATCTCCGTGCGCCTTCCGCGGGCGAGCTACGACCTGCTCATGACGGAGGACAACGTCACGGGGCAGGCGTTCCAGCTTTCCCGGCAGCCGGGAGTGCTGCGCGGCCGGGTGGGGGAGACCCCGGTGTCGTTGCAGCTCAAGGACCAGCAGGTGAAGGGCAACATCGGCACGTCGGTGGCGAACCTGGAGGTGAAGAAGGAAGGCGACGTGGTGAAGGCCAAGGGAGGCTTCGGAGGTCGCCCCGTCACGCTGACGCTGTCGCCGCAGGAGTTGACGGTGTACGTGAACGACTGCACGTACCGGCTGAAGGCGACGGAGCCGAAGAAGGTCTACGAAGGCCGGCGTAGCTGTGACGGCTCCCTGATGCCGCCCTCGGTCGTGTCATTGCCGGACACGTTCATCGTGGCCTCGCCCGAGGAGCAGGTGTCCCTGCTGCTCCTGGCGCTGTAGTTCCCATAGGGTCGGGAGGCGATGAGGCTTCCCGCAGGGGTGGTGGCGAGGTCCTGGCACCGGATGCCGCCGGTGCTGGGGCTGTCGTGGGTGTTCGGGCTGTGGGCGTGCGCGAGCGATGGTGCCTTCGACGGGGACGTGGGCGCGGAACCTGTCGGACAGTCGGACAGGTTGATGGGGGATGAGGCCCCGGCCGAGCGCGCGGGCCTGGGGTTCACGTCGGCAGGGCTGTTGGAGCGTGCCGGCCCCGTGGGCGGTGAGCGTGCTTCGCGAGCCGAAGCGGACCGGGTGGTGCGCGAGTTCTGGGCGGTCGCGGGTGAGCGTGGTGTTCCGGGCGAGGCATGGACCTTCGACTACCAGGCGCACGGCGGCGCGCTGACGCTGCTGTCCTTTCGCCGCATGGCGGCGGGACGGGAGGCGAGCGCTACCGGGGACTGGAATGGGTTCTCCCGGGAGCTGACGCGGAGTCTGTCCACGCTGGTGGGCACGAAGAGCCGGCGCCTGCGCTTCACGCTGGAGCGGGGCCCGGAGCGCTGGCGCTTCAACCTGGAGACGGTGTCAGGACGGCTGGCCGAGCAGGCGCGTACGGTGCCGGAGTCGTTGCCCGGCGTGTCCCAGCCCCTGCTGTCCGATGCGTTGGTGGTGGCCCGGCAGTTGCTGCCCGCCTCGGGAGTTCCGAGGGAGGGGAGGGTGCGTCAGCAGGCGCGGCTCCACTTCGAGGGCATGCGCCTGCTCCAGGAGAGCGAACCGGGGGTCTTCGAGGTCCAGGAGGGGTTGGGGCGCCAGGAGGTTCCCGCGAGCGGGGATCCGCGCATGCCGCTGGTCCAGGCGGTGCTGCCCTTCGGGCACGCGGTGGGGCGCCGCACGGTGGAAGTGGAGCTGGAGGGACTGCACGTGCGCGGCGAGGCCGGAGCACGGTGGCGGGTGGTGGCGGCGAGGATGCTGGAGTCCCCGGCGCCGCAGGAGGCGATGGAGGACATCGCGAAGGAGTACCGCGCGATGCACGAGGACATCCTGCGCCACTGGCGGCAGGAGGTGCGGGAGGACGCACGGCTCGCGGGGGCGTGGTCCTTCGAACAGCTCGCGTACTGGTACGTGGGGGGATTCATCGCGAGGGGCACGCTCGGGATGTTCGAAGCCGTGGCGCCCACGGTGGTGGCGGTGCTGGGGAGGGGCGGGGCGAAGGCGGCGCAGTGGTTCCGCACGGTGTTGATCCGCACGCCGCCTGGAGAGCGCGAAGCCCTTCAGCGCATCTGGATGAAGGCGGAGGCGGAGGGCGTGGCCGCGCTCGGGGTGGGGGAGAAGGCAGAACTCCAATCCCTGCTACGGGACATGGAGCAGCGGCTGCGGAAGCCCCTCCAGAGCAAATACGAGAAGGACAAGCTCCGGGAATGGGCACGGCAGGAGTACTTCCAGGTGCTCCAACCCCGACTGGCGCGAACCCTGGGGCCGGATCTCATGGCGACGTATCCCGTGCACCATCTTGTTCCCCTCGAATACGCGCACCTGTTCCCCCTCCGGAACATCAATGCCTCGGGAAACCTGGTGGGCGTGTCCCGCGAAGTCCATATGGGCATCAACTCGGTCTGGAACTTGGTGCGAAGGAGTCCGAGAAGCGTTTCCGCGAGCGAAGTGGATGAAGTCGCGCGCATCACCCGCAAGCACTTCGGACAGTGGTTTCACGTCGTGTACGATCCGTCGAAATCCGCGGTGGCCCTGTCCTCCGCGCAGAAGGCCGCGCTGCGGGAAGCCGAAGCCCTGCTGGGCCTTTGAGGCGCCTGCGTTTCGAGAGGAGGAATTCACGTGGCCGGGCTCGAAGTGGGATGGACACGACTGGTGGAGACCTGCCGCCGACATGGTTTCCCGGTGAGGATGGATCCGCCCGCTCCCGATGCTCCCCACCCGGGAACGCAGTGGCTCGGTGCTCCGCTAGACCCGATGCTCGCCAGCCTCTATGGGCGGACGGGGCGTGCCACATTGGGCGACTTCGTGCTGTATCGCCCGGGGGCCGGTGCGGATGGCGCCCTGGACGTGAACGCCTGGATGCGCGGTCAGGGGCAGGCTCCGTTCGCTTCCTGTGTCCTCTTCGGGCAGGTCGCGAACCTCGAGTACTACTACGGCGTCGCGCCGGGACTGGCGGATGCTCACGGTGTGCAGCCCGTGCTCTACGTCGATGTGCAGGAGGAGCTGCTCGTGGTTCCGGTAGCTTCCAGCGTGGAGGCGTTGTTCCGCCAACTCGCGGGTTTCATGGACCTGCTGCCGGAGCAGCCCGACTTCGTCCCAGGTCGGTGCTCCACCGTGATGTTTCCCTTCGCGGCTGCCGAACTCATCGCGCAGGACCGCCCCCTCGTGGACATGATGCGCGCGGGCCGCTTCGACAGGCTCGTGACCCGGGACGAGGAGAGTCAGCGGTGGATGCAGCAGGTGCTCGCGGCGAGCCCCGGCCGATGAACCCCAGGGGCCTTCGGTGAACCCGCGCACCCTTTCCCTCCTCATCGCCCTGCTCGCGGGTGTGTTCGCGGTGGGCACGGCGGTGTGGCTCGCGTGGCCAGGGCCGGACCTCACCTCCCAGGCCGACCTGACCCAACGGCCCGTCCAACTGGACCTGGAGGACAGCGACGCACCCGACGACAGCGCCTCCGGCGGGGCCCTTCCTCCCGGCGTCGTCGTCCTGAGCAACGGCGTCCAGCTCCCCTTTGAAGTCCCCTCCAACTGCCGCGCCGACACCCAGGCCTCGCTCGCCTGTACGGACCTCTGCGCCTCGGACGATGCGTGTCCCCCAGGCAAGGTGTGCGCGCACAACCGGGACTTCGGTTTCCGCGAGTGCCGCCTGCTGCGCGGCTTCTGCGACGACACGTCCGAATGCACCTCCGTGGAGACCTGCCACCCCGCGGACACCTCCGCGTCCGGTCTGAGCCTCCGCCGCTGCACCCGCGTGGGCCTCCGCGTCGCCGGTGAGAAGTGCTCGGCCTCCGGTCCGGAGCCGGAGGACACCTGTGTCCCCGGGTTGCTCTGCGTCCAGGAGCGCTGCGGCACGCCGTGCGACGTGCACGCCCCCGACACCTGCACCCTCGGGACGGAGTGCGCGACGAACGTCTTCCGCGTCCGGGGCGCCTGCATCCCAAGCTGCCGCGACCGCCCCTGTGCCCAGGGCCAGCGCTGCGACAAGGGCTACGAAGGCGAAGTGCCTGTCTGCCAGCCCTTCGTGGGACAAGCCTGCCAGGACGACGCGCCCTGCGCCGCCAACCAGGACTGCCTGCGCGGCTTCGCGGAGCCCAGCCTCGAAACCCAGGCCTTCGAATGCCGCGCGCGTTGCTCGAAGACGGCTCCCTGCGCCCGGGGCCTTACCTGCGACGCGGCCAGTGGCTACTGCGTCCAGGCCTGCGCCCAGGACACGGACTGCACTGGCCCCGAACGCTGCCACGTCCTGCACCCCCGCTCCCCCGAGCGCGGCTGTGGCGTCATCGCCGAGGGCCTCCCCACCATCATCCGCCGCTGACGCTCAGCCGCGCGGCAGGTCCACGCGGAACGTGGAGCCTTCGCCCAGGACGCTGTCCACCTCGATGAAGCCGCCCATCGCCTCCACGATCTGCCGGGCGATCCACAGGCCCAGCCCGAAGCCGCCGTAGTTGCGCTCGGACACCGCGCGCTCGAAGCGGTGGAACAGGCGCGGCAGGTGCTCCCTCGCGATGCCGATGCCGCCGTCCTTCACCCGCAGCCGCGCCCTGCCTTCGGTCACCTCCAGCTCCACGCGCACCGGGTTGCCCCGCCCGTACTTCAGCGCGTTGGACATCAAATTCGTGAGCACCTGGTCCAACCGCAGCCGGTCCCACTGCCCCCGCACCTCCGGCGCCAGGGACAACTCCAGCGGCGTGCCCGAGCGCGCGAACTCCGGCTCGAAGCGCTCCGCCACCTCCCGCACCAGCGCGCCCAGCTCCAGCGGCACCAGCACCAGCTCCAGCTTCCCCGCGCTCAGGCGCGACACGTCCAACAGGTCGTTCACCAGCAGCGTCTGCCGCTTCACCTGCCGGTCCACCCGCTCCAGGCCCCGCCGCAGGCGCTCCGGGTCGAACTGCGCTCCCGAACGCGCAAGCCCCGCCATCAGGCTCTGCACCTGGAGCACCAGCGCGCTGATGGGCGTCTTCAGCTCATGGCTCGCGATGGACAGGAACTCCTCGCGCAGCCGGATGGCCTGCCGGGCGTCCCGGTAGAGGCTCGCGTTGTCCAACGCCAGCGCCGCCCGCCGCGCCAGCTCCTGCGCCAGCGACAGGTCCTGCGCGTCGTACGCCCGCTTCGACGTGACGAACGTCAGCGCTCCCAGCGTGTGCCCCCGCACCTGCAAGGGCACGCACAGGTACGCGAACGTCCCGCCCGCGCAAGCGCTCGTCGGGTCCGCGTCCGACAGCCCCGAGCGCGTCTCCGGCCGCCCCGACTGGATGACCCGCGTCACCACCAACAGCCCCGGAGGAGGCACCTCGGAGGCCTCGCTGGCGCCCGCCGTGGCCACGCACCGCACCGCGCCGGATTCGTCCTCCAGGAACACGCCGCACGTCTCCGCGTACGCGGGCACCGCCAGGTGCGCCACGCGCTCCAGCGTCTCCTCCTCCTCCAGGCTCCCCGCCAGCACCCCGCCGGCCTCCGCGAGGAAGCGCTGCGCCGCTTCGCCCCGCTGACGCTCGGTGATGTCCACCATCATGCTCAGGCACTGCGGTGGCCCGTTCGCAGGGTGCACCCGGCCCGTCCACACCGCCATCTGCACCGCGCTGCCGTCCCGCCTGCGCCCCGCCAGGGGGGCGCCGTCCAGCACCGTGCCCCGCGTGGCCCGCTCCAGGCTGTGCCGGAACGCGTCCCAGTGCTCCGGCGGCACCGCCGGCAACACCTTCCCCATCACCTCCTCCGCCGTCCACCCCAGCATCCGCTCCGCGGCCGGATTCCACAGCCGCACCGTACCGTCCGGATCCAACAGCATGATGGCCGCGGGGCTCGCCTGGATGATGGCCTCCAGCGTCTGGTGCGCCTCGCGCAGCGCCGCCCGCGCCCGCTGCTCCCCCTCCAGGAGCCGAGCGCGCGACAGCGCCTGCGCCGCGTGGTGCGCCACCAACTGGAGGAAGGCCCGCTCGTCCTCGTCGAACCCGTGCGGCATGCTGAACGCGAACACCAGCGCCCCCAGCGCGCGGCCGTCCACCACCAGGGGCAGACACGCCGACGACAGGGCGGGCTTGCGCATTCCCTCCAGCGCGTCCCCCCGCTCCAGCCACACGGGCCGCAACTCCCGCAGACAGCGGGCCGCGGGCGCCTCTTCGGTGAGGGGCACCCGCCGCAGTCGCTCCTCCGCGTCCGGGGTGCAGCCCGCGCAGCGCAGCAGGGTGACGCGCGCCGTGTCTGGATCCACCAGCCACAGCCCCCCGCCCGTCGCGTCCGCCACCGCCAGCCCCTGCTCCAGCACCACCTCCGCCACGCGCGTGGCGGTGAGCGCCTCCGACAGCTCCGCGGTGACGTGCTGCAGCCGCGCGAGCCTCCCCGCCGCCACCTCCGCCGCCTGACGGGCCTGCCGCTCCGCCGCGTACGCCCGCGCCACGTCCAGCGCCATGGCCGCCCGGTCCGCCAGCTCCTGGAGCAACAGGTGTTCCCCCGGGTCGAACGGTTCGCTGTCCCCGGGCTCCGGCGCGTCCCGCCACACCGTCAGCGTCCCCATCGCGTGCCCGCGCGCCCGCAGGGGCAGCACCAGCACCGCCTCCACCCCCTGCGCCTCGCCCGTGTCCAGCACCTCCGCCGCCAGGCCCTCGTCCGCGCGCATCCGCTGGGAGATGAGCGCCTGGAAGCGCGCCCGCGACTCCGGCGCGGACGACGCCGACGCCACCGTGCGCAGCCACAGCCCATCCTCCGAGAGCAGCCGCAGCGCGCACGCGGTCCCCAGGAGCGGCACCACCAGCCCGCACAGCCGCTCCATCACCGCGGGGGGCTCCAGTGATGCATCCGCCAACACCCTCGAGGCCTCGGCCAGAAGCGCCAGCCGCTCCTCGATCTCCGGAGCATGCGCCCCGAAATGCCGCGCCTCGCCCAGCCTGCTGGTCGCCACCATCGTCATGCCATCCCCCCGCTGCCTCTCCATGGAAACACGACCGCCTCCGGCACGCAGTGCGTCCCAGGTCCCGCCATCCCCGTTTTCACGGATGCAGGACACCCAAACACTGGAACCGTTGGTGGACCGCACGCGCCTCGTTCCCGGGAGCGGCGCCCCGAGGGGCAGGGGGCCAGGGTGCGCACATGGGAACACCCGGCAGCGCTTGGAAATCAAAGGCGCGGAGCGGCCACGGTTGCGGCGGCCCGGGGTTCGGCTAAAGCGGGGGCCGTGAACGCACCCTCGGACTCAACGGCCCCTTCTTCGGAGGGGCCGGACTCCCCCAAACGCATCGCGACGCTGGCGCTGGGCGCGGTGGGCATCGTCTACGGAGACATTGGAACCAGCCCGCTGTACGCGCTGCGCGAGTGCTTCACCGGCACGCACGGCGTCACCCCGACGCCGGCCAACGTGCTGGGCGTGCTGTCGCTCATCGTCTGGTCGCTCATCATCGTCGTGTCGGTGAAGTACCTCATCTTCGTGATGCGCGCGGACAACCGGGGCGAGGGCGGCATCCTGGCGCTGATGGCGCTGGCCATGCAGCGCCCCCGGGGCCAGTCGCACCGCGCGCGGCCCCTGCTCATCACCCTGGGCCTGTTCGGCGCGGCGCTCATCTACGGCGACGGGGTCATCACCCCGGCCATCTCCGTGCTGAGCGCGGTGGAGGGCCTGAGCGTGGCCACCCCCGTCTTCAAGCCGTACGTGATTCCCATCTCGCTCGTCATCCTGGTGCTGCTGTTCCTCGTGCAGCGAAAGGGCACGGCCGGCATCGGCGCGGTGTTCGGACCCCTGATGTGCGTGTGGTTCCTGGTGCTGGCGGTGCTGGGCGTGAAGGAGCTGGTGCACAACCCCGCGGTGCTCTGGTCGCTGTCGCCCGTGCACGGCGTGACCTTCTTCATGGACAACGGGTGGCATGGCTTCCTGGTGCTGGGCGCGGTCATCCTGGTGGTGACGGGGGGCGAGGCGCTCTACGCGGACATGGGCCACTTCGGCGCGGGGCCCATCCGGCGCGCCTGGTTCATGCTCGTGCTGCCGTCGCTGGTGCTCAACTACCTGGGGCAGGGCGCGCTGCTCTTGCGCCACGCGGAGGCCGCCCGAAACCCCTTCTTCCTCCTGGCCCCCGAGTGGGCGCTGTACCCGCTCGTCGCCCTGTCCACCGCCGCCGCCGTGATTGCGTCGCAGGCGCTCATCTCCGGCTCCTTCTCCACCACCCGGCAGGCGATGCAGTTGGGCTATTGCCCGCGCATGGAGGTGGTGCACACGTCCGCGGAGGAGATGGGGCAGATCTACCTGCCCGGCCTCAACAGCGCGCTGCTGGTGGGCGTCATCGCGCTGGTGCTGGGCTTCGGCTCCTCCAGCCGGCTGGCGGCCGCGTACGGCATCGCGGTGACGACGACCATGGGCATCACCACGATGCTCGCCTACGTGGTGGCCCGCGAGCGCTGGGGCGTCCGCCGCGCCGTGGCGCTGCCCATCGCGGGGCTGTTCATGCTGGTGGACCTGGCCTTCTTCGGCGCCAACGCCACGAAGATCGCCGACGGCGGCTGGTTCCCCCTGCTGCTCGCCGTCTGCGTCTTCACCCTGATGACCACGTGGAAGCGGGGGCGCGACATCCTGGCGGCCAAGCTGCGCGCGGCGAGCATCAGCCTCAAGGACCTGCTGGACAGCTTCGGGGACCACCCGCCGGTGCGCGTGCCCGGCACCGCCATCTTCATGACGGGCAACCCGGAAGGCACCCCCCCGGCGCTCCTGCACAACCTGAAGCACAACAAGGTGCTGCACGAGCAGGTGGTGCTGCTCACCATCATCTCCGAGGAGATTCCCCACGTGGTGGGCACCGAGCGCGTGGAGGTGGAGCCCCTGGAGCAGGGCTTCGTGCGCGTCATCGCCCGCTACGGCTTCATGGAGAACCCCAGCATCCCGGACATCCTCAAGCGCTGCCGGGAGAAGGGCCTCCAGTTCCAGCTCATGGGCACCAGCTTCTTCCTGGGCCGCGAAACCCTCATCCCCACCAAGAAGCGCTCCATGGCCGGCTGGCGCGAGGCCCTCTTCTCCTGGATGAGCCGCAACGCCCGCAGCGCCACCGCCTACTTCCGGATTCCCCCCAACCGCGTGGTGGAGCTGGGAAGCCAGGTGGAGCTGTAGGCCGGCTCCGGGGCCCGGCTTCTGGAAATTCCGGCGCCCCGGAACCTGACGCACAAGGACTTCACCCTGCGAAAAGAGAATCTTTTCGCACTTCACGCAGGGTCATTTCTTCCAACCGGACACCTTTCGGCGTACAAGCCCCCGGAATCATTGGGAAACCAGGGCCTGCCCTGGGGTCTTGATGACCCTTCAGTGGTCGACAGTGGGTCTAAACAGGGGCTTTACGCGAGCGCTCGGCTGCTTCATCTTGCACCGCCGACGCCCCTGAATTCCGGCTTGGATAAAAAAATACGGTAGGGCAGCAACACTTTGGCCGATCAATCGAGAATCTTTTCGCGGGGCAGAAATAATCCTGTCCCGGCGTACGAGAACTTGGTTACCCTGCGGCCAGGTGTCCCCCGACACCCGGCGTCTGAAACGAGGTCAGCCTTCCATGCTCCAGGCCATTGCCCCCGCCTCCATGTCCTCCTCGGTTTCCGCCGTGAAGTCCGTCACCCCGTGGATGGACCGGCCGCTGATGCCTCTGTCGGAGGCGGCGCCCTACACGGTGCTGAGCGCGCAGGAACTGTACCCGCGAATCTGCGTGCGTGATCCGTACTTCGCGCTCAAGGACGTGACGGTGCTGCCGGGTGAGGTGGTCGCTCGGGTGCCGGTGCAGATGGACCCCGACGCGCAGGCGATGCCCATTGGCCTGGGCGAGGCGGGCCGTCACCTGGCCATCCTGGGCTCCTGTGCCTCCGCGCTGGTGGCGCCCAAGGACGGGCAGCACTTCTACCTGGCGAGCGCCGCGCGCGGTCAGTGGCTGGCACCCCAGGCGCAGGAGCGCACCACGGACCTGCTGTGGGCCCTGGCGCAGGCGGAGTACACGGGCAAGCGCACCTGCACGGCCCGTACGCTGCTCTCCGCGTCGGACGGCACGCCGCTGTTCCGCCTGGAGGTGGACTACAACGTGCTGTCCGCCGCCGCCTTCACCCGCCTGTTCGGTCAGGCGAAGCTGGAGATGCGCGCCGCCCCCCGCCCCGCGGACAACGTGCAGCGCACGCCGGAAGAGTGGGCGAAGCTGCGGCAGAACCCGTACAGCAAGCCGCTGGAGCTGACGGACTGGAAGCACGAGGACGGCACCCTGCGCTCGTCGCTGGTCGTCACCCCGGAGCTGTGCAAGGGCCACTTCGCGATGCACCCGGTGATGCCGGTGGCCGTCGTCGCGGGCGGCATGACGCGCATGGCGACCACGCTGGGCCGTTCGCTGGAGCAGAGCGACACCGCCCGCTTCGTGGCGAAGGACGTGAAGCTGTCCGCGGACAGCCTGGCCTACTCGGGTCAGACGGTGGTGTTCGGGGCCCAGCGCACCAAGGTGCGCGGCGCGGACCACACGTTCGCCTGCTTCGCGTCCGTCGGCGAGCGCGTCGTCGCGCAGTTGGATGTGACCTTCACCCGCGTCGACTGAAGTGACGGCGACGCGGTGCGGGGAGCGACGGGCGCGGGAGGACCGCGGCCTTCAGCTCCACTGGATGTCGTAGTCCACGCGGTCCAGGCCCTGCTGCTTCGAGGTGACATAGCCCGTGAGCCCCAGGACCTTGAGCGAACCGGTGAGGATGCCCACGTGGTACGCGGGCGGCATCATGTCCCGGCGCATGCGCAGGGTGCCGGACTTGGTCCCCGTGGTGAGGTACTCGCGGTTGCCGTAGGACACCGCCGCGCTGTAGGCCATCTGCGCGCCAGCGAAGAGCTTCTGCGGGTCTCCGCGGGAGATGATGCCGAAGATGAGCATCCCCGGCCCGGTGGAGTAGCGCGTGATGCTCACCTCGCCGCACGCCTGGAACACGGCCTCGGCGGAACCCAACTGGCCCTCCAGCAGGTCGGCCACGGTGTAGAGCAGCGTGAGCAGCTCCTTCGCCGGATACGAGCGCAGCTCCGCGTAGTCGTGGTCCAGCTCCCCTACGCGAATCTTCTCCATCCCGTTCGCGCCCGCGTGCTGCTGCACCAGGCTGAACACGGATTTGAAGATGAGCCCTCGGACGGAATCCCCTGACTGGAGGATGGCGATCCTGGCGGCGAGCTCGGTCTTGTCCGACGGCATGACTTCCAACTCCTTGCTTCCCGGTAGTGAGGAAGCCAACCCCAGCTTAACGGGACACTCCCGTCTGTCGACAAAGCACACGCAACGCTTCGCACACCCGGCGGGATTCCCAGGCACAACGCCCCGTGTCGGGCTCCCAGGCCAACGTGGTGGGTCGGGTGCATCCCAGCCCGCCGGGCGCGGGGAGGGGACGCCCCCACTCCGTCACTGCTCGTCGAGCAGCAGGGGCGTGAATCCGGCGGCGTCGCACGAGGCGAGCACGTACTTCACGCCGCCCCGGTCCCCGGTGAAGCCCGCGCTGATGCCGCCCGCGTGCAGGTGGCCGTAGACGCAGACCTTGGGTGCGAACGCTTCGATGGGGGCGCTGAACGCGGTGCTCCGCTCGTTGGCGTACACCGGCGGGAAGTGCACGGCGACGATGCGCGTGAGCGGCGTGGGACTGGCCTGCTCCTTCTTGCGCGCGTCCTCCAGCGACGTGGCCAGCCTTCGCGTCTCGCGCTCCACGTAGCCCGCGTCGGACGGCTCGTCGCCCATCTCCCCGCCGGGCATGGGCGGCGCTTCCGGCGCGGTCCACAGCCGGGTGCCGGCGATGACCCACGGGCCCATCACCACCGCGTTGTTGTGGAGGAAGCCCTCCAGCGTGCGGAACGGCTCCAGCAGCTTGCGCAGCTTGGACGCGGAGTCGCCCCACCAGTAGTCGTGGTTGCCGCGCACCAGCACCTTGCGCCCGGGCCGCGCGTCCAGCCACGCCAGGTCGTCCATCACCTCATGCGCCCGCGTGGCCCAGGAGATGTCGCCCGCGACGATGACCACGTCCTCCGGCCGCACCCGTTCGTCCCACGCGCGTTGCAGCGGGAGCGGATGGTCCGTCCAACCGAAGCGGTGCATGTCCTTCTGCCGCGTGGAGGGCAGGTGTGTGTCGCCAATGCCGAAGAGCCGCATGATGCTGGCGTCATAGCGGATGGCCCGCCCCCGTGTCGGCCCTTCGCACCCGCTCGCACCCGCTCCGGCCCCGGGCCGGCGGCCCCTCCGGTCCGCCCATGTCCGAAATCCCGCCTGATACAGGAAAAGATGTAACAAAACGTTACGTCACGGATGTCCTGAAACACGTCAGTGCGACAAACATGCACCACCCTCACCGCGGGTCCGCATCCTCGGGTCCTGGGATGTAGGCAATTCCATGATTTCAGGTGTTTGGAGTCAAGCGGTGTTGGAGGGGGTTCGCGAGGGTGGTGCATGGATGTACCGATCGCGGAAGAAAACTGGACGAAGGTGACGGGCTGGAGGGGCTGGCACGCATGGTGCTGTAGAAAGGACGTGGGCCTCTCCCGTGGAAATGCGGGGGCGGGCCATGGAGTCCTCCCCCGACTTTGGAGTTCCCTCATGTCAACGTTCCGCAATCCGTTCGCGGCGGCCGCCGCCGCCCTGGTGCTGTCCGCGTGTGGTCCCCAGGCGCAGCAGCCCTCGGAGCCCGCCCCCACCGAGACCGAGACCCCGTCGCAGCCCACGGAGACGACCGGCAGCGCGACGCCGCGTGAGCTGGATCCGCTGTTCGCGCAGGCCGCGCAGGAGTTCAACGTCCCGGCGGAGCTGCTCAAGGCGGTCTCCTACACGGAGACGCGGTGGCAGATGGTGCGCGGCACGGAGGAGTTCCCGGGCCAGCAGCCCGCGTTCGGCCTGATGGCCCTGCGCGGCGCGGACCTGGAGCAGGGCGCGGCGCTGGCCGGCGTGTCGGCGGACGCGGTGCGCACGGACGCGGCGGCGAACATCCGCGCGGGCGCGGCGCTGCTCTCCCAGTTCGCCACCGAGGCGTCGGTGGAGCGCGGGGACCTGGGCGCGTGGGCGTCGGTGGTCGCGCGGCTGAGCGGCATCAGCAACGCGGACGCGCAGGCGGAGCACGTGCACAAGGGCGTGTACGCGGTCATCAACGAGGGCGCGGTGGCGCTCAACACGGACGGCTCGGTGGCCGCCACGCTGGAGCCCGTGCAGGTGGAGGCGAAGTTCGCGCGTCCCCAGGTCCGCGCGATGGCGGCGGGGCCGAACTACGCGGCGTCCATCTGGCGTCCGTCGCCCAGCAGCAACTACGGCGCGCGCGCGTCGGGTTCGACGGGCGACCCGTCGATGATCATCATCCACACCTGTGAAGGCGCCTACTCGTCGTGCTGGAGCTGGCTCACCAACAGCGCGTCGGGCGTGAGCGCGCACTACGTGGTGAACGAGAGCGGCAGCGAAGTGTCCCAGTTGGTGAACGAGGCCAACCGCGCCTTCCACATCGGCGCGACGTACGACTGCTCGCTCAACAGCAGCAAGGAGTGCTGGCTCAACGGCACGCAGTCCAACCACTTCACCATCGGCATCGAGCACGGTGGCTTCGCCAGCGGGACGTTCACGGCGGGCCTCATCGAGACGTCCGCGAAGCTGTCGTGCGACATCGCGCGTGACAACGCCATCCTGAAGGACAGCTACCACATCGTGGCGCACGGCAAGCTTCAGCCGGCGACGCGCACGGACCCGGGTCCCAACTGGCCGTGGGCGTCCTACCTGAGCAAGATCAACGGCTACTGCGGCACGCCGACGTCGAGCGACATCATCATCGACAGCAACACCGCCAACAACGACGCCACCAAGGCGCGCTTCGAGCTGACGGGCGCGTGGACGGCGGGCAGCAGCGCCGGCTACTACGGCAGCGGCTACTACTTCGCGAACACGGAGGCCGTCTCCGCGCCGGCGACGTTCTGGTTCTACCTGCCCACCGCGCAGACGCGCACGGTGGATGCCTGGTGGGTGGAGGGCACGAACCGCGCCTCCGCCGCGGCGTTCATCTCCTTCAACGCGGCTGGCACCAACCTGGGCACGGCGACCGTGAACCAGCAGGCCAACGGCGGCAAGTGGGTGCAGTTGGGCACGTACAGCTTCACCGCTGGCTGGAACAAGGTGCAGTTGAGCCGCTGGACGACGGCGGGCTCGGTGGTCATCGCCGACGCCGTCCGGGTGCGCTGAAGTGAAGGCACGGGGCCTTGAACGGAAGGCGCGTTTGGGGCCCCACCGGGCACGGACGTGGTTCGCCGTGCTCGGGTTGCTGGGTGCCGTGGGGTGCGAGGGCCGCTGTGGCGGTGCTTCCACCCCGGCCCCTGGCACCCCGTCGCGGTTGTCGGAAGCGGAGCGGCGGACCCTGCCGGGCACCATCGTCTTCCTCTCCGAACGGGCGGGACAGAAGGACGTCTGGCGGGTGACGCCGGATGGGAAGGAGACGCAGGTCACCTCCGCGCCGGAGGATGAGTACCCCGGCCCGCCGTCGCCGGACGGCAAGCAACTGCTGGTGGTGGCGTCGGGCGAGGCGAACGGGCGCGTGTTCCAGCAGCTTCGCGTGCAGCCCCTGGCCGGCGGCGCGACGGTGGCGCTGCATCCGCCCCGGACCCGCGCGCGCAACGCGAGCTGGGGCCCGGACGGCACGTGGCTGGTGACGGAGTCGGACGCGCAGGGCTTCAGCGACGTGGTGCGCGCGCTGCCCACCGCGAACGCCGTGGACACGCAACTGACGCACGTGAAGCAGGGCTGCTTCGAGCCGTCGGTGTCCCCGGACGGCACGCAGGTGGCGTGCGTGTGCAGCGGCGACGGGGACCCGGAAGTCTACGTCTACCGCGCGGACGGCACGGGCGAGCCTCGCCGCATCACCACGTTCTACATGGAGGACCGCTCACCGCAGTGGAGCCCGGATGGCCAGTGGCTCCTGTTCGTGAGCAACCGCGAGCGCCGGGAGCGGATGTACCTGGTGCGGCCGGATGGCTCCGACCTGCGCGTGCTGTCGGGTGAAGGCTACGCGGGCGACGAGCGAGAGGCCGTGTTCAGCCCGGACAGCCAGCGCGTGGCGTACGTGGCGCGGTCTCCGGACGGCAAGAGCCGCATCTGGCTGGCGAAGGTGGCGGGCGGCGCGCCGGTGGCGCTCACGGACGGCACCCACCGCGACGACATGCCGGCGTGGAGCCCGGACGGCAAGGCGCTGGTGTTCGTCTCGGAGCGCGACGGCGACACCGACCTGTACCTGATGCGCGCGGACGGCACGGGCCAGACGCGGCTGACCACCGCGAAGGGCGCGGACTGGCTGCCCCGCTGGTTCGTGTCCCGCTAGCCGGCGCGCTGCCTCACGGTTTCGGTCTCACTGGCTTCGGTCTCGCTGGCTTCGGTCTCCGAGGCGACCGCCAGCGGCACGCTGAAGAAGAAGGTGGCGCCCTGGTCCGGTTCGCTCTCCACCCAGATGTGGCCGCCGTGCGCCTCCACGATGAGCCGGCTGATGTAGAGCCCCAGGCCCAGCCCCTTGCCGTCCGCGGAGCGTCCGTCCTCGGTGCGGTAGTACTTGTCGAACAGGCGCGCGGCGTCCTGGGCGGCCAGGCCCGCGCCCAGGTTGCTCACCGACACCACGGCCTGGTCGTGCACGGCGGAGAGGCGCACGTCCACCGGCGTGCCCTTGGGGCTGTACTTGATGGCGTTGGTGAGCAGGTTGGTCACCACGCGCTCCAGCCGCGCGGCGTCCATGGGCACGGGGGGAATGGAGGTCCCCAGGTGCAGCCGGAAGCGCTCGCGCGCGTCGGGGGCCACGTCGCGCTCCAGCACCTCCTCCAGGAAGCGGCCCAGGTCGCGCGGGGAGCGGCGCAGGGTCACGCTGCCGGACTCCAGGCGTGAGCCCTCCAGCAGCTCTTCAATCATCGTGTTCATCCACTCCACGTTGTGGATGATGGCCTGGGCCATGTGGCCTTCGCGCTCCAGCTTCCGCTCGTGCAGCGCGCGCTGGAGCAGGTGGGCGCGCAGGTTGATGGTGTGCAGGGGGTTGCGCAGGTCGTGGGAGATGAGGCCCACGTACTCCTCGCGCAGCTTCTCCAGGTCGCGGCGTTCGGTGACGTCGCGCAGGATGGCGATGGTCGTGGCGTCGTCCTCACCCTCCAGCGGGGACAGCCGCACCTCCAGCGGCACGCTGGTGCCGTCCTGGCGCCGACCGGACACCATCCGCCCGCCTCCGGTGGGGCGCGGCGTGGCGCTGGGGTTGGACGGGCCGTGGAGCCCTTCAGGCACCAGCAGCTCCACGCTCCGGTCCAGCAGGGCTTCGCGCCGATAGCCGAACACGCGCTCCGCCTCCGCGTTGGCGAAGCGCACCCGGCCGGTGGCATCCAGCACGACCATGGGGTCGGGAGCGGTGTCCAGGAAGGTGCGGAATCTCACCTCGGAGGCCGCCAGCGCGGTGGTGGCCCGCCTGCGTTCGGTGTCCAGCAGGTCCAGCGCGCGCGCGGCCATCAACACCAGCGTGGCGCCGCCAGCGGCCACCACGGTGGCGAAGAGGGGGAACTTCGCGTCGTGGCCCAGCGCGCCCGACAGGTGCAGCACCACCAGCGTCAGCCCCAGCACCGGGGGCCCCAGCAGCGTCACCGGCACCAGCCGCCGCGCCACGAAGCCGCCCAGCGTGTCCTGCGTGAGCCGCGCCATCAGCCCCAGGTCCGGGCGCGCGCACAGCGTGCCCACCGCCAGGAGGATGAGCATGCAGGTGGTGTGCAGCCCCATGCTGCGCTCCTGGAAGAACGGCACGGCGGCGGGCGTCACCAGCGGGCCCAGCAGGAAGCCGTTGAGGCCCATCAGCGCCGCCATCAACGCCAGCGCCACCAGCGCGTCCGACCACCACAGCCGCTGGGGCGCGCCCTTGTCCAACAGCGCCAGCGCCGGGCCCAGCAGCAGCAGGCACAGTGACGTCAGGGGCGAGGGCTTGATGCCGGGGGACGCGAAGCCGTCCTCACCGAAGAGGCGCAGCAGCAGCGCATCCAGTCCTCCGGTGCCGCCGGTGATGAAGCTGTCCAGGAGGCTCGCCGCGCCCAGGACGGCGGTGGCCCAGGCCAACACGGTGCCCAACTGGCGATGCTTCGCGCTCGCGAGGCACCTCAGGCGCATGCCCAGGGCGCCGCCCGCGAACATCAAGCCGAGCGCGGCGCTGGGGCGCATCGCCGGCAGCGCGGCGCCCATGGACTTGAGCACCATGACGTCCAGTGCCCACCCCACCAGCACCAACAGGCCCACCAGGCAGGCTGCGGCCGCGGAACTGCGCGCAAGGGCACGGACCAACGCCGTGCTTCGTGGCATGGATCGGCCGCTCATTGTCCGCGTCCCCCCTGGAACGCCAGCATCGCATCTGCCCGAACATCACGCTTTCAGGGGGGCTCCGGCAATACGACGCCAGGGCCGCCGCATGTCCGCCGAAGGCAGGGATATCCGACCTGTCGGGGTGAGATGCGACAACAGGTGGACACCGCGCGGAGGCGGAGGTCGGGCCCGGACTCCCTCGAAGACGGCCCGCCACGGAGCCGTCGAGGGTGGGTCATGGCGCGTAGCGTCCCGGGTACACGGAGAGGACCACGCCCAGGCCGGGGCCGACGTCCACGTTGCGCGCGACGTAGGCGTCCTGTCCTTCCACGGACACCTTGAAGGATTCCACGACGCCCGCGGAGTGCACATAGAGGAACAGTCCGTGGGACGCGGTGCCCGCCTGGCTCACGGAGGCGAGGTCCTCGGACGGGTAGTAGAGCCGGTCCGAAAGCTCGCTCCGGTCGAGCGCCACGCGCACGCCGCTCACGGGCTGGCCGTTCAGGTCCACCACGCGGCCGAGCACGAAGCCCGCGGTGGCCAATGTGGCCGCCGGGTCGCCGGTGTGGCCCGCGAGGCGGGGCGCTCCCACGGCGGCGCCCAATTGGTCGACGAAGGCGATGGGCAGGGCCCATGCCCGCGCGTCGATGATGTCCGTTCGTGGACGGGTGCCGGTGAAGGCGGTGTCGTAGACGAGCGTGGTGCTGCGCACGAGGCCGTCGTGCGCAAGGCCCATCCCCAGCCCCTGATGGATGTCGCGCACGGGCACGTCGGTGACGCGGAACGTGCCGTCCTCGGACACCTCGCCGGTGGCGAAGGTGGCGGCCGCGTCGTTGACGGCCACGCGCAGGGGCTCCTCGACCGTCAGCGTCATCCCGGCCAGCGAAGGCGCGTCCGCGCGCACGGCCTCCGGGAACACGGCGGCCTGTCCGCTCACGAGGATGCGAAGGTTCTCCAGGTCCACGGCCTCGGCGTCCTCGGTCCGCACGCCGGGGTCCGGTGTGAAGCCGCCGTCGCCACAGGCCATTGCCATCAGCCCGAGCACGGCACCACCCGCCGCCCGAATTAGTTGTCTCATCGCGCCGCAACATCTTCACGGTCCGTCGCGATCGCAATCCGTTCCCGGGCTCCGTCCGTCCCCTTCAGGACGCCCCGGTGCGCGCGAGGGAGGGATGCCTGGGACGGCGAGGCTTCCGGATGTTGAAAACACGTCGGCACCGGGAGCCTGCCTTCCGCCAGTGACGGAAGGCCGCGCCCGGTGCCGGGGGCCTGCATGGGATTGCGAGGAGCGGACGGAGCGCCTGACCGCGCGCCCCGCTCGTTGGAGCCGGAGCTACCTGCCCGTGTTCCAGCCGCCGCCGCCGCTGCTGCTGCCGCTGCTCCGGCCGCTGCTGCCGCTGCTCCGGCCGCCGCTGCTGCCGCTGCTGCCGCTGCTGCTCCCGCTACTCCCGCTGCTGCTTCGGCCGCTGCTGCCGGGGCTGCCCCAGCCGCCACCGCTGCTCCCACTGCTGCCGCCGCTGTTGCTCCGGCCACTGCCGCTGCTGCCGCTGCTCCCGCTGTTGCTGCTCCCGCTGCTGCCGCTGCTGCTGCCGGGGCTGCTCCAGCCGCCACCGCTGCTGCCGCTGTTGCCGCTGCTACGGGGGCTGTCGTTGTCCTTGTCGTCGTCGCGGCTCTTGCTGCTGTTGCCGGGGCTGCTCCAGCCGCTGCCCTTGTTGTCGTCGTCGTTGTCACGCCGGCTGTTGGCGGCGGGGGCGGCGTTGCTGCGGCCCCAGCCACTGTTGGAGGAACCACTGGGCGGACGGGCGCCGGTGCCGGTGCCACCCGGGGGGCCGCGGCGGCCTACGTTGGAGTTGCCGTTGTACGGAGCCGGCTGACGCGACGGGCCGGTGTTGTAGCGGATGTTCCCGGCGGAGGCCGCGTGGGTCCGGTCCCAGCGGTAGCCGCGGGTGCCGCGGTCATACGAGTACCCGTGGCCCCAGGAGCCGTGCGGGTAGAAGTCGTGCGAGTGGCGCCCGTGGAAGCTGCAGTAACCGCCGCTCGGGATGGGGTGGTAGTCCCAGTACCAGACCAGCGTCGGGCCCCGGTAGTAGTAGACGTCGTCCGTGTAGACGTAGGACGCCTGGGGCGGCTGGTAGTCGTGGACGTGGCTGTAGTCCTCCGGGCACCACCCGCTGCCGTAGTCGTCGGGGACCGGGTGCGCGCCGGCGAAGCGGTACTGCACCACGGGAGCGACGTAGGCCGCGCGGGTGGGGCGGTGATAGTGGCCGTCCACGACACAGCCGGTTCCCATCAGCAGGGCGAAGGGGACGACCAGGGTGAGCAAGCGGTTCATGAAGAGTCTCCTGGCGCGGAAGTGGACCCCCAAAGCGTCCCGCTCCGCAACCTCTGTGCCCTCATGACGGCCGGTGGCGCTTTTAATTCATCCGGGGAGCCTGCCTGCCAGGGAGGAGGGGAAGGGCGCCCGCTGATATGACGCACGGGCGCGGGCTCCCCGGAGGCCCTGGAGCCCCAGGGCCTGGGGCCGGGGCCCGCGCCTGGGAGATACACGGATGTCGGACATGGATTTCGGACGGGGGGCGGAGGCGTCCTGCGCGCTGCACCCCGAACAGGTCGCCACGGGCACCTGCGCGCGGTGCGGCAACTTCATGTGCGGCTCGTGCAGCGAGGGCGGAACCTCCCCGCGCTGCCCCACGTGTCGCGCGCGCTTCGGCGTGGAGTTCCCCCTGAACCGGGACAACTGAAGCATCGGCGGGCTGTGGGAGGTGTGCTGGCCGGTCTTCCAGCGCGAATGGGGCATGTTGTCGCTGGGGGTGTTGATCACCATCGGCGTGTCCTTTGGCGCGCAGTTGCTGGTGTCCCTGGGCCAGGGCATCGGCAGCGCGCTGGACAGCACCGCGCTGGCCGTCCTGTTGAGCCTCGTGGGCTTCGCGGCGCAGTTGGTGGTGCAGGGGCTGGTGCAGTTGGGCCTGCTGCGCATGTGCTTCGACGTGCTGCAAGGCGGGCGCGCGGACGTGGCGCGCCTCTTCAGCCAGATGCACAAGGTGGGGCCCTACCTGCTCACGATGCTCGTCGTCATCGCCATCATCGTGGTGCCGCTGCTCATCCTGGGCGCCCTGGGGTTCCTGGTGGCCATGGGCGCGGGCTTCGCGGATGCCATGCCGTGGAACACGGGCGCGGACATGTCGTCCGCCGAGCGCTGGGACGCCGTGGCGCCCGTGCTGGCGGTGATGGGCGGGGTGGCCGCGGTGCTGTTCGTTCCGTTCATCTACGTGGTGCTCCCGCTGTACTTCATCCAGCCGGAGCTCGCGTACGAGGACGTGCCGCCGGGGCCCCTCCAGGTGCTGCGGCGCTGCTGGGAGTACGCCCGGGGCCAGCGCCTGGCCATGGTGGGCATGGGCTTCATCGTGGGCTGCATCGCCATCGCGGGCCTCGTCGCGTGCTGCGTGGGCCTGATTCCCGCTTCGGCACTGTCCCAGTTGCTCATCGCGGGCATGTACCTGGCGCTGCGCCCCCGTTCGGACGAGGTCGCGGGCCCGCTGCCGGGCTGAAGTCCTCCAGTTCCTTCCCGCGTGCGCGCCTTCGTCCAGGAACGAAGGCGCGCCGCGCGGGGATGCGGATCAGTGAACCAGCCGCTCGGCGGAACCGGAGCGCGGCAGGGTCACCTTGCCCAGGCACGCGAGGATGTGCTCACGGTATTCGGTGAGCTCCCGCAGGCCGCACAGCATCCACCGGCCGCCAATGACGAGCGTGGGGACGCCCCTCACGCCGCGGCTGTTGGCCAGCCGGTGCTCGTCGTGGATGAGCCGGCGCGTCTCTTCCGAACGGAAGGCCGCGGAGAACTGGTTCATGGACAGGCCCACGCGCGATGCCAGCTCGAACACCACGTCCGAGCGCGACACGTTGACGCCCTGTTCCAGCGCCGCGCGTTGCATGGCCCGCGCGAGGAAGGCCCGCGCTTGCGGACCCTGCAATCGCGCGGCTTCCAGCGCCGCCAGGGCCGGCACGCTGGAGCGGGGAGGGTCTCCCCCCAGCCACAGGTCCGTGGAGAGCAGCGCGGCGGTGGGTTCGGATTCGCGCTGTGCGCGCTTCACCTCCTCCACCAGTCCGCGCACTTCGCGCTCCGTGGGCAGCACGTCGTGCAGCCGCAGCGGGTAGGGCCGCACACTCCAGCGGACGGCTTCGCCAAACTCCTGGCGAAGCACGTCCAACCGCAGGTCGGCGAGGTAGCACCAGGAACACAACACATCCTGGTAGACGGTGATCTGCAGCGGCTTGTGCAGCGTTTTCATCGGGGGTTGCCAGATTAGAGGCGCATCCCCGTCGCTGCCAACACCCCCTGACAAACCACGTCGGTTGGCATTCCCGTATTCCTGTGGAGCATGCAAGGCACCGTGCGCACCGTGAGCCTTCGCACGCATGCCATGAAGCAGGCGGGCAGGCTCCAAACGCTGCTCGTGTGCCTGCTGTCACACCATTAGGCGGCACGCTCCGCTAGGGAGCACGTCCCGCGCGCGCGACGAGCGCGCTGCCCCGGGTCCCCGCGTACACCAACGCGTGCTCCACGATCTTCCCGGCGATGTCCTGGTTCGTGGCGCCCTCCAGGCCCTCGAAGCCGGGGCTGGAGTTGATCTCCATCAGGCGCGGCCCGTTGCGGCCCTCCAGCATGTCCACGCCCGCGACCTCCAGCCCGATGATGCGCGCGGCCTTCACCGCGGCCTCCACATAGGCCGGGGGCAGCACGATGGCGCGGCCCTCGCCGCCCCGGTGGATGTTGGAGCGGAACTCGCCCTTCTTCGCCTTGCGGCGCATGGCGCCCACCACCGTGTCGCCCACCACCAGCGCGCGCACGTCGCGGCCTTCGCTCTCCGCGACGAACTCCTGCAAGACAATCTCCTGGCCCAGGTCCCAGAAGGTGTCGAGGATGGTCTGCACCTCCGGCAGCGTGTGGGCGATCATCACGCCCACGCCCTGGGTGCCCTTGATCAGCTTGATGATGACGGGCAGGCCCCCCACCTCCTGCACCAGCTTGCGCACGTTGCCGCGGTCATGCGCCATCACCGTCCTGGGCATGTCCAGGCCCGCGCGGGCCAGGAACTGGAGCGCCCGCAGCTTGTCCCGGCTGCGCGCGATGGCAGTGGGGGGGTTGAGCACCGGCACGTCCATCATCTCGAAGTGGTTCACCACGGCCAGGCCGTAGGCGGTGATGGACGCGCCAATGCGCGGAATCACCACGTCCACGCCCTTCACCTCCGCACCGCGATACGTCATGCGCGGCCGGCCCTGGGCCAGCATCAGGCAGCAGCGCAGCGTGTCGAAGACGAGCGCCCGGTGTCCGCGTGCCTTGATGGCCTCCACCAGCCGCCGCGTCGAGTACAGGGAGCGCTTGCGGGACAGGATGGCCACGGTCTTCTTGGCGCGGGGCCGGCGTGGGCGCGGTGCGTCGCCACGCTCGGGTGCCTGCGCTCCAGGCGGGACGGGCGCTTTCTTCGGCTTCACTTTTCGGGGGGGCATGCGGGGCGCGGGACACTAGCACGCACGGGCCGTCAGGCATGGTGCGTGGGCTCCCTTTGCTATCCTCGCGTTCACTGATGACCGCCTCCAACCCGCATCCCGACGACATCCACACGAATCCCGGCGACGTCGGACTCGAACTGGCGTCCCAGTCCTCCCTGCTCGGGGAGACGCAGGTGGTGGATCCGCGCACCAGCGTGAAGCTGCACAAGTGCCGGCTCTTGGTGACGGCGGGGCCGGACACCGGGCGCTCCATGGCCAGCGACAAGGAGCGGCTGAGGTGCGGCGCCCACCCGGGCAACGACCTGGTGCTGGTGGAGGACCGCACCGCCAGCCGCCACCACTTCGAGGTCCAGTACACCGAGCGCGGCTACCTGCTGGTGGACCTGAACTCCACCAACGGCACCTTCCTGGACGGCCGCCGCATCGAACGGGCCTACCTGTCCCCGGGTTCGCAGATCCGCGCCGGCTCCTCCGTCATCACCTTCGCCCCGCTGGAGGAGGAGGTGGCGGTGGAGCCCGACCGCGAGGGCGAACTGTGCGGCATGGTGGGCCAGAGCGTGAAGATGCGGCAGGTGTTCGGGCTCATCAAACGCATCGCGCCCATGGACGTGTCCGTCATCATCCAGGGGGAGACGGGCACCGGGAAGGAGCTGGTCTCCAGCGCCATCCATGAGCTGTCCGGCCGCAAGAAGGGCCCCATGGTGGTGCTGGACTGCGGCGCCATCCCGCCCAACCTCATCGAAAGCGAGCTGTTCGGCCATGAGAAGGGCGCCTTCACCGGCGCGGTGTCCGGCCGCCCCGGCGCCTTCGAGCGCGCGCAGGGCGGCACCATCTTCCTGGACGAGCTGGGCGAGCTGCGCCTGGACCTGCAACCCAAGCTGTTGCGCGTGCTGGAGAACCGCGAGGTGCGCCGGGTGGGCGGCAACGACGTCATCGAGGTGGATGTCCGGGTCATCGCCGCGACCCACCGCGACCTCGTGAAGGAGATCGCCGCGGGCAACTTCCGCGAGGACCTCTACTTCCGCCTGTCCGTCATCAACATCCAGCTCCCGCCCCTGCGCCAGCGCCGCGACGACATCCCGCTCATCCTGAAGCAGGCCCTGGCGGAGCCGGAGGTGGTGGACAAGCACGGCCGCAAGCGCTTCTCCGCGGAGGCCCTGGGGTTGCTCATGGCCTATGCGTGGCCCGGCAACGTGCGCGAATTGATGAACGTCCTGTCGCACGTGCTGACCTTCTCCGAAGGGGAGGAGATCCTGCCCTCCCACCTGCCCCCGCGCGTCCGGGGCCAGGCCCGTGAGGGCCCGCTGCCCTTCAACGAACACCTGGCCTTCAAGGATGCCAAGGAGCAGTTGTTGGAGAACTTCGAGCGCGAGTACGTCACCAGCGTCCTCACCCGCTGCGAGGGCAACCTGTCCCGCGCGGCCCGGGAGAGCGGGCTGCACCGCAAGTCCATCGAGCGGCTGGTGAAGAAGTACCAACTGGACGCCAAGGGCCTGAAACCGCGGTGAAGTAGAGTTCTCGCCCTGCGTCGGACATCATCATGACCATGAAGACCCGAACCGCTGTGCGTGGCTGGATGGGAGCACTGACCCTGGGCGTCGCCTTGCTGGCCCCGCCGGCGTTCGCTGGCGCGCCCAATCAGTGCCAGACGAACTGCAACCAGAAGGTGGGGGGGCAGATGCAGTCGTGCACCCTCTCCTGTCCCAAGCCGGGCAGTACGGCCGCGAAGGACAGCCAGGCCTGCATGCAGCGCTGCGCCGTGAAGATGAAGACCGCGATGGCCAAGTGCAACAAGAAGTGCCCCAAGGGCGGCCCCAAGGCCAAGCCGCAGCACACGGGCCACGACGACGAGGACGGTCACGACGAGTGACGGCATGTGGGGCCGGGGCGCCGCGAGCGTCTGGCCCCGGGCCGTCCGGATTGAAGCCCTGGCGCGAGGGTGTTACGGCCGCTGAGCCATGAGCGACGCCCCCTCCCGCAAGGACCTCGACGCCACCGTCCACCTGCCGCGCACGGAGTTCCCCATGAAGGGGAACCTGTCGCAGCTCGAACCGCGCCTCCTGGCGTGGTGGGCGGAGCGCGGGGTGTGGAAGAAGCTGCTGGAGAAGAACGCCGGCCGGGAGCCCTTCGTGCTGGCGGACGGGCCCCCGTACGCCAACGGCCACCTGCACGCCGGGCACGCGCTCAACAAGGTGCTGAAGGACATCGTGGTGAAGTACCGCAACCTCTCCGGACGCCCGTGTGACTTCATCCCCGGCTGGGACACGCACGGCCTCCCCATCGAGCAGGCGGTGGAGAAGCGGCTGAAGGAACAGAAGCTCGACAAGCGCACGCTGTCGCGCGACGCGCTGCTGGAGCGCTGCCGCGAATACGCGCTGGAGTTCGTGGACATCCAGAAGGCGGAGTTCCAGCGGCTGGGCGTCTTCGGCACGTGGGACGCGCCCTACAAGACGCTCGACTTCACCTACGAGGCGCAGGAGCTGCGCGAGCTGGCCACGTTCGCGCGCCGGGGCATGCTGTACCGCCGCAAGAAGCCGGTGGCGTGGTGCCTCCAGGACCAGACGGCGCTCGCCGAGGCGGAGGTGGAGTACGCGGAGCACACCTCGCCGTCCGTGTACGTGGCCTTCGACGCGGGGGCCTCGCTGGGTGAGAAGCTGCCGCAGTTGCGCGGCCAGCGCGTGTCCTTCGTCATCTGGACCACCACACCCTGGACGCTGCCGGCGAACCTGGCCATCGCGGTGAACCCCACGTTCGAATACGTCTTCTACCGGCTGGAGGACCGCGTCCTGTGCGTGGCCAAGGACCTGCTCGCCAAGGTGCTGGCGGAGGTGAAGGCGGACGAGCTGGCGGTGAAGCACGTGCAGCTTCCCACCGGAGAGGTGTCGTCCCCGGCGCTGGTGGACCCCTCGCGCATCCTCGCGTACGCGACGGGCGAGGACCTGGAGCACGTGACGTATCAACACCCGTTCCTGGAGCGGCAGGGGCGCGTGGTGCTGGGCGGGCACGTCACCCTGGATGCGGGCACGGGGCTGGTGCACACGGCGCCGGGCCACGGGCAGGAGGACTACGAGGTGGGGCTCGCGTACGGGCTGGACATCTACAACCCGGTGCGCGCGGACGGCCGCTACGACGACACGGTGGGCGAGGTGCTGGCGGGCCGGCGCGTCTTCGAGGCCAACCCTGTCGTGTTGGACCTGCTGGTGCAGCGGGGCGCGCTGCTCAATGACAAATCAGACACCCTCACGCACAGCTATCCGCACTGCTGGCGCTGCCACCAGCCCGTCATCCAGAGCGCCACCTACCAGTGGTTCATCCCCATGGACGCGGCCTTCCACGGCGCGCAGACGTTCCGTGAGGCGGTGCTGGAGCAGGTGGACCAGGTGCGCTGGGTGCCGTCGTGGGGCCAGTCGCGCATCCGGGGCATGCTGGAGGGCCGTCCGGACTGGTGCATCAGCCGGCAGCGAAGCTGGGGCGTGCCCATCCCCATCGCGTACTGCGACGGGTGCGACGACGCGGTGGTGTCTCCAGAGGTGATGGAGCGCGTGGCGGCGGCGGTGGAGAAGGAAGGCGCGGGCGTGTGGTACCGCACGCCGGTGAAGGACTTCCTCGGGGAGGACTTCCGGTGTCCGCGCTGCGGCAAGGGTGAGTTCCACCGCGAGACGGACATCCTGGACGTGTGGTTCGACTCGGCGTGCATGGCCTCCGCGGTGCTGGCGAAGCGGCAGCGTGTGCCGGCGGACCTGTTCCTGGAAGGGAGCGACCAGCACCGGGGCTGGTTCCATTCCTCGCTGCTGGTGTCGGTGGGCGCGCGCGACGTGGCGCCCTACAAGGCGTGCCTCACGCACGGCTTCGTGGTGGATGGCCACGGCGAGAAGATGTCCAAGAGCCGGGGCAACACGGTGGCGCCGGAGAAGGTCATCCAGCAATACGGAGCTGAGGTGCTGCGGCTGTGGGTGGCGGCCAGCGACTACCGCAACGACGTGCGCCTGTCGGACGCCATCCTCAAGGGGCTGTCGGAGGGCTACCGGAAGATCCGCAACACCTTGCGCTACGCGCTGGGCAACCTGCACGACTTCGACCCGGCGAAGGACGCGGTGCCGGCGGAGGCGCTGTCGCCGCTGGACCAGTGGGCGCGCGGACGGCTGTCGCAGGTGGTGTCCCGGGTGCGGCAGGCGTACGAGGACTATGAGTTCCACCTCGTCTACGCGACGGTGGTGGACTTCTGCGCCAATGACCTGTCCGCCGTGTACTTCGACATCCTGAAGGATCGGCTCTACACGGCGAAGGCGGACGGGCCCGCGCGCCGGGGGGCGCAGACGGTGCTGCACGAGGTCGTCACCGTGCTGCTGCCGCTGCTCGCGCCGGTGATGAGCTTCACGGCGGAAGAGGCGTGGCAGCACCTGCCGGGCGAACACACCGAGAGCGTGTTCCTGGCGGGCTTCCCGGAGCCGAAGGGCGCGATGGCGCCGGGCATCGCGGAGCGGTACGCGAAGCTCTTCGCGGTGCGCGGCGCGGTGCAGGGCGTGCTGGAGGTGGCGCGGCGGGACAAGCGCATTGGCGCGTCCCTGGAGGCGCGCGTGGTGCTGTCGGCTGACGGTGCGGTGAAGGCCTTGCTCCAGGCGCATCTGGCGGAGCTGCCCGGGCTGTTCATCGTGAGCCAGGTGGAATGGGCGGACACGGCCTCCGACGCGGCGACGGCGCTGGAGGTGTCGCAGGCGTTTGGCGACGGCGCGTCCCTGTCCGTGGAGGTGTTGCCGGCGAAGGGGACGAAGTGCCCGCGCTGCTGGGTGTATTCGGAAGCGGTGGGGCAGGGCGACGAGGTCTGCCCCAAATGTCGCGAGGCGTTGTCCTGAAGACAGACGTCTCCTCCTGAGGGGATGTATGCTTATTCCCTGGGGGTGTTAGGTGATGGGGGCACATGCCTCCATTCCTCGGTGACCGTGAAGACAAGGTCCGCGGCAAGAAGGTCTACGGACGCGACCTCAACACGCGGGACCTGGGCTGGGAGGGGGCGTGCCGTCACGCCTACCTGCTTCGCGTCACCTCCGCGGACCGCAAGTATCTGGGCCTGGATGACGCGCGGCTGGTGGAGGTCTTCGCGCTGCTGGGGATTGAGCCGCCAGACATCGTCCAGGCCGTGGACCTCCACGCGCGCGGGTTCACGGCGCCGTACAGGCAGAAGCTCCCCGGTGGGAGCAGGGCCCAGACGGTCGTGCACCCGGCCCAGGGGCTCGCGCTGGATGACACGAGCGTGGTGCCGGATTTCTTCGGGCTGTACTGGCTGACCCCGCCTGGCGGCTACGCGGACCACATCGGTCAGCCCGTGGCCATCCTCCTGTTCCGCAAGAGCCGCGACCTGCGGAAGTTCGCCACCTGGAACCGGGAGCCGAGCCGACATGAAGGTCCTCCCCTGCTGCGCTTCGATGCCAGCTCACGGGTGGAGTGGCAGCAGGACATCCAGCGGCTCGTCAATCCGTTGCTGGGCGCGAGGGTCTCCAAGGAAGAGGCCATCTACGGCGCCACCCACTTCATCCGCAGCCAGGTGAAGGACCACGCGTTCTCCGCCCAGGGCCACAAGGACCATGACCCCGACGCGCTGGGGCCGGACGTGGACCCCGCGAAGCGGGCCATCAACCTCCAGGCGAACAAGGCACGCGAAGCCATCCGCAGGTCCGTCTCCGAGGAGGGGATGACCGTGTTGCGCCGGACCTTCTTCAGCCAGAGCATCGATCCGATGTTCATGGAGCTGGAGACGGGCCTCGCCTTTCTCACCCGGGATGCTGAAGGCAAGCAGGTCCTGCGCGTCGCGGCGGGGACGCAGTCTCCGCGCAAGGACCGGGAGGGCGTGGAGACGCTCACCGCCCTGTGGCCCGAGGCGGAGTCCCCCAGGGTCGAGCTGACGACCTATCCGATTGGCGGCGGCTTCGGGGGACGGGACCTCTCCACCTTCCCGATGTATCTGGCCCTGGCGGCCTTCTTCTGCGACGGGCCCGTGCGCCTGGCCTTCGACCGCTACGAGCAGTTCCTCTGCGGCATCAAGCGGCACGCCGCCGTGCTCCAGAACGTGCTGGCCTATGGCCCCAGGGACCCCCAGGGCCCCCCACCCAAGGGCCCCGAGGACTACGTCCTCCACTCGCTCGACTCGACCATCTCCATGGATGGCGGCGGCGTGCTGAACCTCACCAAGCCCGTCGTGCAGTTGTGCGCCCTCCATGCCGCCGGGCCGTACCGCTTCACGCACAACGCCATCAGCGGTTACGGCATCAGCACGGACGGCGCTCCCTCCGGCTCCATGCGCGGCTTCGGGATTCCGCAGGCGGCCTTCGCCATCGAGTCCATGATCGACGAGGTCGCGAGCGCGGTCGGCGCGGATCCCATCGCCTTCCGGCATGAAAAGCTGCTCAAGCCGAAGGACGTCGACGTGACGGGCTTCGAGCTGCGGCACCACCTGGACACCGAGCGCATCTGCGCCCTCGCCGCGAAGGAGCCGCTCTGGACCGGGCGGGAAGCGAAGCGGGCCGAGTACGCCGCCCGGGGCAACGGGCTGGTGAAGTATGGCGTCGGGTTCGCCTGCGCGATGCAGGCGATAGGCACCAGCGAGGACGCGGTCTTCGCCGAGGTCAGCATCGGTCCGATGGGCGAGGTGACGGTGCGCTCCACCGCCATCGAGATGGGCCAGGGCAGCGAGACCTCGCTCGCCATCGCCACCCGACCGCTGCTGGGCCGCGAGGCGTCCCGGGTCGTCCTGGGCGTGCTGGGCCGCTTCGACCACGACACCATCCGGTTGAACAAGGCCCCCTACGCCCCGGGGCAGCCGAGGAACACGCCGAAGCTCGACAACACGATGAGTGCTTCGGTGACGGCGTTCTTCCACATCCACGCGGTCGAGGAGGCCGCGCGGGTCGTCTTCGATCACGGCTTGAAGCCGTGCGCGGCGGACATCTGGGGCGACGTCCCGGAGACCGCCCACTGGGAGGACGGGAAGCTGGTGGCTCCGGGCCGCTGCCCCATTCCCATGGAGGAGCTCGCGTCCAGGGCCCACGCCCGGGCGAAGGAGGACGGGCTGTGCACCGGCGCCATCGTGCACACCTACTACCGCAACGCGTACGCCTGTTCGGAGTACACCCTGGGGGGCACGACGCGGCTGCGCTACATCGACGGGCTCGCCGTCCTCCACGGAGGCGATGCCGAGGACGTGGCGGGCTACCAGCACGTCACCCGGGTGGATGTGCCCTATGACGGCGCGGCGAACGACGCGAAGCACCACATCCGGAGCGTCTACGCTTCGGCCGGGCACCTCGTCGCGGTCACGGTGAACACCCGCTCCGGGGTGATTGATGTCGTGGACGCCGTCACCCTGCTCGACGCGGGCGAGGTCCACCACCAGAAGATCCTCGAAGGGCAGGTGGAGGGGGGCTTCGCGATGGGGCTGGGGATGACGCTGTTCGAAAGCGTCCCGCCGGCCCCCGTCGGTGTGGACGGCCTGCTCAACCTGCACCGCTATCCGGTCCCCCGGGCGACGCACATGCCTGCCTCGGGAGTGCAGTTGCGGCTGGTGACGCTTCCGGAAGGGGCGCAGATTTTGAGGTCCGGCCCTCCCATCCGGAAGAAGGGGATCGCCGAGGCCGTGATGACGACGGTGATGCCGGCCGTCGCGAACGCGGTCGCCCATGCCACGGGCGTGCGCCTGAGCATCCTGCCCTTCACCCCCGCGCGCGTGCTGGAGGCACTGAAGCCATGACCCAGACTCCCAAGCGCACCGAGCGCGAATACACCCTCCACGTCAACGGCATCCCGAGGACCGTCGTCGCGGCGGGGGAGGACCTGCTCGTCGACGTGCTGCATGAACAGCTCGACCTCACCGGCACGAAGCTCAGTTGCGGCATCGGTTCGTGCGGGGCCTGCAAGGTCGTGGCGCAGAAGGCGCCCGGCAGTCCCAAGATGGCCATGCTGGCGTGCTACGCGCGCATGGACTCCATCGAAGGGCTGCACTTCACGACGGTGGAAGGCCTGGCGGGACCGGACGGGGAACTCCATCCGCTCCAGCGCGAGTTCCTGGAGTGCTACTCCTTCCAGTGCGGGTTCTCCACCCCTGGCTTCCTGATGGCGGCCGACGTGCTCATGGATCAGCTCGCCCGCGGGCCCATCCCCGTGGCCCAGTTGGACAACCGCATCCGTCAGGCCATCTCCGGGAACGTCTGTCGTTGCACGGGGTACGTGAAGTACGCGGAGGCCATCAAGAAGACAATCCTCGCGGACCCCCGGCTCACCTGGGAGACGCCGGGGCCGGCGGAGCCGCAGCGCTCGGTGGTCTCCTTCCGGGTGCGCAAGCAGTCCTCGAACGACCTGGAGGAGAAGGCGCTCGTGGGCTTCCTGGACGAGGTGGAAGCGACCATCCGGTTCGAGGAGTGGCTCCGGCTGGACACCTGCACCGCGCAGGTGAGCGCCAGGACGCGCTCCGTGCGCACGGGCGAGCCGGTCCGCGACTTCAATCTGGGGAAGTTCTTCTTCAAGACCGTCGAGTCCGTGGACTTCACCCTGGACTCGGTGGACACGCTCGACGGCCGCTACCAGTTGGACGCGGTGCCTTTCGGCACGGCCATCCCGGTGAACATCCGGGGGCGTGTCGGTGCGCTCGGCATCCGGCTGCCGGTGACGGCGGATGCGGTGGTGACGGTGCTGGAGGGCACGAGCCTGCGCATCGTCTCACGCGCTCCGGTGACGCTCGACATGCGGGACCTGGGCTTCGCGGTCGATTCGTTCGCCAGGGAGTTCTTCCTCCGGCTCGCGCGCACGGTGGAGATCACCTTCGACCTGGTGCTGGAGAAGAACGAACCCCGGGGCCCGAAGGTGTGGGCCACGGTCCCCCGGACCCGCTAAAGCCCGCGACCTCAGGTGCCGACGGCTTCCAGCCGGCGCAGTGTGTCCACCAGGGCCTGCATGCGGTCGTGGTGGGTGCCGGGCCAGAAGACGCGCTGGCAGCCGGGACACTGGCGGAAGTGGGAGTGGCGTCCGGCCACGCCTTCGGGGACGCGGCCCTGCACCTCGTCCGGCGTGGCGGTGGTCAGCGGCGCGTTGCAGGCCATGCAGCGGCTGAAGGGGCGCATGCGCGACGTCAGTTCGTAGCGGCGCACCACCTCCACCAGTTGGTGCGCGGGGTCGGTGGCGCGCGGGAAGTAGCCGTGCACCACCTCCGAACGCTTGAGCACGCCCAGGTCCCGCGTGAGCAGCACGCGCGACTCCTGACGGGACAGGCGCGCCAGATGATCATCCGCGAAGTCGTTGCGCCACAGGGTGTCGAAGCCGAGCATCCGCAGGAAGCCCGACAGCCGCCCCAGTCCCACGTCCAGCACGAAGCGCGGCATCTCCGGGAGCGGCGGTCCCACGCGTGACTCCGGTGGAACCCGGGGCGCCTGGAGTGCGGGGTAGACGACGAGGCTCGTGTCCGCTTCCGCGCGGTGCTCGAAGCCCACCGGGTCGCCATCCACCAGCACCACGGCCACCTCCGGGTGCGGTGGCCCCAACGACTCGATGAGATCCTTCACCGAAGGGCTGCCCTGCAGGGCGTGCGTGAACGCCACGTTCCGGCGCTCCGGCGCGAGGAAGTCGTTCAGTGCGCCGTGGAAACGCACCGTGAGCTGCCGTGGTGACATCGTGGATTCCTCACGTCCTGTTGCGTCGTATCGCTGCGTTGTATCGCTGTGTCGTCGCCTGTTCTGGCGATGCCTTTCTTTGAATTCAAGTCTTCCGCAGATACAGGCGGATGGAGGCTCTTGGATTCTGCGAAAGAAGAGAGAAAAACCTCACGGGCGGTCAGAGGACAGCCAACCTGGAAACTTCTATAATCACGCGCAAGTCGGCGTGCCGAAGCCGACGGGTCAGCCCCTCGTCACCCTCGGAAGCAAGGATTCAGGTCCCCGCATGTCCATGAAGCTCCCCCCGATTCTCCGCGCCCTCGTGGCGATGGGGGCCCTGGCAACCGCCTGCGGCCCGGGTACCGAGCCCACCACGCCTCCGGACTCTGGAACCTCGGCGGATGCCGGAACCCGGAACGACGCGGGCACCGGGACGGATGCTGGCAGCAGCACGGTCGATGCTGGCGACGTGGAGGATGGCGGTCGTTCGATCGACGCGGGCCCGGATGCCGATGCGGGCTCCGAGAATGACGCGGGCACGACGACCGACGCGGGCACGACGACCGATGCGGGCACGGCGACCGACGCGGGCACGACGACCGACGCGGGCACCACGGTCGATGCCGGTACGACGGTCGATGCCGGTACGACGGTCGACGCGGGCACCACGGTCGATGCGGGCACGACGAGCGACGCGGGCACGACGGTCGATGCCGGTACGACGGTCGACGCGGGCACGACGAGTGATGCAGGCACCACGAGTGACGCGGGCACCACGGACGCGGGCTCTGACGACGCGGGCACCACGGACGGTGGCTCCGACACGGATGGTGGCTACACGAAGATCCGCATCATGGCGGCCAACATCACCAGCGGTAACGGCCAGGACTACGACCAGGGTCACGGCATCCGGCTGATGCAGGGCGTGAAGCCCGACGTCGTGCTCATCCAGGAGTTCAACTACAAGGCGAACTCCGCGGCGGAGATCCGCGAGATGGTCGACCTGACCTTCGGCCCGGGCTTCTCGTACTACCGCGAGACCGGCGCGCAGATCCCCAACGGCATCATCAGCCGCTTCCCCATCATCGAGTCCGGTGAGTGGAAGGACACGCAGGTGTCCAACCGCGACTTCGCCTGGGCGCGCATCGACATCCCGGGGCCGCACGACCTCTGGGCCGTCAGCGTCCACCTGCTCACCAGCGGCTCCGGCGTCCGCAACACGGAGGCCACCAACCTGGTGAAGTTCATCAAGGACAATGTCCGGGAGTCCGACTACCTGACCATCGGCGGCGACTTCAACACCGACAGCCGCTCCGAGTCCTGCCTCACCACCTTCAAGCAGGTGGTGACGACCGTCGGGCCGCACCCGGTGGACAAGAACAACAAGGACGGCACCAACGCGAACCGCAGCAAGCCCTACGACCACGTGCTCGTGGACAACGACCTGTACCAGTACCGCGTGCCCACCGTGATTGGCGCCAGCTCCTTCGCCAACGGGCTCGTCCTGGACAGCCGCGTCTACACGCCGCTGTCGGAGATCTACCCGGCGCTGTCCAGCGACAGCGGCGCCTCCAACATGCAGCACATGGGCGTGTTGAAGGACTTCCTCACGCCCAACTTCTAGCCGGCGGATGCGACACGGCCGGGCACCGGAAGTCCTTCGGTGTCCGGCCGGAGTCCTCGCCTTCAGAAGCGCTTCAGAAGCTCCACTTGTGCTTGTTCTTCGCCAGGAAGCGCGCCACCGGCGGAATGCGGGCGATGAGCGGCGTGAGCACGAACACCGCCGCCAGCCGCAACGGCTTCACCGCCTGTGACGCGATGTAGGCAGCGCCCCAGGCGCCCGCTTGCGCCCCGGTGCTCTCCGGCTGGAAGCCCGCGCGGATGGCCGCCCAGAAGCCCACGATGACCAGGCCGAAGATGACGTAGTTCACCGCGATGGCCAGCGGGCCGTAGTCCACCAGCAGCGCCTTGAAGCGCGCCATCAGCGATGGCTTGGCCGCCGGGGCGGTGGTGGTTCCGGGTGGGGCAATGTCGGGAGTGGAAGGTTTCACGTCGGGCTCAACAGGCGCCATGGGCGCACCATGCCCGAAAGACGCGGCGTCCGGGAGTACGGAGGCAGGCGGCCCGGCGGGCGCCTTGCGTGCCCCGGGTTGTCAGGGCTCCCGGGGGCGCGATAGAGGTCTGACACCGCATGAAAGCCTCCCTCCGCCTCCTCCTCGTCGTGGTCCTCACCGTGCTCGCGGCGGATCAGGTGACCAAGTACCTGGCCGTGTCCCGGCTGACGGAAGCATTGGACGGCCGCGAAGGCATGGCGCGCGTGTCCGGCTTCCTGAGCGAGCAGAACCTGGACAACGACCCTCCGAAGGAAGGCGAGTTCCGGCGCAACACCCGGCCGTACCGCTTCATCGAGGACTACTGGCACTTCCGCTACGTGGAGAACCCGGGCGCGGCGTGGGGCATGTTCTCCAACCTGCCGGACACGGCGCGCAAGGCGTTCTTCCACGTGGTGAGCCTGGCGGCGCTGACGTTCATCCTGGTGCTGTACCGGCGCACGGACGCGTCCCAGAAGTCGGTGCGGCTGGCGCTGGCGCTCATTACTGGCGGCGCGCTGGGCAACTTCGTGGACCGGCTCATCCGGGGCTACGTCATCGACTTCATCGACTGGCACTGGCGCAACCAGCCGGGCATGCGCTGGCCCACGTTCAACGTGGCGGACGCGGCCATCGTGGTGGGCGTGGCGCTGATGCTGCTGGACTCCGTGTGGGCGCGCCGGCCGGAGCCCGTCACCACCTCCTCGCCGCTCACCCCCCAGAGCCCTCAGCCGTGACGGGCCGGGGTGGGCTGGTATAAGCCGTCCCCGTGCCGCGCAAATACGTCATCCTCCTCGCCCTCACGCTGGGCGTCATCGTGCTGGACCAGTGGACGAAGTATCTGGTCGTGCGGGACCTCACCACCCGCTTCGACGGAGCCACCACGCTGGGGCAGCGCCTGGGCGCGATGTACACGCCCGCGGAGGCGGCCGGCCGCTACGGGCTGCACTTCCAGCCTCGCAGGCACGTGGAGGTGGTCGATGACTTCTTCCGCCTGCGCTACGCGGAGAACCCTGGCGCCGCGTGGGGCATGTTCCGCGACCTGCCGCCCAACGTGCGCGGCCCGCTCTTCCACCTGGTGAGCCTGGGCGCGGTGCTGCTCATCGTCTTCTACTTCCGGAAGCTCACCGGGACGGACCCCGCGGAGAAGTGGGCGCTGTGGGGCCTGCCGCTGGTGCTGGGTGGCGCGCTGGGCAACTACGTCGACCGGGTGGCCCGGGCCTTCGTCATCGATTTCCTGGAAGCGCATTGGTACGACAAGGCCGCCTGGCCGTCGTTCAATGTCGCGGACGCGGCCATCTGCATCGGCGTGGGCATGCTCGTGGTGGACGCCTTCGTCCGCAAGGAGAAGCCCACCTCCGAACCCGCCAAGGCCTGACGCCTGTCGTCGTGCGTGGCCGGTGCGCGGGAATGTCCCGCCCGGCCGCTCTGGTTGTCCCCGCCGTTTCCGGGTGCGGTCCGTCGTCGCGTTCCGCCTTCTTGCCGCCCGGCCGAGGTCCCCATGCTCCCCGTCCTCCTGCGCCTCACCTTCACCAGCCTCTGGATGCAGCTCCTGCTGTACGCCGTCGCGGTGGGGGTGGTGTCCTCCATCGCCTTCAACGGCTGGCAGGGCGCGGTGGGGCCGGTGGATGCGAAGAGCGACAAGGCGGGTCCCGCCTCGCTCCAGGACAAGCTGCTGCGCGCCCTGGGCTTCGCCGCCATTGGCGCGGCGCTGGCGTACTTCGGCCTGAAGTACGCGCTGCCCGCGGACGCCTTCCCGGGAGGCAAGGGCGAAGGCATCCCGCTGCACACCTACGGCGTGCTGCTGGCCGCCGGGTTCATCTGCGCGGTGTCGGTGGCGGGGCGGCTGGCGCAGGACGAGTGGCGCCGGGTGACGTTCGTGGAGGGCCAGGGCTTCGTGGACACCGAAGGGCCCAGGCGGCGCGAGCAGGTGCTGGACATGGCGTTCTGGGTGCTCGTTGGCGGGCTCGTGGGCAGCCGCGTGCTGTTCGTGATGGTGAACTGGCAGGACTACGCGAAGGACTGGACGCAGGCCTTCTCCCTGGGCGGCGGGCTGGTGTTCTACGGCGGCCTCATTGGCGCGGGGCTGGCGGCGTACCTGTTCGCCCGGAAGTACGACCTGGACTTCCTGCGGTTGGCGGATGTGTGCATCCCCACCGTGTCGCTGGGCCAGTGCCTGGGGCGCCTGGGGTGCTTCTCCGCTGGCTGCTGCTGGGGGGACATGGCGGGCAGCCACTCCCACACCGGGGTGACCTTCCCCGGCGCCGGGGTGGCCCAGGACCTGTTCGGCCGGCTGGGGCACGCGTCCAGCCTGGCCTACGGCTCCCAGGCGGGGGATGACCGCTTCGTCGTGGAGGCCACCGGGCAGGTGCTCCACCAGGCGGCGCCGGGCGCGGTGCGCATCTCCGACTGGGTGGCCCAGCACGGCACCACGCTGCCGGTGTACCCCACGCAGCTCTTCGAGTCGGTGGGGCAACTGGGGCTCTTCGTGGCGCTCCTGTACGCGCGCCGCTTCCGCCGCTTCCACGGGCACATCTTCGCCCTCTGGCTGATGGCCTACGCCGTCCTGCGCACCACGGTGGAGCTGTTCCGGGGCGATGTGGAGCGCGGCACCCTGCACGGCCTGTTGGAGTCGCTGGGGGCCCAGGGGCTGGCGGCGGCGGTGCCCCTGGAGGCCTGGTACAACGTGTCCACCAGCCAGTTCATCTCCCTGTGCATGTTCACCTTTGGCGCCATCCTCCTGGGGCGCCACCGACCGGCGGGTGAGGTCGCTGGCCTGGGACCGACACCGTCGGCGGCCTGAGGTTGCGAGCCGCGCCCGGGTTGAGGACACTCCCGATACATGCCGCCGCCCGATAACGCCCGGTCCGCCAACAAAGGTGGAGCCCGGTCCGCGCAGGACGCCAGCTCCTCCAGTGAAGCCGCCCTTCAGGAGTGCGAGGCGCTGGAGGCGGAGCTCGCGGAGCTGCGCCACACCTACGAGCAGTACTTCCTGGGCATGGAGCGGCAGGCGCCCATCCGCGCGCACGAAGATTTGAAGAAGCGGATGGTCCGTCTCAAGGGCGCCTTCGTGCGCAGCACGTCGGTGAAGTTCCGCGTGCAGACCATCCACAACAAGTTCCTCACCTACGAACGCTTGTGGGTGCGCACCATCCAGGAGATTGAAGCCGGCACCTACCACCGCGACCTGGCCAAGGCCCGCCGTCGCTCCGAGGCCGCGAAGAAGCCCGCCGCCGCCGGTGAGCGCCGCAAGGACGTGGTGGAGCTGCCGGAGGAGATCTCCGACATGGAGATCGAGGAGATTGAAGAGCTGACGGGCCGCCGGCCCATCAACGAGCCCAAGGTCCCCGGCCGTCCGGTGAACGAGCCCGCGGTTGCGGCTCCGGCACCCGGCACGCCGTTCCGGGGCACGCCCGCCGTGGCCCCAGTGGCGCCCGCTGGTGGCACGCCGTTCCGGGGGACGCCCGCCGTGCCGGGTGTTCCGGCGGTGGCGGGGGCCGCGAAGCTGCCTTCGCTGACGCCCGCGGTGCCCTCGGTGGCAGGGGGCACGCCCGCGGCGGGACGTCCCGCGGTGCCTCCGGGCATGGCCGCGAGGACCGCGGCACCGGCGGCGGGTGCGCCCGCGCGTCCTGCGGTAACGGCGCCCCTCGCGGCTCCCCGGCCCGCGGCGGCCGGCCCCGGTGGCGGCATGTCCGACGACAAGCTGCGCGCGGTGTACGACGCCTATGTCACCGCGAAGCGCCGCTGCCAGGAGGACACGTCCAAGCTGTCCTACGAGTCGGTGGCGGCCACGCTGCGCAAGCAGGTGCCGGAGCTGCTCAAACAGCACAATGCGAAGGCCGTGGAGTTCAAGGTCGTCATCAAGGACGGCAAGGCCTCGCTCAAGGCCGTGCCCAAGTAGAGGGGCGGTTTGCGATGAACCAGGACCTGGAATCGCTCAAGGCGCGGGTGGCGCGCCTGTCGGTGATGATCTTCGACATCGACGGCACGCTCACCGACGGACGCATCTTCTGGGTGCCCAACTCCGGCTGGACGCAGATGTACAGCGTGCGCGACGGCATGGGCATCAAGCGTCTTCAGGAGGTGGGCATCGAGGTGGCCGCCATCTCCGGCGGCGACAGCCTGTCCGCGCAGATGCGCATGCAGTCCCTGGGCTTGCGCCACGTGCACTTCGGCAGCAGCGACAAGGTGGCGCACTTCGAGAAGCTGCTGAGCATCCTCAATGTGTCCGCCGAGCACTGCGGCTACATGGGGGACGAGGTCGTGGACCTGCCGCTGCTCAACGCGGTGGGCTTCTCCGCCACCGTGCCCGAGGCCCCGGACGAGGTGCGCTCCAAGGTGCACTACGTGGCCCAGCGCGCCGCGGGCTTCGGCGCCGCGCGCGAGGTGTGTGAGTTCATCCTGAAGCACCGGGCGCGCATCGCTCCGGTGCCCTGAAGAGGGAAGCACCGCATGAAGAGGGGGATGTTGTTGGCGGGGTTCGTGGTGCTCGCGGGCTGCGCGAGCACGCGGCCCGTGAAGGCGCGCGCGGTCGTGCAGTGCATCATCACGAAGCAGGGGCGGGCGGAGAACTGCCAGGCCCGCCAGTGGGATGAAGCCCTCTCCAGCGAGCAGGTCGGCGAACTCATCCGCCACATCCAGTCCCGCGACTACAAGCCCGTCACCTACAACGGCAAGCCGCTGGATGTGCCCTACACCTTCCGCTTCGAGTTCCGGGATCCGATGCTTCCCGCCGACGGAGGACGCCTGTTCCCCGAGGACGGGGGAAGCCTGCTCTCCACACCGGAGTCGTGACGGCTACTTCCAGGAACGTGTCACCGCGCCGCTCTTCCCGGTGACGGGGTCGCTGGATGGCACGGGCACCTGGGCGATGCGCTTCACCGACGCGTCGCGCGTCTTCGCATCCGGGCGTTGCAGGTCCCACTGGCCGTGCCCCTGCGGATACGCACCCACGACGAGGAAGTCGCCGCTCGACTCCACGCGCTTGTGGCCGGTGCCCGCGGGCAGCACCACCACGTCCCCCGCCTGCACGCTGACCACCTGTCCCGCTTCACCGCCGAGCATCAGCTTCGCCGAGCCCTTCGCCACGCCCAGCACCTCGTGCGCGGTGGAGTGGTAGTGGTGGAAGTCGTAGACGCTGGAGCGCCACTGCGGCGGCCAGCCGTTGGCGGCGAAGCGCTGCTCGAACGCCGCCGCCACGTCGCCTTCCTTCGCGACCACCGCGCGGTACACCAGCACCGGGAAGCGGCTGTTGGGCACCTGGCCGTCGTCCTTGAACGTCAGCCGCGTGGGCTCCGGGGCTGCTTCCGCGTGCGCACCGGCGGAGGCGAGCGACAGCGCCGCACCCGCGACCGCACCCACGGACATCCACCGCGTGGCGCCCGGCTTGTGGGAGTCCTTCATCGCGTTCCTTCCTCGCGGCGTCGGACCGCGAACGTGACAGGGCCAACCTGTGAAGGGTCTGGGGGCCGCGCAACACTGGAACGGGGGCCCTTCTGACTCATCGTCAAACCGGGGGGAGGGGGAAATGGCCCAAACGTTCGTTCCTGAAAACGCCTGCTCCCCCGTCGTGAGTCCGGGTTGTCGCTCCCGGAGGCCGTTCCTACCTTGCGCTGCCTGACGGTCGGTGGACGACCCGAGACACCTGGGAGGCGACGGTGGGGATGCGGCGGATGTGGCTCGGACTGACAGCGGTCGTGGGGCTCGCCGTCTCCACTGGATGCGGGGGACCGACCCCGGAGGACGCCGAAGCGCGGCTCGCGGTGCTGGAGGCCGAGGGCAAGCAGATGGACCAGGCCCTGGACGCGGTCGAGGACCGGCTGATGGGCAGCCAGGGCCGTCTGGCGATGTGGAGCGAGCTGGGCCGGCGTCACCAGGAAATCAGCGTCGTGCAGTGCAAGGTCGCGGACGCGCACGTCGCCGCCATCATGAAGCACTACGACAAGCAGGACCAGAAGGCGCGGATGGTGAAGCAGCGCAACTCGATGGCGTCCGCGGACACCGCCGTGCTCACCTCCGGCAAGGCGCCCGCGATGCAGGGCCGCAACTGACGTGGCTTCAGCCTCCGCGGGCCAGGCGCGCGCGGAAGTGCTTGTCCACGGCGATGACGCCGTGGAGGAACAGCCCGGGCATCCACCGGCGCATGCGCCAGAACCAGCGCGCATCCATCATGGGCAGCACGTGCGGTGCGTTCCGGTCCACGGCCGTGAGCAACCGCGCGGCGACCCACTCCGGTCCTATCTTCGAACCATCCACCAGCCTCGCGCCCATGCCCTTCAGCGTGGCATCCGAATAGCGCGCTGACGCGGCGATGTTCGTCCGGAAGAACGTGGGGCACGCCACCGTGACGCCCAGGCCCAGCGGCTGGAGCTCTGCGTACAGCGTCTCCGACAGCGCGACCACGGCGGCCTTGGACGCGTTGTAGGCCGCCAGGTGCGGCGCGAAGATGAGCCCTGCGGCGGACGCGATGTTGAGCACGTGCCCCGTGCCCTGCTTGCGCATGCGCGGCACGAAGGTGTGGCAGCCGTGGATGACGCCCCACAGGTTCACGTCCAGCACGCGCCGCCACTCCACGAGCGGCAGGTCGCCCACGTCTCCCACCGCGCCCACGCCCGCGTTGTTGACGAGCAGGTCCACGCCGCCGAACGCATCCTCCGCGGCGCGCGCCAGGGCCTCCACCGCTTCGGGATTCGTGACGTCGCACGGGAACACGCGCGCTTCGCCGCCGCGTTCGGTGACGCGGCGGGCGGTCTCCTCGGCCGTGGTCGGGTCCACGTCCGACACCAGCACCCGGGCCTGACGGGCCGCCAGGGCTTCACACAGCGCGCGGCCCAGGCCGCTTCCGGCGCCAGTCACCACCGCGCGAGGACGTGAGGGAAGGCTCATGGTTTCAGGGCTCCTGGCAGGGGCGGCGGGGCGCGTGGAACGTCGTGACGCGACAGGGCTAGCACGCCTGGAGAGGGGGTGGCCATGCACCGGCGCGGTTCCTCCGGGGAGTCCACGTTTTCCGACGGGCGGGCAGGCGGGCGCACGATTCGTGACCCGGGGGCGGAAGTTGGCTAGAACCTGGACCGTGCAATGCGCCTGGTTCGGAGCAGTGGCGGTGGTGTCGGCCATGCTCCTGGGATGCAACAACCTGGAGTCCTGCGGCTCCACGTCGGTGGACATCACCCGGACGGACGGGAGTCTCTACCGTTGCGTCACGTCCGAGGACTGTCCCCGGACCTCGCGCGTCTCCGTGTGCGTCACGGATGTGTCCTCGGAGCGTGAATGCGTGCGCTGCGACCAGACGCACTGCGTGCGCCTCATCCCGGAGTCGTGCGAATGAAGCAGGCAGCCCGGCGCTGGATGTTCACGTTGGCGGTGGGGACGCTGGCCGTCACGGGCTGCCGCGACAAGCCGGTGGACCACATGCAGCGCGCGCGGGACGCCATCTTCGAGAAGCGTCCGGATGAAGCGCTGGTGGAGTACCGCAAGGCGTACGACATGTTGCTGCGCGACGAGACGCCGGAGGCGCTGGTGATGCGCGCCCGGGCCCTCAAGGGCGCCGCGGACGTGTACTGGCTGGAGCAGCGCAAGGTGAAGGAGGCGGTGTCCGTCTACCGCCAGCTCATCCAGCAGTGCCCGGAGTCCCCGGAGGCGCTGGACGCGCGCATCATCCTGGCGGAGCTGCTGCGGGTGCACTACCGCGACCTGCGCGGCTCCATCGACCAGCTCACCGCCGCGCTGCACCGCAACCCGCCGCAGGGCGCGGAGCTCCAGTACCAGGTGGCCAAGCTCTACTTCGAGCTGGCGGACTATCCGCAGTGCGAACTGGAGGCGCGCAAGCTGCCGGAGCGCTTCGCCACCAGCGCGTACGTGGATGACTCCATCTACCTCCAGGCGCAGGCGCTGGCCATGCTGGAGGGCAAGCGGCAGGAAGCGCTGCGCACCTTCGCGGACCTGCGCTCGCGCTTCCCGGAGTCGGAGCTGGCGCCGCACGCCCTCTTCGAGATGGGCAAGCTGCGCGCGGACGCGGGCGACAACGAGAAGGCCATCGAGACCTGGGTGGAGACGCTCAAGACGCACCCGGATCCGACGCTCGTGCAGGATGCCATCGTGCGGGCGCGCCGCCGGCTGGCGAACCTCACGGTCGAGGGCATCGGCAAGAAGGAAGTGGCGTTCGACCGCGCCAAGCAGGCCCGCACCTCCGTGGAAGCCATGGGGGGCACCGCCGAGGAAGCCGCCCGCGACCGCGGGGACTGAGCCCTCCGTGCGGCGCATTCGCGTGCGCCGTCCTCCCACGCATGCGATGTAACGGTGAGGCCTGGCCCTGTCGGGCCGGGCATCTCTTCGTGGGAGGAATCACATGAACGTGCTGGTGACAGGGGCCACCGCGGGCGTGGGGCTGGCCGTCGCGCGCCGCTTCGTGAAGGAAGGCGCGCGCGTCATCGCCACCGGACGCCGGGGCGAGCGGTTGGATGCGTTGAAAGCGGAGCTGGGGGACAAGCTCCTGCCGGTGACGCTGGACGTGACGGACCGGGCGGCCGTGCAGAAGGTGTTCGATTCGCTGCCCGCGGACTTCGCGCAGGTGGACGTGCTGGTCAACAACGCGGGGCTCGCGCTGGGGTTGGACCCCGCGCAGACGGCGCGGCTGGAGGACTGGGACGTGATGGTGGACACCAACGTCAAGGGACTCCTGTACTGCACGCGCGCGGCGCTGACGGGCATGGTGGCGCGGGACCGGGGCCACGTCATCAACATCGGCTCCATCGCGGGGGAGTTCCCCTATCCGGGGGGCAACGTGTACGGCGCGACGAAGGCGTTCGTGCACCAGTTCAGCCTGAACCTGCGCGCGGACCTGCACGGCACGGCGGTGCGCGTGACGGACATCGAGCCGGGGCTCCTGGGCGGCACGGAGTTCTCCAACGTGCGCTTCAAGGGCGATGACGCCCGCGCCGCGTCGCTGTACGCGAACACGCAGCCGCTCACGCCGGAAGACATCGCGGACACGGTGTACTGGGTGGCCTCAAGGCCCGCGCACGTGAACATCAACGTCATCTCGATGATGCCGGTGGCGCAGGCGTTCGGCCCGCTGCCGGTGAAGCGCCAGGCCTGAGGCTTCTTCTCAGCCCGGCACGGGCAGCACGGCTTCCAGAAGCGGCGCGGGCACCGACGGGTCGTCCGCGTCCGCCACCAGCAGCAGGTGGATGCGCCCACCCTCCACGCGTGCGTCCACGCCCTCCAGCTTCAGGCCGGCGTCCACCGCGTCCAGGTACACCGGCGTCCCATCCGGTGCGAGCACGCCCACCGCGGAGCCCTTCACCGGGCCATCCGCCACGCGGTCGCGTGAATCCTCCGCCGTGGCGGTGAACACCACGCGCCCGTCCGGCAGCGCCGACGCATCCGTGAAGGACAGCCGGACGCCATTCGCCTCGCCCAGCTCCCACCGGCGCACGCTGCGCACCGCCGCCGGCCCCAGCGCTCCCGAGTCCACGCCGCCCAGCACGCGGTCCAGGTCCAGGTCCACCAGCGCGTCCACGCCGCCCACACCGTTGCCCCGGTTGAGCAGCCGCAGGAACCGGCCCGTCACCGCCGCGCCCTCCACATTGAGCGCCACCAGCTCGCGCTCCAACTGCACGTACAGCCCCGTGCAGTCCACCGTGCGAGGCGGCCCCGCGAGCGTCCCGTCCGCGTTCAAGGGCAGCACCGACGCCCGTCTTCGCGCGGGCGTCGAACCCGAGGGCAGCGCCAGCAGCGCGCCATGTGCGAACGCCGCGGAAGGACCCAGCCTGCACAGCGCCTCCAGGTCCGGCTTCGCGGCCTTGCGCTCCACATGCCCGTCCGGAAGCTCCCCCGGAAAGAGGCGCACGGTGTGGCCCGGCGCGTCCCCGGTGACGGGGAACACGGCCAGGTGGAGCGCGTCGTCCGCGACCACGTAGAGCCAGTCCCCCGCGCGCACCAGCCCGCTGGCGGCGGAGACGAAGCCCTGTGTGCCCGACAGGTTCAGCGTGCGCCGCGAAGTGGTGACGATCATGGCAGTGCCCTCCAGGGCCTGGCGTCGCGGATTACAGCAGGCTGCCGCGCAGGAAGAGGCTCGCCGCCGTGAAGTAGATGACGAGTCCCGTCACGTCCACCAGCGTGGCCACGAAGGGCGCGGACGCGCTCGCGGGGTCGAAGCCCACGCGCCTCAGGATGAACGGCAGCATGGAGCCGGACAGCGTGCCGAACAGCACCACGCCCACCAGCGACACGCCCACGGTGAGGCCGATGACCACCGCATGGTCCCCATAGCTGTGGAACAGCGCCTGCCACACCATGACGCGGATGAAGCCCACGAGGCCCAGCACCGAACCCAGCGCCAGCCCCGTGCCCAGCTCCCGCCGGGCCACGCGCCACCAGTCCTTCAGCTTCATCTCCGACAGCGCCAGCGCGCGGATGATGAGCGTAGTGGCCTGGCTGCCGGAGTTGCCGCCCGAGCTGATGATGAGCGGGATGAAGAGGCTCAACACCACGGCGCGTGCGATCTCATGCTCGAAGTAGCCCATCGCCGTGGCGGTGAGCATCTCGCCCAGGAAGAGCACCATCAGCCAGCCGGCGCGCTTCTTGAGCATCGCCAGGAAACCCACGTCGAAGTACGGCGCGTCCAGGGCCTCCATACCGCCGACCTTCTGGATGTCCTCCGTGGCCTCTTCCTGGACCACGTCCACGATGTCGTCCACCGTGACGATGCCCTTCATGCGCTGGGCCTCGTCCACCACGGGCATGGCCATGAAGCTGTGTTCGGAGAAGGTGCGGCTCACGGCCTCCTGGTCGGTGTTCTCCGCCACGGTGATGACGTCGCGCTGCATGACGTCCGCCACGCGCTTGTCCGGCGCGGCCTGGAAGAGCTGGCGCAGGGACAGCACGCCCTGGAGCCGCTGTTCGGCGTCCAGCACGTAGGCGTAATAGACGGTCTCCACCCGCTCACGCGCCTGCTTGCGCAGGTAACCGATGGCCTCGTCGATGCTCATGTCCGGGCGCACGCGGGCGAAGCGCGGATTCATCAGACCGCCGGCGTCGTCCTCCGCGTAGGCCAAGAGGACGTTCACCTCGCGGCGGCTGGCGTCGTCGAGCTGCGACAGGATGGTGTTCACCTGGTCGGGCTCCACCGCCTGGACCAGGTCGGCCAGGTCGTCCGGGGGCAGCAGGCGTACCCAGGTGCGGCGCTCGCCCTGCGGCAGGCTGAGGATGAGCTCGGCCTGTTCTCGCGCGGACAGCCCCAGGAAGAAGTCGTCCGCCACCGCCGGGGGCAGCAGGCGGAAGCCTTCCAGGCGCTCGTCCAGGGACAGCACGGCCCAGGCCTCGTGGAGCTCGTCGGGGGACAACGCGTTCTGGCTCTGGGGACTCTCCACCATGAAGTGCCTCGGAAGGGGAGGGTGCGCGCGCTCCGATGCGCGGCGCGCCGGCCTCTCTACACCCCTGGGGAGGGCACGGCGAGTGGAAGGCGCGAAACATCGCCCTGAAACTTCGCCCGCCTGCCTGGTCCGTCCATCGCCCCCCGGGCCGCGGACTCATGGCCCCGGGGGTCATGTCTGCCTTCGCGGCCTGTCTTCCCCGTTTCGTGGAGGTTCGGAGCGTCCGGCCAGGGGCCAGCGCGTCCGGGTCGAACACGCTGTCCCCGCAGATGCCGATGCGGCGCCCGGTTCCTTGGGGCACCACGATTCAAGCCCGCTCAATGCTGGTGGAGGCCCGCGTGCGCGGGGGCGCGGCGTCCACCGTCCAGGCGACCCGATGGGGTGGATCAGCTCTTCTGCTGGATGAGCTCGACCTTGTAGCCGTCCGGGTCTTCGACGAAGGCGATGACGGTGGTGCCATGCTTCATGGGGCCGGGCTCACGGACGACCTTGCCTCCGGCCGCGCGGATGGCGTTGGCGGTGGCGTGGATGTCGCTGACGCCCAGGGCGATGTGGCCGTAGGCGGTGCCCAGCTCGTACTTCGCCGTGTCCCAGTTGTGGGTGAGCTCCAGCGCGGGGTGGGTGTCCTCCGGGCCGAAGCCGACGAAGGCGAGCGTGAAGCGGCCTTCGGGATAGTCGTGGCGGCGCAGCAGCGTCATGCCGACGACGCGGGTGTAGAAGTCGAGCGACTTCTCCAGGTCGCCGACGCGGAGCATGGTGTGGAGGATTCGCATGCGAGCGGTCATAACCGCCGGGACCGTCAGGGTGAAGCCGCGAGTGCGCTGCCCCTGGGGGAGGGCGGGACCTCCTGCCCGGGAGTGCGGTCCGTCGCCGTGCGGGCAGGCATCCGCATGGGGGTGGAAAGCCGACACCGGAGCCCCACGCGAGGCGGGGAGCGGCGCCCGGCGCGTGCTATGCAACCCCGCATGAAACACGCTCAAAGCCAGGCCCTCTTCGCCCGTGCGCAGGCGCGCATCCCGGGTGGCGTGAACTCCCCGGTGCGCGCCTTCCGTGGCGTGGGGGGTGACCCCGTCTTCTTCCGGGAGGGCGCCGGCGCGTGGCTCACCGACGTGGACGGCAACCGCTACGTGGACCTGGTGGGAAGCTGGGGCCCGCTCATCCTCGGGCACGCGTATCCGCCCATCATCGAGGCCATCCTGGAGGCCGCCCGTCGCGGCACCACGTTCGGCGCGCCTGTCGCGGCGGAGGTTGAGTTCGCGGAGCTGCTCTGCGCCACGATGCCGTCGATGGAGAAGGTGCGCCTGGTGTCCAGCGGCACGGAGGCCACGGTGGCCGCCATCCGCGTGGCGCGTGGCTTCACCGGCCGCGAGCACATCCTCAAGTTCGAAGGCTGCTTCCACGGCGCGGGCGACCCGTTCCTCGTGAAGGCGGGCAGCGGCGTGGAGACGCTGGGCCTGCCGGACTCGCCGGGCGTGCCCGCGGCGCTGGCGGCGCTGACGCTCACCGCGCCCTTCAATGACTTGGAGGCGGTGGAGCGCATCTTCAATGAGAAGGGCAAGGACATCGCCTGCGCCATCATCGAGCCGGTGGTGGGCAACATGGGCGTGCTGGTGCCGCGCCCGGGCTACCTGGAGGGATTGCAGGCGCTCTGCCAGAAGCACGGCGTGCTCTTCGTGCTGGATGAGGTGATGACGGGCTTCCGGCTGGCGCGCGGCGGGGCGCAGGAGCTGTACAAGCTCAAGCCGGACCTGACCACGCTGGCGAAGGTGGTGGGCGGCGGCATGCCGCTGGGCGCGTACGGCGGCCGGCGCGACATCATGTCCAAGGTGGCGCCGGAGGGGCCCGTGTACCAGTCCGGCACGCTGTCCGGAAACCCCGTGGCGGTGGCGGCGGGCCTGGCGTGCGTGAAGGCGCTGGCGGCCCCGGGGACGTACGCGCGGCTGGAGCAGTTGGGGTTGCTCTTGGAGGAGGGCTTCCGCGCGGAGGCGAAGGCGGTGGGGGTGCCGGTGACGGTGAACCGCGTGGGCAGCATGCTCACGGTGTTCTTCACGGCGGAGCCGGTGTTCGACTACGCGTCCGCGAAGAAGGCGGACACGGCGAAGTTCGGGCGCTTCTTCCACGCGATGCTGCACGAAGGGGTGTACCTGCCGCCCAGCCAGTTCGAGGCGGCGTTCGTGTCGCTGGCCATCGGCGAGCCGGAGGTGGCGCACGTGCTCGCCGCGGCCCGCAAGGCGTTCCGCTCGCTTGGCGACGCCCGTTGAACCGGAGCCCCTGAAGGGGCCGCTGCGCTTCGGTCCCTACACCCTCGTGCGCCGCATTGGCGCGGGCGGCATGGGGGAGGTCTTCCTCGCGCGCGAGGAGGGCGTGCGCCGCGCGGTGGTGGTGAAGAAGGTGCTGCCGGGGCTCCTGGAGAACCGGCAGTTCGTGGGGCGCTTCCGCGATGAGGCGCGCGTGGTGGTGCGGCTTGCGCACCAGAACATCGCGCGCGTGTACGCGATGGGCGAGGTGGACGGTCAGCTCTACCTCGCCATGGAGTACGTGCAGGGCAAGACGCTCAGCCGGCTGGCGTACCGGCTGCGGCAGCGCCAGCGGATGATGCCCCTGGGCGCGCTGCTCCAGATGGGACAGCGGCTGTGCGAAGGCCTGGCGTACGCGCACGACGCGACGGACGAGGACGGGCACCCATTGCACCTGGTGCACCGCGACCTGTCGCCCGCGAACGTGTGCGTGAGCTACGCGGGCGAGGTGAAGATCATCGACTTCGGCGCGGCGCAGTCCACGCTGAAGGAGCAGCAGACGGCGCCGCGCGTGGTGATTGGAAACCTCACGTACATGGCGCCGGAGCAGGCCCGCAAGCGCACCGTGGACCGCAGGGCGGACGTGTACGCGGCGGGCGTGGTGCTGTGGGAGTTGTTCGCGTGGAAGCCGCTGTCCCAGCGCGGAGACCCGCTGGAGCGCTGGCGGCGCGCGGCCTATCCGCAGTGGGAGCCGGCGGGGCGCCACCGGCCGGACCTGCCGCGCGCGGTGGATGCGTTCCTGGTGCGCGCGCTGGCGCCCGAACCGAATGACCGCTTCCCCACCGCCGCGGCGATGGGCGAGGCGCTGGCGGCGCTGAAGGAGAAGCTGGCGCCGGGCGTGACGGACCAGGACCTGGTGCGGCTGATGTCGGCGGCCTTCCCGCGCGAGAAGGCCGTCGAGCAGCAGATGGTGGACGACCTGCTGCGCGAACAGCCGGAGCGCGCGAGCACGCGGCAGGAGTTCCCATCCGTGCTCGCGCCGCCGGGCGCGTCGGTGTCGGAGGAGGCGGAAGTGCTCCGAGCGCAGGAGGACATCGCGACGGAGGCCCTGGACGCGGCGAGGTTGCGCCAGGCCGCGGACAAGGCCTCCCGGGAGCTGAAGCCCTGGGAGGAGCCCGGTGCGCGCAAGGCGCCCCCGGTGCGGATTCACAACCAGGAAGTCACCAAGGATGCCTGGGTGCCGGGCGTGGGCGCGGAGGAGTCCACCGCGCCCGCCCAGCCACCCCACGTGGCGTGGACGCCGGGCTCCGGCGTGGAGGAGTCCACGGCGTTCGGAGTGGATCCGAGGCGGAGCGCGGGCATGGCCCCCGAAGCTTCCCGGACACAGGACGCGGGCACGGCCGTCGCCGCCGCGGCCCCGGACCCGACGCGCACCCCGACCCCTGAACAGGACGCGAGCACGGCCGCCGCCCACACGCCCGACGCGGCCTCGGACCCGGCACCCACCC
>NZ_RAVZ01000079.1 GCF_003611635.1 Corallococcus terminator | reverse complement strand
GCCCCAGGCCCCCCGTCCGACGCCACCAGCGAGGACCTGCGCGCCGTCGAGGAGCTTGCCCAGGCCCGCAACGCCATCGTCGAACAGATTGAAAAGCGCGTCGTCGGTCAGCGCGACGTGGTGGAGCACCTGCTGATTTCGCTCTTCAGCCGCGGCCACTGCCTGTTCGTGGGCGTCCCGGGCCTCGCGAAGACGCTGCTCATCTCCACGCTGGCGGACGTGCTCAACCTGTCCTTCAACCGCATCCAGTTCACGCCGGACCTGATGCCCTCGGACATCACCGGCACGGACATCCTGGAAGAGGACAAGACGACGGGGCGCCGCTCCTTCCGCTTCATGCAGGGGCCCCTGTTCGCGAACATCATCCTCGCGGACGAGGTGAACCGCACGCCGCCCAAGACGCAGGCCGCGCTGCTCCAGGCGATGCAGGAGTACCGCATCACCGCCGGCGGCCGGACGTACCCGCTGGAGCTGCCCTTCCTCGTCTTCGCCACGCAGAACCCCATCGAGCAGGAAGGCACCTACCCGCTCCCCGAGGCGCAGTTGGACCGCTTCATGTTCCTGGTGGACGTGGGCTACCCCACCGCCGAGGAAGAGGTGCAGATCGTCAAGAGCACCACCGCGGGCGCGCCGCCGAAGCTGGAGAAGATCCTCTCCCCCGAGCGCATCCTCGCGCTTCAGGAGCTGGTGCGCCGCGTGCCGGTGCCGGACCACGTGGTGCGCTACGCGGTGGAGCTGGTGCGCCACACGCGTCCCAAGGAAGCGGGCGCGCCGGAGTTCGTGGCGAAGAACGTGTCGTGGGGCGCGGGTCCCCGTGCCAGCCAGTACCTGGTGCTCGCGGCCAAGGCGCGCGCCATCCTCAACGGCCGCTTCGTGGCCACGGTGGAGGACGTCCGCGCGCTGGCGAGGCCCGTGCTGCGCCACCGCGTGCTGCCGAACTTCACCGCGGAGAGCGAAGGCATCACGTCGGTGAAGTTGATTGATCAGCTCCTCACGGTGGTGAAGGGCTAGTCCGGCCCACCCCATGGCGCTGCTCGACGCCCAGACGCTGTCCCGCCTCCAGGGAGTGAAGCTGCGCGCCCGCGCGGTGATGGAGGGCGTGCTGTCCGGCCTCCACAAGAGCCCGCATCAGGGGCAGAGCGTGGAGTTCGCCGAGCACAAGGAGTACGCCCCCGGCGACGAGCTGCGCCACCTGGACTGGAAGGCCTACGGCAAGTTCGACAAGTACTACGTCAAACGCTACGAGCACGAGACGAACCTGCGCTCGGTGATGGTCGTGGATGCGTCCGCGTCCATGGGCTACCAGAGCGGCGCCATGTCCAAGCTGGAGGTGGCGAAGACGCTCGCGGGCGCGCTCAGCTACCTGCTCGTGCGGCAGCAGGACGCGGCGGGCCTCGCGGTGATGGCGGGCGGCGCGTTCCGGGACATCCCTCCGCGAGCATCCGCGGGGCACCTCAACGTGCTGCTGGACGCGCTGGAGCACACGGAGGCGAAGGGCCCCACGGACCTGGGCAGCGCGGCGGATCATCTCGCGGAGGTGCTGCCCCGGCGCTCGACGGTCATCGTGTTGTCGGACCTGCTGGATGAGCGGCAGGAGGCGCTGAAGCGGGTGCTGGCGCTCAGGCAACGCAAGAATGACGTGGCGGTGTTCCACCTGGTGGACCCCGCGGAGCTGACGTTCCCGTTCGATGACCCCACGCTCTTCCTGGACATGGAAGGCGAGGGCCGCATCGAAGTGAACCCGCGTGAAATCAAGCAGAGCTACCTGGAGGAGTTCGGCGCGTTCCTCGCGGACGTGAAGGCGAAGTGCGCCGAGGCGGACGTGGACTACGAGTTGGTGCGCACCGACGAGCGGCTGGACGAAGTGCTGCTGCGCTTCCTGGGGCGTCGAGGGAGGCGCAGGTGACGTTCGGCAACCCGTGGTTCCTGCTGGGCGCGCTGGGTGCGCTCATCCCCGTGCTGGTGCACCTGTTCGACCGCAGGCGTCCCCGGGCGCATCCGTTCGGGCCGATGGCGTTCGTGCTGCGCAGCCAGAAGCGCACGGCGAGCCGGCTCAAGTTGAAGCGGCTGCTGCTCTACACGCTGCGCACGCTCATCCTGCTGGCCATCCCGCTCGCGCTGGCGCGGCCGGAGTTCAGCCGCGACGCGCAGGCGGCGACGGTGACGCGAGGCCCCGCGGCCACGGCCATCATCCTGGACGCGTCGCTGTCCATGCGCTGGTCGGACGGCACGTCGTTGTTCGAGAAGGGCCGCGACGAAGCGCGCGACGCGCTCAAGGACCTGCTGCCGGAGGAGCCCGCGACGGTGATGGTGTGCACGGGCGCGCCCGATGCACCGCCGCCCCCGGGCTTCGACCGGGCCCGGCTGCGCGCGCTCGTGGACGAGGCGAAGCCCACGTACGGCTCGGCGGACCTGTCGCGCTGCCTGGACATGGCGGCGCGGGCGCTGGAAGAGAACCCGATGGCGGGCAAGCGCCTGGTGGTCGTCTCCGACATGACGATCTCCGGCTTCCGGCTGGAAGCGCCGCCGCCCACGGTGAAGGGCCCCACGGGCACGCTGGTGAAGCCGGAAGTGGTGCTGCGCGACGTGGCGGAAGGCCGCGAGTCCCTGGACAACCACGCACTGGTGGACCTGCGGGTGGAGCCCGCGCTCCAGGCGGGGCCGCGCTCGTACCAGTTCACGTTCACGGTGCGGAACTTCGGCGCGAAGCCGGTGAAGGACCTGGAGGCCGCGGTGCGCGTGGGCGAATCCACGCTGGCCAAGGGCTTCGTGGACGTGCCTGCGGGAGGCACCACGCAGAAGACGTTGACGGTGCGCTTTCCCCAGGGTGGCACGGTGGTGGGCGCGGTGACGCTGGCGCCGGACGCGCTCGCGGAAGATGACCGGCGACCCTTCGTGCTGCCGGTGCCGCGCGGGTTGAAGGCGCTGGTGGTGAACGGCTCGCCGCACGCGACGCGCTACCGGGATGAGGCCTTCTTCGTGGACGCGGCGCTCACGTCGCCGGGCTCGCCGGTGGACGTGGCGGTGCGCGACACGGAGGTGGGCCTGCGCGAGGACTTCACCGCGTATGACCTGGTGCTGCTGCTCAACACGCCCGCGCCGTCGGAGGACGAGGCGGCGAAGCTCAAGACCTTCGTGGAGAACGGTGGCGGCCTCTTCGTGAGCGTGGGCGACCACGTGAACCCGGACACGTACAACCAGCGGCTGGGCGCGCTGCTGCCTAGGCCCCTGCGGTTGGTGCGCACGAGCGCCGAGCGTGAGGACCCCGACGCGGAGACGAAGACGGCGAAGCTGGCACAGGTGAAGGTGGACCACCCGCTGTTCGCGCCGTTCACGGGCCGGGCAGAAGAGGGACTCATCGGGGCGCGCTTCTACAAGTACATGCTGCTGGAGGCGGACAGCCCGTCCGCGCCGGGCACGAGCCAGGTGCTGGCCACGTACGAGGATGGAGCGCCCGCGGTGGCGGTGGCGCGACGGGGCAAGGGGCGCGTGGCGCTGTTCACCAGCACGGTGGACCGCGACTGGAGCGACTTCGCCATCCGGACGAGCTTCCTGCCGCTGATGCAGCGCTTCGCGGCGTACCTCACGGGCTCCCTGGAGGAGCGCGAGGAGGTGCGCGTGCGAGTGGGCGAGACGGTGACGCTGCGCCCGGAAGGCACGCAGAAGGTGACGGCGGTGCGCGCGCCGGACGGCAGCGAGGTGCCGGTGAAGGCACAACCGGACGGTTCGTTCGTCGCGGGCCCCACGGTGGAGCCGGGGGTCCACTCGGTGCTGGGGGCGGAGGGAAAGCCCGTGGCCGCGCTGGACTTCGCCGCCACGCTGGACCCGGCGGAGAGCGACCTGTCGCGGGTGCCGCAGGACACGCTGACGGCCTACTTTGGCGAGGACACGGTGAAGGCGTCCACGGGAGACGCGGACAAACCCGCCGTGCCGCTGTGGACGTGGCTCATCCTGGCCGCGTGCCTGGCGTTCTTCTTCGAGGGGACGCTGCTGCGGAAGTAGCGGGGCGTGAGCCTCTCCGAGAAGGCGGACACGCTCGCCGGGCGCGCATCCTGGCCACGTCGTCCCGCCCACTTCTTCGGTGCTCCCGCGCTTTGTGTGGGTTCACCGCAAGGAGGTCTTTGGGGAATGAGGAGCGGGAGGATGCTCCCCGCTGGGGGCGCATGGCGCGAACCTGTCCGACAGTCGGACAGGTTCTGGCGAGCAGCCGCCGACGGGCGTCCTCGTGGATTCGGTTTCTGGAGTGTCCACTCCAAGTCCGGGCTCCATACAAAGTGCGGGAGCGCCACTGCTTCGGGGCATGCGGCTGCGGAAGGACCCGTCACGCGGTGGCAGTCCCCAGGGAATGGCACGTCCCGGGCAGATGCCTGTCGCCATTCCTTCGGCGCCTCTTCCGCTGCGCGAGAAGCCAGTCGCTCCACGGCCATGGAGAGGGGCGATCAGGCTTGCAGTGCGGATGCTGCGGCAGTGAATCCTGGCCACCTCCCGGTGTTCGTCTTCCGGGTTCGGCTGCCTCGCGGGGAGCCGGTTGCTCCACGCCCTGACAGGCAGCCGACGCTAGGGAGGCGCATCCGCTGCCCCACGGACGGCGGGCTCTGCCACACTGCGCGGCCGTGAGCCCTGCTTCCGCCCTCTATCGCGACTGCGCCCGCCTCTTCATGGTGGGCTTTCCTGGCACCCGCATCGACGCCGACCTCGCGGCGTTGATGGACGACGGCATCTACGGCGCCATCCTCTTCAAGCGCAACGTGGGCACTGCGGCCGAGACGGCGGCGCTGTGCCACGAGCTGAAGGTGCGCGCGGGCAGGCCCTTCATTCTCTCCGTGGACCAGGAAGGTGGCCGCGTCGCACGGCTCCGTGACGCGCCCTTCACGGCACTGCCGCCCATGCGGGAGCTGGGACAGCGCGGCGACGAAGCCCTGGCCGAACGCGTGGGCCGGCTGCTCGCGCACGAACTGCGCGCGGTGGGCTTCGACTGGGACTTCGCGCCGGTGCTGGACGTGGACACCAACCCGGCCAACCCGGTGATCGGCGACCGCAGCTTCAGCCGTGACCCGGCGGAGGTGGGCCGGTTGGGCGTGGCGCTCGCGCGCGGGATGGAGGCCGGTGGCGTGGCGTCGTGCGGGAAGCACTTCCCGGGGCACGGCGACACGACGACGGACAGCCACCTCACCCTGCCCCGGCTGCCGCACGACCTGGAGCGGCTGCGCCGCGTGGAGCTGGTGCCCTTCCAGGCGTTCGCGAAGGCGAGGCTCGCGTCACTGATGACGGCGCACGTGCTGTTCGACGCGCTGGAGCCCGGCGTGCCGGCGACCATGAGCCACCGCGCGCTGCACGGCATCCTGCGCCAGGAACTGGGCTTCGACGGCGTGCTCGTCAGCGATGATTTGGAGATGAAGGCCATCGCGGGGCACTACTCGGTGGAGGAGGCCGCGGTGCAGGGCACGCTCGCGGGCGTGGACCTGTTCCTCGTGTGTCACCACGCGGACGTGCAACGCGGCGCCATCGAAGCGCTGGTGAAGGCGGTGGAGTCCGGCCGCGTGCCACGCGAGCGCATCACCGAAGCCCACCGTCGCCTGGACGCGCTCGCCGCCCGCTTCGCGCACCCCGCCGAGAACCGGCTCGCCACGCTGGGCGATGAAAATCACCGCGCGCTCGCGCAGGGACTCGCCAGTGCGTTCACCGGCAAGGATCCGACCGAGGTCATGCTCGCGTCGCGCTGAACGCGGGACACCGCGTTCCAGAACAGTGGCCTCCTCGGCATCCGGGGCTCGAAGCCATCCCCCGGTGGGCCCATGACGAGCGAGTCACTCCGTGTCGTGAGGTTCCTGGAGGGAGCCATGCGCACTCCAGCTTCGGAGCGGGTGCGTCACTCCGTGTCGTGGTGGCCCTGGATGAACTGCTGCGTTCCACCCGGGTCCCGCGTGTCCTCATTGGGCGCGGTGTAGCCCGGCGCGCCAATCTTGTTGGTGTGGCCCTGGGCGCCCGCGCCGTCCTCGGCGGCCGTGGTGCCCGCGCTGCCGGAGCCTCCTGTGCCTTCGCCGGACGTCATCCGCATCGGCGTCATGGGAGCCCCGCGCTGCTGGGTGTTGGCGACGCCCTCGTAGCGGCTCCCCGCCCGGGGCATCAGCGGTCTGTCGCGATTGCAGCCCGGTCCGATGAACGCCACCGTGGCGGCGAAGGTCCCCAGCAACGTCCAGCGGTAGAGGGCTCGCGAATGCATGACCGGCTCCTTCTGGAGGCGTGAAGGCCTCGACAGTAAGGAGTGAGCACCCCGGGTCCCCGCCGGGAGTCAATTGCAGGGTCGGAACACAGGCGCCCGCCGGCACGCAGGCCGGTGGACGCCCTGGGACTTCGGGACTGCTAGCGCTGCTGCAGGTAGATGGGCTGGCTGACGTAGCTGTAGGGAGCGTCGAAGCCGCGCACGCTCTCGTTCGCCGTGGACGTGCTCCACCCGCCCAGGCCCCAAGCGGCAGGCGAGTAGGTCGCCCCACCCAGCGTGCCATAGCGGTGCGCCATCATCCCGCCCGCATCGTCCCACAGGGAGTTGTTGGCCTGCCCATCCTTGGCCTTGGTGCGCGGGTCGATGCTGGAGCCGATCTTCCCGATGGTCTCGTTGTAGCCCCGGTCCACCGTCAGCATGTGCTTCGGCAGCTTCGCGGCCGCATTGCCCTTGTGGGCGTCGCCAGGGGCTTCGTTCCCCTGCTGCTCGGCCACGTTGTACAGGGCCTCACCCTGCGTGCCGCGCTGGGCGAACGCATTGCCCCGCGACTCGTCCGGCTGCTTGCCACCCGTCTCCGGGAGACCGCCGCAGGCCGTGCCCAGCAACACGCCCGTCACCAGCGCCGCCGCCCCCATCCACCGCTGAATGCCTCGCTCGCGCATGTTCATCGTCTCCGCCATCCCCAAGGGATGGTCATGCTGTCCGCGCCAGCCACCGGGCATCCACCCGACGGCTCGGCTTGCAGGTCGCCCCCTGCCGGGCCCGAAGGCCATGGCGGGGCTGGGTCATGAACGGCCGGCCCCCCAGGAAGCGGAAGACCCACCACGGGGCGCAGGAATACACGGTCCCGGCCTCCCTGTCCCGCCAGGAGTGCACCGGGAAGCCGCCGCCCTACACCCGTCAGGCGCGAGCGCCCTTCCGGGCCGGAGCCTTCTTCGCCGCCGGTTTCTTGACAGCCGCCGGCTTCGCCACCGCCGCTGGAGCCTTCTTCGCGGCGGGAGCCTTCACCGCCGACGCGGAGGCCTTGGACGCCGGAGCCGGGGAGGCCGCAGCGGAAGGCTGCTGGAGCGAGGCCAGCACCTCGGCCACGTGCCCGGCGACCTTCACCTTGGGCCACACGCGCAGGACCTTGCCGTCCGGCCCGATGAGGAAGGTCGCGCGGATGAGGCCCATGAACTTGCGGCCATAGAGGGACTTCTCCCCCCACACCCCGTACGCATCCGCCACCGCGTGGTCCGGGTCCGCCAGGAGCGAGAAGGGCAGGCCCTGTTTCGTGGCGAACTTCTGGTGGCTGGCGGTGCTGTCCGGCGACACACCCAGCACCACCGCGCCGGCCTTCACCAGCGCGGAGTGCTCGTCGCGGAAGTCGCACGCCTCCGTGGTGCAGCCCGGCGTCGCGTCCTTCGGATAGAAGTAGAGGACGACGTGCCGCCCCTTGAGCTGCGAGAGGGAGACGGTGGCGCCGCTCTGGTCGGGGAGCGAGAAGCCGGGGGCCTTGTCACCTGCTTGGGGCATGGGCATGTGACGGCTCCATACCCAGCCCCCGCCGGCTTCTCAACTCCGCTCGCGACTCAGTGCAGGTCCGCGCCGTCCTCGCCCGGCGGATGGCTCTTGGCCTCCGTCTGGACCAGCTCCGTCTGGCAGCGCTGCAGCACCTTGCGCAGCATGTCGCGGGTCACGTCCGTCTTGGCCTCGCCCATCTTCTTGGCGAGGTTCTCACAGGCGGCGCGCTTCGAATCCACCTCGCTGGCGCCCGGGCCGGTCGCGCCGGGGCGGGCCAGGGGGCGCGCCGGGAGCTTCTCGCGGGCGGACTTCAGCGCGGCCAGACGCTTGTCCGCCTCGGGACGGCTCTTGGAATCCTTGGGGACGGCCTCGAACTCGGCGACGACTTCCGTCCAGGCCGGGTCCTGTGGGGCCGCGCCCTGGTTGATCAACTCTTGATAACGCCCCTCGGCCTTGGCGAGCTGCTCCGGACCGGGGTCCTGGGAGCAGCCCGACAGCACGAGCAGGCCCATCAACAGCAGAGCTGCGGAGTGTCGTGGGTGGGCAATGCGCATGGTGTGGTTCTTCCTCCTGCTGGCCACCCGGTTAAACCACGGCTAGGGTGCGCCGTCGTGGCTCCCATCCTGCTCGCCTTCCTGCTCGGCCTGACCCAAGGTCTGCTCCACGCCCTGGGGCCGGACCACTGCGCCGCCATGGCCACGCTCGGTACCCTGGGCGGCGGCCGACGCCGCGTCGCGCTGATGACCGCGCTTCGCTTCGCCCTGGGCCACGCGTTCATGCTGGGCGGCATCGCCGCCGTCTGCCTGTTCGCGGGCGTGGGCCTGTCGGAGACCTTCGAGCGCTGGGCGGAGGTGTTCGGAGGCGCCGTGCTGGTGGCGCTGGCCGTCACCGCGCTCATCTTCCCGCACAGCCTGGACCACGGGCACCCGCACCTGCCCGGCCACGACCGCAAGCCGCACGAGCACGTGCACACCGTGAGCACCGCCGCGGGCGCCTTCATGGCCATCAGCGGCGTGCGCTCGCTGCTCATCGCCCTGCCCCCGCTGCTGGTGGGCGGCAGCATGAGCCTGTCCGCGTGGACGTACCTGCCCGGCTTCGCGCTGGGCATCCTCATCGGCATGGGCGCGGTGGGCCTGCTGTTCGCCGAAGGGCTGTCCCGCGCCAGCGCGCGCATCAGCCTGTGGATCCAGCGCGGGGTCGCCCTGGGCTCCGGCGCGCTGGGCCTGTTCTGGATTGGCTCCCGGCTGGTGTAGCAGCGCGGGAGCGGCGTCCGGCTACCGCTTGTCCAGGATGCCCAGCGCCATCATCGACACCAGGAACCCGTGGACGACGTGCTCCGGGCGGTTGGCGAACGCGAGCAGCTCCGCCACCACGCGGTTGCCGTCGATCTTCGGCAACAGCTCCGCCTCCCAGCGCTCCAGCTCCACCTCGTTGAGTCCGTAGGCGGGGGCGACGGCGGGGATGAGCCGGTCCTCGGGCTGGAGCAGCCGGCGCAGGCGCTCCGGCTTGTAGAGCTTCTTGATGCCCCGGACGATGAGGTTGGCCGGGTGCACGTCCAGCTTGATGGACTCCGCGGAGGCCTTCTCCTTGAAGCTCATCACGTACGTGCCCTCCTCCCAGGAGAAGAGCGAGTAGATGATGGCCTTCACCTGCTGGCCCACGTAGTACAGCCGCTCCGTGTCCTTGAGCAGCGCGCGCTCCACCAGCACGTCACCCGTACGGCGGTGGCTCAGCGCGGCGACGGCGGACGCGTCCTGGAGCTGCTCGGGTTTGATCTTCCCCACGCGCACCAGGAACTGCCCGAAGCGGTCCGCCAACAGGTTGGAGAGCGCGAACACCGGGGTGCCGTTCTCGAAGTAGACGACCTTCTTCACCTTGCCGCGCTGGATGCCCAGCTCGCCCGTCTCGCGCGACAGGTAGAAGGCGGTGAGCAGCGACGGCAGGTTGTCGCGCAGCTCGCCCCGGCGGCTGCCCGGCGCGCCCGCGCCCACCGGCAGCGGATCCGGCGGACGGCCCGGCGTGGGGGCCCGCACCTGGGTGGAGGCCACCTTCTGCATGGGCGTGGCGGTGAGGTTCGCGCCGCGGATCTCCGCCGTGAGGTTGCCGCCGCCGGTGACCTTGATGCGGCCGGTCAGCTCCATGGCGTCCTGCGGGCCCTCCTCCTCCACGTCGATGTCCAGCTCCACCTCGAAGGCGTCCTGCATCGAGGCGGAGGGGACCTTCTTCTCCGCGGGCAGCACCTTGGCCACCGCTTCGAGCAGCTTCTGGGCCTCGAAGGGTTTCTCGAAGTAGCCGGCGGCCTGGTACTTCTGGCGCGCTTCGGTGGCGTGCTTGCCGCCCTTGAAGACGCCCGTGATGAAGAGCAGCGGAAGCTGGGGGTTGTCCTTCCGCAGCGTGTCCGCGAGGTGGTAGCCCATCATGTCGGGCAGAAGGATGTCCAGGACGGCACACTGGGGCGGCGAGGCGCGCGCGGCCTCGATGCCCTGCTTGCCACGGCTGGCGCCGACCACCTCGTACCCGGCATCCTCGAAGAGCTGGGTGAGGAGGGAGAGGAGCTCCTGGTTGTCGTCCACGACGAGGATTCGAGGCGCCATCGCGGGGGGACCGTAGCAGATTCGGCCGCCCTGTCGGCCAGCGATTCCGGGAACCCCGGAAGCCCGCCCCCTTCAGTGGAAAGATGCAAGCGTGCCGCTGGGGCGTTAGGGTGGCGCCCGCCTCTCATGTCCTCCCTCTTCTCGCGCCTCCGTCCGGCGGGGTTCCTGACCCTGACCTGCCTCCTGCTGCTGTCGCCCCTGGCGGCCGTGGCCCAGTCGCAGTCCGACGGCGGAGAAGAAGACCCCGGCGGTGAGGAGGGTGAGCCCGGCGTCGGGCGGGTGCCCATCAACTGCCGCAGCAGCAATGACTGCGCGCCGCGCTTCAGTTGCGACACCGGCAAGTGCAAATACACCGGGGTGCGGCAGGCCCAGACCCAGGGCTGCCTGCTGGGTCCTGAAGCGGCGCTGATGGTGCTGGGCGTGGCCGCGATGGCCGGCTCCCGGCGCCGCCGCTAGGCCCCCCACCCCTCTCCCAAGGAGCGACGCGCGATGCGGCTGGGCCTCAAGGCGGACAACCTCCTGGAGCGGGTGGCGGACTTCCTCAACCTGGCGCCCCAGCCCCTGGCGCACGCCTTCTTCGGGATGATGGCGTCGCGCACGCTGATGGCCGGCGCGCGCCTGGGCGTCTACGCGGCGCTGGCGGACGGCGCGGCGACCGCGGAGGCGCTGGCGGCCCGGCTCAAGACGAGCACCGAGGGCATGCGGGCGCTCTTGGAAGCGCTCATCGCCTGCGAGGTGGTGGAGTTGCAGCGGGGCCGCTTCCGGCTGGCCCCCCGGGCCCGGCGTTGGCTGGATCCGCGCTCGCCGCAGGCCATCACCGCGTTCCTGGAGTTCAACTACGCCCAGTGGGACTGGTGGGGGCAGTTGGAGAACGCGGTGAAGAGCGGGCAGTCGGTGGACATCCACCAGTTCGCCCCGGACGACCCGCGCTGGCGCGACTACATCCAGGCCATGTACCAGTTGGCCCGGCTGGCCTCGCCGGAGGTGGCGGCGGCCATTCCCCTGCCCCGGGGCGCCAAGCAGCTCCTGGACCTGGGCGGCGCGCATGGCTGGTACGCGGCGGAGCTGTGCCGGGTGCACCGGGGCCTGAAGGCCACGGTGGTGGACCTGGAGGGCAGTGTGCGCGTGGGGCGGGAGATCATCGCCCAGGCAGGGCTGTCGCACCGGGTGACGCACAAGGAAGGCGACGTGCTGAACACGGAGCTGGGCGGGCCGTATGACGGCGTGCTGTTGTTCCAGGTGATGCATCACCTGACGCCCGCGCAGAACGTGGCGCTGCTCCGGCGCGTGCGCGGGGCCATGGCGTCCAAGGGCACGTTGGCGGTGCTGGAGTACCTGCGCGAGGAGCGCGACACGCAGGGCACGTCCGCGCCGCTCATCGGGCTGCACTACTTCCTCACGTCGGGCGCGGCGGCGTACACGCCCGCGGAGGTGGAGGGGTTCCTGGACGACGCGGGCTTCCGCGTGCAGAGCACCCGGCCCATCCGCCATCTGCCGTTGCAGACGTTGATCATCGCGCAGCCGGAGTAGGGGCCCGGCCGCTGGCTTGTCAGACGGCGCTGCTATCTCCACACTCCAGGCATGGCCTATGGCGCGAAGACGCTCGAGGGTCCCGCGACCCTCGCCGATATCGAGGCCCTGCCCGAGGGCGTGGTGGGCGAGATCATCGACGGAACGTTGTACACGCAAGCGCGGCCCAGGGCCGAGCATGGCTATTTCGGATTCAGGCTTCTGAGGGAACTGGACGAGTCCTTCCAGTTGGGCGGGGAAAGACCGGGTGGATGGTGGCTCATGGTCGAGCCCGGCATCAGGGTGGGGGGCTCTCCAGAATTCAGTCCGGACCTCGCGGGCTGGCGGCGCGAACGGGTCCCCGCGCTGCCCAAGGGGCAATGGACGGATGTTCCCGACTGGGCATGTGAAATCCTCGCGCCCTCGACGCGGGGCTACGACCAGCGCATCAAACGGCCGTTCTACGCGCGCATCGGCATCCGGCACCTGTGGTTCGTGGACCTCGACGTGCGCACGCTCACCGTGAGCGAGCTGCGGGAGGGACGCTGGGTGGAGATGGGCGTCTATGGCGAGGAGGACGACCTCATCCGGGCTCCCCCGTTCGACGAGCGGGACCTACGTCTGGGCTGGCTCTGGAAGTCCATCCGCTAGGGTTCACTTCCGCCACCGCTTCTTCATGCGCTCCGTCTTCTTCCGCTCCTCCTCGAGCTGCCCTTCGAGCGCCTCGCGGTGGAACTGCGCGAAGTCCACCATCGGCTGCTGCCTCGGATGGGGGTGGGGGCCCGCATGTTCGAGGATGGCGCTCATCGCGGAGAGCGCCTCGTACAGCATCCCCTCCCGCAGGAGCACCAGCACCCGTCCCATGAGCGCCGCGGACACCAGGGCCCGCATCCGGGGATCCGGGTCCTCGCAGTAGCGCACGTCCACTTCGTCGAAACACTCGAGCGCCTCTTCCGAGTGTCCCAGTCCCTGGAGGGCATGGGCCCGCTGCAGGAGCGCCCCCGACGCCATGTCGACCTTGAGGGGCTCTGGATCCCCGTCGCACGCCTCCAGCAGCGCCTCACTCAGGCGCAGCGCCTCCTCGAATTCCTCCAGTTGGTTGTACACGTTCGGAAGCAGCACCCGGGCCGCGCCCACCGCGTTGCGCAGGCCCCCGGGCGGATGCTCCGACGAACCGAAGCGGCGCAGCAGCTCCCCCACGCACTGGAGGGCCTGCTGGGGAGAGTCCTGCTCCTGCAGCAGACAGGCCCGATACAACATGGCCCAGGCCACGCCCTCCCACAGCGCGGGCTTTCGCGGACTCCAGAAGCGGCGCTCCACCTCGTCGAAGTGGATGAGCGCATCCACCGCCCTGCCCTGCTCCGACAGCACTGCTCCCCGGTGCCCCAGGGCCCGCGCCACCTGGAGCTGGAGCGCGGGCACCCGCGACGTCGCGTGGCGTCGGTACACCGTGTCGCAGAGCGGAATCACCTCCAGGAGGAGACCCGAACGGATGAGCGTTCGCGCCTGGTCCATCATCTCCCTCGCCTCCACCTCCGGAGCGACTGGAGGCGTGGCGCTGTCAACGTCCGGCATCGGCCTGTCCCGCGTCCCCCGGGGCCAGCGGCGGCACGTCCCGACCCTCGCCGAAGCCGAGCGCCCAGAAGCGCGGACGGACCTCCTCCTTCAACAAGAGCCGCAGCAGCAGGTACTTCGCTTCGTCCTGCCCGTCGAACGCCATGGGGAAGGTGCCGTAGTGCATCGCCACCGACGTGGCCGAGCGCAGCACGCGGTGCGCCTCCAGCGCCTGCTCCGGCCCCATGTGCACCGGGTGGATGATGCGTGGACGGAACGCCCCGATGGGCAGCACCGACAGGCGCATGGGGCCAAAGCGCTCCGTGATGCGCTGGAAGTGCGGGCCCAGGCCCGTGTCCCCCGCGAAGAGCACCGGGCCGCCGGACGTCTCCAGCACGTAGCCCGCCCAGAGCGTCTCCTCCTGGTCCGTCAGCCCCCGGTTCGAACGGTGCTGCGCGGGCACCGCCGTGAGCTTCACGCCCGGAGGCCCGCCCTTCGCGGACTGCCACCAGTCCAGCTCCTCCACGTGCTGGAAGCCCTCGTTCTTCAAGAGCTCCCGGTTGCCCAGGCCCACGAGGAACAGCGGGTGGTGCGCGGCCTCCAGCCGACGCAGCGTGGGCAGGTCCATGTGGTCGTAGTGGTTGTGGCTCACCACCACGAAGTCGATGGGCGGCAGGTCCTCGAAGCGGATGCCGGGAGACCGCACGCGCTTGGGGCCCACGAAGGACACGGGGCTGGCGCGGTCCGAATAGATGGGGTCCGTCAGCACGTTCACCCCGTCCGCCTGGAGCAGCACCGTGGCGTGGTTGATGAACGTCACGCGCAGTTGGCCTGGGCCCACGCGGGTGGGGGGCTTCGGTCCGAAGGGCAGCTCCGCGTACTCACGCCATGCGCCGCGCTCCTCCTTCAGCGCGGCCCCGATGAGCTTGAGGGCAGGCAGCTTCGGCGCGTCGCCCAGGTTCTGGAACGTCTCGCCGTCGAAGTGGTCGGTCGCCGGGCCGCGGTGCACGGTGCCGGCGAAACAGCCCGTCCACAGCGACAGGGCCAGCACGGGCCACAGCCGTGTCACTTGATGACGATGGTCCAGTCGCATTCGAAGGGCTCTCCGTCGAGGGATGGCAACACGTAGCGCGAGGCCTGGATGCTGGCGAGCGCCTGCGCCAGCAGCTCCGGGGGCAGCGTCGCTTCACGCACTTCACACTGTTGGGGCACGCCGCCCTGCACCAGCCGGCACGTCACGCGGACGTGGTGCTTGCGCCCTTCGCGCCAGCGCAGGAAGGCCTCCTGGAACACCGGGGCGTCCGGAGGGCCGCCCCTCACGCGCCGGGGCTCCTTCACGTGCTGGGACAACCAGGCACAGGCGTCCTTCACCTGCCCGTCGCAGGCCCTGCCCATCAAGGACAGCGCGCGCAGGCGCTCCGGGCCCCGCGCGTCCGTGGCCAGCAGGGTGAGGGCCTGATCGAAGCAGGTCTTCGCCGTGCGCACCGTGCAGGCCTCGGTGGTGACCGGAGGCGTGCCCGCCGCGAAGGCCCCCACGGGAGCGGGGCGCATCAGGTCCTCCGCCACGCGCGCCGGGTCGCTCTTGCGCGGGCCGCACGCGGACGCGGCGCCCAGCAGGGCCAGCAGGAGGAGGGACGGACGCCAGGACATGGCGCCCATCGTAGACGGCCTGGGCCCGGGAAGGGATGTCAGCCGTTCGCGGTGGGGGGCGAGCCGTCGCCCAGCGACGCGTCGAGATGCTCCAGGATGTGCGTCCAACCCCGGGTGGTGCGCTCCCGGTACTCCTCGTACTGGGGCGCCATCTCGGTGGTGAGGGTGAGCTCGCAGCCAGAGGCCAGGGGAACGATGTCCACCGTCACCCGGTCGCGGTCCTGGGAGTACTTCGGCACCATCAGCGTGAACACCATCCGGCGGGGCCGGTCGAGTTCCAGGTACTCGCCGGTGTGCTCCACCTCTTCGCCCTCGCGCAGGTCCACGAAGCTGAAGCGGCCCCCCACGCGCGCGTCGATTTCGGAGCGCACCAGGGGCGTGTTCTCCCGGGTGACGAAGAGCCAGTGGCGGGTCTTCGCGGGGTCGAGCCATGCGTCGTAGACGCGCTCAGCGGAGGCCTTGAAGCGGTGGGTCACGCGAACCATCACGGGTGAAGACGAAGTCATCGGGTGCGTCCTTTCTTGGGGGGAGGAGCAGAGGCGAGGACACGGTCCTCCTCCTGGAGCAGGTCATCGAGCGCCTGCAACCGGGCGCTCCAGTTCGCGCGCTGCGCGTCCATCCAGCGCGCCACGTCGTCCATCGGCTTCGGGGTGAAGGACAGCAGGTGTTCGCGGCCTTCGCGGCGCCGGTGCACCAGGTGCGCGCGTTCCAACACGCGGATGTGCTTGGACACCGCGTTGAGGGACATGGCGAAGGGCTGGGCCAGCTCCGTCACGCGCACCTCCCCCGCCGACAGGCGCTGGAGGATGGCCCGTCGCGTCGGGTCGGCCAGCGCCAGCAGCGTCTGGTCCAGGTGGTTCGGGGTCGCGGGCATTCGCATCATTCAACCTCTGGGTTGAATATCAACGCGAGGCCTTGGACTGTCAAGGCAGCCCGGGAGCCGGCTTCAGCGCCCGCGCGCGGCTTCGAGCGCGCGGGCCAGCGTCCGCGTCCCCGCGCGGAGGGCATCCGGGCGCACGCCGCCGAAACCGAAGACGAGGCCGGCTTCACGACGCCGTCCGAGGAAGTAATCGGACAGGGCAGCCACCTCCACGCCCAGCCGTGCCGCTTCGTCGCGGACGCGCAGGTCGGACAGCGGCGCCGCGAGCGACGCGGACACCTGCATGCCGGTGTCACAGGGCCGGGGCGTCAGGGCTCCACCACAGTCGGCGCGCAGCGCATCAAGCAGTGCTTCACCGCGCTCCCGGTAGGCCACCCGCATCCGGCGCAGGTGGCGCGCGAAGTGACCTTCCGCGAGGAACACCGCCAGGGCCGCCTGCTCCAGCGCGGAGGCGGGCGCGGGAGCTGCGGCACGGGCCGAGGCGAAGGCATCCACCAGGGACGGCGGCGCGACGAAGAAGCCCAGGCGCAGGCCGGGGAACATCGACTTGCTGAAGGTGCCCACGTAGACGACGCAGCCGGCCTCATCCAGACCCTGGAGCGCGGTGAGGGGTCGGCCCCGGTGACGGAATTCGCTGTCGTAGTCGTCCTCGATGATCACCGCCCGCGTGCGCTCCGCCCAGTGCAGCAGCGCCATCCGCCGGGCCAGGCTCAGCGTCACGCCCAGCGGGTACTGGTGCGAAGGCGCCACCATCGCGACCCGGGCCCGGGGGGCCCGAGCGACGCCCGCGCCCACGTCCAGCCCTTCCGGATCCACGGGCACGGGAACCGGCCGGCCCCCGGCGGCGAGCACCGCGCGACGGACACCCGGGTAGCCCGGGTCCTCCACCCAGACGGCGTCTCCGGGGTCGAGCGCGAGCCGGAGGATTTCATCGAACGCCTGCTGCGTCCCCGCGGTCACGAAGACCTGTTCGGCGACGCACCGCACCCCGCGCGACGCGGACACATGGGCGGCGATGGCTTCGCGCAAGGGCGCATGGCCCAGGGGGTCGCCCCCATCGAGCAGCCCGGTGCTCGCGCGCGCATGGACGCGCGTCACCGTGCGGCCCCACAGCGCGGTCGGGAACAGGTCGAGCGCGGGAACACCAGGACGGAAGGCTCGGGGCGCCGAGCCCAACCGGGGCGCACCCACCAGCGAAGGCTTCCGGGCGCGGGCCGAGGCGGCGAGCCGGGGGCCTCGGGACACACGGGAAGGGGGGCTCCGGGTCCGGTCCTCGGGGGCAATGGGCAGTTCGGGAGCGACACGGGTGGAGGCGCCAGCGCGGGCCACGACGTAGCCCTCGGCGGCGAGCGCATCCAGCGCCTGGAGAACGGTGCTGCGGGCCACCTCCAGCTCCGTGGCGAGCTGGCGGGATGAAGGGATCCGCCATCCGGGCGCCAGTGCTCCGGAGAGGATGCGCGTCCGGACGCCTTCGAAGATCTGCTCGTGAAGCGGCGTGGACGTTCGCGGGTCCAGTCGGAGAAGCAGGGAGGCGACGGCGCCGGGAGGGGTCTTCAACTGGTAGGGCCGATTCGCTCGGAAGTGGTCTTCATGACCCTACCAGTTTGCTGCCAGGAATGGCTTCCGAACCCGAACCCCGGAAGCCCCCATGTCGTCCGCTCCCACCGCCTGCTGTTCGGTCCTTGAGCTGCGCCAGTACACGCTGCATCCCGGCCAGCGCGACGTGCTCGTCACGCTCTTCGACCAGGAGTTCGTGGAGGCCCAGGAAGCGGTCGGGATGCACATCGTTGGTCAGTTCCGCGACGAGAACCGGCCGGACCGGTTCGTGTGGATGCGCGGCTTCCCGGACATGGCGGCCCGAAGCGCGGCGCTGGGGGCCTTCTACGGCGGACCGGTGTGGAAGGCGCACCGGGGCGCGGCGAACGCGACGATGCAGGACTCCGACAACGTCCTGCTCCTGCGCCCGGTGCGTCCGGACACGGGCCTTCATCATCCGGGCCTGCCCAGGCCGCCCGTTGAAGCAGTGACCCTTCCCGATTCGCGCGTGGAGGTGACGCTCTGTTTCCTGAAGGCCCCCGCCGACGAGGGCCTCGTGCGGTTCTTCGAGGAGCACGTGCGAGCGGCGCTCACGGAGCTGGGAGCTGAACCCCAAGGCATGTTCCAGACCGAACCCGCCGAGAACACCTTCCCGGCCTTGCCCGTACGCACGGGAGAACACGTCCTCGCGTTGCTCAAGGTGTTCCCCTCCATGGAGCATCTCCGCGAGCACCGTGAGCGACGGGCCCGTTCGACTGTATGGACGGAGCAGGTGCTGCACGGGCTGCAACCAGCACTGAGCGCGCCGCTCGAACACTTGACGTTGGCGCCCACCCTCCGCTCCCAGTTGCGATGATCCGCCTCACGACAAGGATTCCCACCATGAAGCCCCTTCCCCCGCTTCCCACTGGCGACGTGCACGACTTCGACTTCTTCCTGGGCGAATGGACCTGCCACAACCGGCGCCTCAAGAAACGACTGGCGGGCAGTGACGACTGGGACGCCTTCGCGTCGAGAGCGCGCTGTCGGCCGCACCTGGGCGGCGTGGCCAACGTCGAGGAGGCCGAGTTCGAGCGAGGCTTCTCCGGGATGGCACTGCGGCTGTTCGACCTCCAGCAACGTCGCTGGTCCATCTACTGGGTCGACAGTCGCGGAGGCGTGCTCCTGCCCCCCGTGCACGGAGGCTTCACGGGAGACCTCGGCATCTTCTACGGCGAGGACACCGACGAGGGCCGTCCCGTCCAGGTCCAGTTCCAGTGGACGCGACAGGGGACGGACCGCGCGCGGTGGGAGCAGGCCTTCTCCCTCGATGGAGAGACGTGGGAGACCAACTGGGTGATGGAGTTCACCCGGGCAATCCCCCCATCAAGTGATTCATGACAGCCCCACAAGCAACACCAGGCCTCACCCACCACCTCGTCGTCGTGCTCACCGAGCCCGTCTCCGACGCCCACCTTCGCGAACGCGGCGTCTCGTATGTCTTTGGCGGCAAGCACGACAGTCACTTCGCCCGCACGAGGGAGACGCTGGGCCAGACCTTCGGCATCAAGACTATGTTGTTCGATGAGAAGCGCGACCGGTGCGACGTGTTGCTCAAGTACCGTGTGCGCAAAGACGCTCGCGGAACCCTCTTCAGCCCGGGTGCACCCGGCCGAGGAAGTCCCGCGACAGTGTGACGACCTCTTCCAGGTTCGTCTCCAGCGCCCAGTGCCCCCCTTCGAGCAGGTGCAGCTCCGCGTCCGGCAGGTCGCGCAGGTACGCGCGCGCGGCGCCCTCGGGCATGTAGCCATCCTGCGGCCCCCAGACGATCAACGTCGGCGGACGGTGCTCTCGCAGATACGCCTGATACCGGGGGAACCACTCCAGATTCTCCCGCAGTCCCTCCATCAGGCCGATGCAGACCTCGCGGCGCCGGGACTCCTTCATCAGCGACCACGAGAGCTTCCAGAGGTCCGGGCTGATGCGTGGCACCAGCGACGTTGACACCTCTCCCACGAACTCGTGGCGGAAGCCCTCTTCGCTCACGGCCTCCGCCAGCTTCTCACGCGCGGCCGGCGTCGGGTTTGCCCAGTAGTCCTTCAAGGGCTGGTACTTGGGCCCGAGCGCGTCCTCGTAGATGTCACCGTTCTGGAGGATGAGCGCGGAGATCCGCTCCGGTGCCCGCATGGCGAGCCGCAGTCCAATCTGCGAGCCATAGTCGTGCAGGTAGAGCGCGTAGCGCGTCAGCTTCAGCGCCGCGGTGAAGCGCTCCAGGAAGCCAGCGTAGCCGTCGAACGTGTACGCGAAGCGCTCCGGTGTGCCGCTGTAGCCGAAGCCCGGGTAGTCCGGCGCGATCAACCGCCAGCGGTCGGCGAGCGCGGGCATGAAGTTTCGGAACTGGAACGACGAGGACGGATAGCCGTGCGGCAGCAGGACGACCGGCGCGTCCACGGGTCCGGCTTCGCGGTAGAAGACTTCGACCCCGTCGAGGTCGAGCGTCCGGTGCTGGAGGGGCGGCAATGACATGGGCGTGCGTGTCTCTCCCTTGGAGGCACGGCCATGCTCACACGGGGCCAATCACTCCCATCCAGGCCCCACGCACGAGCGTGAAGCGGTGGACGGCCCGCACCGGGGGACCGTCCCGCCGTGTGCGGACGCCGACAGAAAGCTCAGGCGGACGGCGGAGCGCGCAACAGCGTCGCGGACTCGTAGAGGCTCTGCTGTTGGAAGATGCCCGCAGCAGAGGCGTCCTTCTCCAGCTTCTCCTGCACGCCCTTGGGAAGCTGCGCGTAGAGGTCCTGGCCCAGCAGCCCCTCCAACTGGTCCACCGGCACGCGCGAGGACTCCAGCAGGGGGACGATCTCGTCCTTCTTGGACGGGCCTTCCTTCGCGTTCGGCACCATGTACGCGAACATCGACAGGTTGCCGTTGGGCAGCTCCAAGAGCACCGTCTTGAAGTTGTGCGTGGGCACCGCCATCTTGCGGTCCTTCGCGCCCATCGTTTCAATTGACTCGGGCGGCAGCGGCTTGCCCTTGTCGTCCAGGTACAGGTTGCCCGTGACGATGTAGGCCTTGCCGCCCGTCTCCTTCACCAGCTCCGACACACCGCGCTCCAGCGTGCGCCAGATCTGCTGGTTGTGATTGCCGTGCTGGGGGGCGATGTTGCTCATGTAGTGGCTTTCGTTCATCGCCGCCTGCGTGGGCGAATCCTCGGCCGCCTTCATGTGTCCCCGGTCGAAACCGGTGTTGTTGTAGTCGGAGTCCGTCACGCCGCCGACGCCGATTTCCGGGTCGCGCACGAAGGTGCTGTTGAGCCGGCTGACGTCCGCGGGCGTCTCCTTCACGTCCGCCGCGGACAGCATGTAGCTGACGAACGTGGGCACGTTCTTGTCCGTGTCCAGGAGCGTGCGCGAGTACTCCTTCACCAGACTCAACCCAGGCGTCGCGCCCTCGCCGCCCGCGGGCCGGAGCGGATCCAGTTCGCCCGCGACCTCCGCCACGCGGCTCTGGAAGGTGGCCATCTGCTGGTCGGGCACCCACTGCGTGTCCGCCGCCGTCCCCGTGCCCTTGGCCTGGTTGGCCTTGGACGCGTTGACGTAGGCCGTCAGCTCCTCGGCGGACAACTGCCCGTCCGCGTTGCCGCCCAGCAGGTCCGCGCGCTTCGCCACCGACGCCTGCCAGGGGCTGTCGAACGCGTCCACCGACACCGACTGCGCACCGCCCGCGAGCTTCGCGTCGAGCGCCGCGCGCTGCTGCTGGAGGGCCGTGGACGTGAGGAACTGCGCGTCCGTGGGCGCGGAGAGGTACGACTCCAACTCCGCCGCGGACACCTGGCCGTTCTCACCCCGGCCGTCCACGCCACCCTCGTCCGCCGCCTTCAGCAGCCGGCCCTGCCAGCTCTCATCCGTCCAGCCGAACTTCTGCTGGAGGTCGGAGATGGCCACCTCCTTGGTCGCGGAGCGCTTCCAGCTTCCCCCCGAAGGGGCCGCCACCGTGTTGGAAGCAAGGGCGCTGGCGGGGGCGGCATTGCCCGGCACGGGCGCGGCAGGCACCGCGGTGTTCGCGGGCGCGGCGGCGGTGTCGGACGCATTCGCGGGCGTAGGGCGCGGGGGAGTGGCTCGCGTCGGGATTCGCAGCGACATGCGGTGAACGTCCTCGGGGCCGGTGGGGGAACTGTCCGGGAGAGGGGCCCCTCCACCCATCGTCGGCGCGACGCGGCACCCGGTTGCTTCGCGCCTCCCTTTTTCTCAGGTCGCAGGGCTTTTTTCGGTCAGGATCAACCCGGCTGTCACTTTATGCCGGGCTTGTTCGGCGTTTGCGGGCGGTGGCCGTCGGGTCGGGCGTGCTGGACGGCATGGACGATGCGGGCCTCGGCCTGGAGCTTTTCGACGACGGCGGCAGGCAGGTGGGCACGTTCGGCGGCGACGGCGAGGGTGATCAGGAAGGCCTCGCTGACGGGCCCCTGGGTGGAGGTGTTCCGCGCGGAGGGGGTGAAGGCGTGGGCCTCCACCACGTCGCCTGACGCGGTGCGCACCCGCACCGGGCGTTCCTCGTTGGCGAGGGCGAGGGCGGTCTCCAGGCGGGCCAGGACGGGCCAGGACCCGGCGTCCACGGCACGCAGCCTGCCGGTGACTTGGTGTCCGGGGGCCTCCACGAGGCGCGCGACCCGGCCGCCCCAGTTGGGCACGTGGACGTCGTAGACGACCTCCACGTCCAGGGCTTCGGCGAGCTCACCTTCCGGGAAGTCGGGCACGGGGGGCAGGCCGTGCAGGTGCCGGCTCGCCGCGGCCGGAGCCAGGTCAAGGGAGAACGCGAACCAGGGACGCGAAGCCGCGGGGCCAGGTGCCATGGACCCGAGTGTCCCCGGCGTGCGGCGGGCGGACAAGGGGCGGATGGTGCGGATCCGCGCGGGTGGGTTCCCCGGAGGCACGGGCCCATCCGGATGCAGGGGCCCCGCTCCCGGCCCTCCCTAGAAACGCATGGCCTCCACGGCGGCCACCATCTTGCCGACGTCGTAGGCGTAGAAGCCGGCCGAGTTCAGGTTGTTGATCTCCCCGACGTACAGCTCGCCCCCGTGCATGAAGACATCCAGCGCGTAGGCGCGGTCCGGCCCCCAGGTGTCCGCCATGCGCTGGGCGAACGCGTGGACCTCCGGCTCCACCTCCGATGAAGCCAACACTCGGTCGCCCAGCTTGTAGAGCGAGCCCGTGATGACACGACCGTCCACGACGACCATGCGGTACTCGCGCTGGATGGCCCTGGGCTCGCTGACCGCCACCAGCGTGTCCGCGGACACCGTGGCGTACGTGTCGAGCGCGAGGACCTGCTCGCGCCACTTCGCGAATGCCTCCCACGACGTCACCATCCCGGAGAACGACTTGTCATCCAGACAGGGCCGGATGAAGAAGCGCCCCTCCCGCACGGGCACGTCCGCGAGGCGGCAGACCGTGGCGTCCGCGTTCAACAGGTGCCGGCCCAGGTGCTTGCGCCAGAGGCGATAGTCGAACTGGTCATTGATGAAGGCGCCCGGAGTCCAGCCCTGCGCAAGCGCATGGCGCGTCAGGCTGAGCGACCCCATCACGACCACCGGCCCCGAAAGCTCCAGCGTGGGCTCGACGCCGCCTTCGAAGGGTATGACCTTGACCAGCGTGTGCGGAATGGAGCCATGCGCCAGGACATCCATCAACGTGTGGAAGCCCTGCTCGTTGAAGAGGTTGTTCTGGACGACCCAGTGCATGTGCGACTCCGTGGAAGAGGACCGCCGCGCGGACGGGTGACGCCTCGCGCGGCTGACACCCGGGTCACGTCACCACGGCGGCGAGGATGCGCTCGAAGAGCCAGGGGCTGTGGCCCAGCAGGCGCACCACGGGCCTGCGCAGGCGCGGACGCCGCGCGAGCATCAGCAGGCCGTGCGTCGTCCAGGAGTACTTGCGGAACACGCGTTGGAAGGTGCGCTCGTAGGGAAGCAGCGTGTCGCGGCCCGCACCCTTCGCCAGGGCATCCGGGAGCAGCGCGCCCAGGGACTCCGCGCAGGCGAAGGCCAGGGTGAGGCCCTCGCCTGTCACCGCGTCCACGTAGCCCGCCGCGTCCCCCACCAGCGCGAAGCGGTCCGCCACCCGCGTCCGAGCCACGCGCGCCAGGGGCCCCGCGCCGCGCACCTGCGAGTCCGGCTCCACGCCCTCAAGCTGTTCCGCGATCCTCGGGAAGCGTGCCAGCAACGCCTCGAAGCCCACGCGCTCCGCCACGGTGCCCGCCTCCCACAGGAAGGCGATGCCCACGCGCTCCGCTCCGGCGGGCGTCACGTACGCCTCGACACCGGAGGAGAAGTGCACCTCCACGTAGGGCGTCCAAGGCACGCGGCGGAAGTGCCGTCGCAGCCCGAAGCGCCGAGGGCCTTGCTGCACCACGTCCAGGCCCTCCGCCCGGCGCAGCGGCGAAGCCAGTCCATCCGCGGCCACCAAGAACCGCGCCTGCACCGACCCCGTGGGCGTCTCCAACAACACGCCCTCCTCCGTGCGCTGGTGCGCCACGACCTGCGAGTACTCCCGCAGGTCCACGCCCACTTCACGCGCCCGCGCGACGAGCGCCGTGGACAGCGCCAGCCTGCGCACCCCCAACCCACCGGGGGCCGGCAGCTTGCCTTCCGCCGTGGTGCCATCCTCCTGCACGTAGCGGATGCCGACGAAGGGCGAGCTCTCGCGCCGGTCCAGGTACGCCAGCGCTCCCAGCCGCTCCAACGCCGCGAGCCCCGAGGGCATCAGGCCCTCGCCACAGGCCTTGTCCACGGGCGTGGACGACCGCTCCAACACCACCGTGTCCAACCCGCGCTGCGCCGCGGCGATGGCCACCGCGAGCCCCGCCGGACCTCCACCCACCACCACCACGTCGTGGCGTTTCACCCTTCCTGGCCCATCACGAGTCATGCTCGGCGCGCACCATCGCCAGCGCGCTCTTCGCCATCTCCACCGCGATCCCCACCGCGCCCATCTTCTTCGGCGCCGTCAGCTCTCCGGCCAGATAGCGCCGCAGCGCTTCGCCCCGGCGCAGCTTGCCGCTGGACGTGCGCGGCAACGTGCCCGGCTCCAGGATGCGCACCGTGTGTGGCTGCACGCCCGTCGCCGTCACCACCGCGGAGCGGATGTCCGCCTCCACCGACTGCTCGTTCCCCGGCGCCGAGCGCTCCGCGAGGATCAACAGCGCTTCGTCCTCGCTGTCCTCGGGTGTGAAGCCGAGCGCCACCGCGCACCCCGTGCGCACACCCTCCACCGCGCCCAGCGGTTCCTCGAAGGCCTGCGGCGCGTGGTTCGCGCCCCGGATGATGATCAGGTCCTTCGCGCGGCCCGTCAGGTACAGCTCCCCGTCCGCGCCGAAGCCCAGGTCTCCCGTGTCCAACCAGCCATCGTCCCCCAGCGCGCGCTCCGTCGCCTCCGCGTCCTCGAAGTAGCCGCGCATCACCGACGGCCCCTTCGCGAACACGCGCCCCACCTTGCGCTCCGGCAGCTCCGCGCCGTCCTCGCCGCGCACCTGCACCTCGAAGCCCGCGACCGGCGCCCCCACGCTCACCAGCGTCCGCGTCCCGTCGCGCGCCAATCCCTCGCGCGCCAGCACGTCCGGATCCACACCCAGCTCACGCGGGCCGCGCCCCTCCGGGGGGAACGTCACCGCCAGCGAGGCTTCGGACAGGCCATACACCGGCCGCAGCGCCCGCGAGGAGAAGCCCCACTTCTCGAACCGCTCCGCGAACCGGCGAAGCGTGTCCGCGGACACCGGCTCCGCGCCGTTGAGCGCGTGGTGCCAGCCCGACAGGTCCACGCCCTGAAGCTCTGCGTCCTTCACCCGCTTCAAGCACAGCCCATAGGCGAAGTTCGGCGCTGGCGACACGAAGCCCCGGTGCCGGGACAGCGCCCGCAACCACAGCGCCGGCTTCACCAGGAACGTCTCCGGCGGAATCAGCACCAGGCTGCCCGGGTAGTACAGTGCGGCGAGCACGCAGCCGATGAGCCCCATGTCGTGGTACAGCGGCAGCCAGCTCACGCCCACCGGCGTCACGCCCGGAGCCACCGGCATCGCCGCCTCCAGCGCCGCCACCTGCGCCACGAGCGCCCCGTGCGTCAGCGCCACCGGCTTCGGCGCCACCGTGGAGCCTGAAGAGAACTGGATGAGCCCCAGCGCATCGGGAGTCACCTCCACCTCCAGGTCCTCGTCGCCGTGCATCACCGCGTCCACCGTGTGGCATCCCAACCGGGGCCGCGCGGTCTCCACGCTGGGCCCCAGCAGGAGCCGCACGCGCATGTCCGTCAGCACCGCCACCGCGCCCGTCACCTGGAGCATGCGCGACGTCGCCCGGTGGTACTCGTCCAGGCGCCCCAGCCGCACCGGTGGATAAAGCGGCACCGGCACCGCGCCTGCCAGCAACGTGCCGAAGTAGGCATCCATGAACGCGGGCGACGTGGGCAACAGCAGCGCCACCCGGTCCCCCGGATTCACCCCCAGCCGAGCGAGTCCCGCCGCCGCCCGCTTCGCGCGCCGGTACACCTGGGCCCAGGGCAGGGAGGTCTCACGCTCGGAGGCGTCCACGAACACGAGCCCCAGCGACGTGTGCGACGTCGCCTTCAGCATCGCGTTCACCGTGGCGTGCTTCAACGCGGGCAGGGCGGGCCCCTTCATGGCTGGGCCTCCACTTCCACCCGCGACGCGGCGACCCGCGTGGCCACCAGCCGCGACAAATCCTCCACCGTGCGCACGTCCTGCGCGTCCTCTTCCGACAGCATCACCCGGAAGCGATTCTCCAGGCCCACCGCCAGCACCGTCAGCCCCAGGCTGTCCAGATGCAGGTCGCGCAACAGGTCGTGCGAGGGCTCCACCACGCCCTCGAACTCCAGCTCCTCCCGGGCGATGCGGCGGATCTCCGCCATCACCTCCGTCACGGTGTCAGCCACGGCGTACCTCCGGAATGAAACGGGGACGGTGGGCGAACGCCTCGGAATACATCGCGCCGAGCGCCGCCTCCTCCGCGCGGATGCGAACGAAGAGCAGGGCCGCGTTGCCCACCGTGAAGACCACCGCCGTCACCCATGCTCCGTGGATGAGCGGCACGCACAACAACTCCAGCACCACCGCCACGTAGTTCGGATGCCGCAGGAAGCGGTACGGCCCGCCCGTCACCGGCGCCAGCCCTGGCACCACGATGATGCGCGAGTTCCACCGGTCGCCCAGCGTCCCGATGGCCCAGTACCTCAAGCCCTGCGCCACCACCGCGCCCACCAGCGCCACCACGCTCCACGTGCCCCAGAAGGGCCGGTGCAGGCCGAACACCTCCGCCACGCACGCCACCAGGAACAGCGTGTGGAACACCACCATGAACCGGTAGTGCCCCTGCCCCGTCTCCACCCCGCCACGCTCGAAGGCCCGCGCCGCGTTGCGCTTGGAGAGCACCAGTTCCAAGAGCCGCTCCGCGATGAGCAGCACCATGAAGCCCGCGAACAACACCTGGGTGCCCATCACCAGCGCACCAGGACCATCTCCGCGCAAAAGCCCGGTCCCATGGCCATCACCACGCCCCACTCGCCCGGCTTCGCGCCCGCCTCCTCCAGCGTCTCACCCAGCACGAAGAGCACCGACGCGCTGGACAGGTTGCCCACCTGGCGCAGCGACTTCCATGAGCGCTCCAGCGCGCCCGCTTCCAGTTCCAGCGCGGACTCGAAGCCCTCCAGCACCTTGGGCCCACCGGTGTGCGCCACCCAGTGCCGCACGTCCTTGCGGGTCAGCCCGTGCTCGGCGAGGAAGCCGTCCACGTTGCCCCGAATGTGGTCCTTCACCAACTGCGGCACCTTGGCGGACAGCACGACCTTGAAGCCCGTGTCCACCACGTCCCAGCCCATCACCCGTTCGGTGTCTGGATAGAACACGGACCGCGAGCCCACCACGCGCGGTCCCGTCGCGCCGGGAGCTTCCGCGCCGCGCAGCACCACGCACGCCGCGCCGTCGCCGAAGAGGCCGGAGGCGATGATGTTGGGGATGGAGAGGTCCTCGCGCTGCAACGTCAGCGAGCACAGCTCCGCGGCGATGAGCAACGCGGTCTGCTTGGGGAAGGCGCGCAGGTAGTCCGACGCACGGGCCAGTCCCGCCGCGCCCGCCACGCAGCCCAGGCCGAAGATGGGCGTGCGCTTCACGTCCTCGCGAAAGCCCATCCGGTTGACCAGCCGAGCGTCCACGCTGGGCGTGGCGATGCCCGTCACCGTGACGAAGAAGACATGGTCCACGTCCTTCGGTGTCAGGCCCGCGCGCTCCAGCGCCTGGCGCGCCACGGTCTCCGACAGCTCCGTGGCCACGCGGATCCACGCGTCGTTGCGCTGCTGGAAGGTCGCGAGCGCCGGGTACTCCTCCAGCGGGAGCGCCAGATGCCGGCCGCCCACCTGCACGTTGCGGTGCAAATCCTCCAGGCGCTCCAGGTTGAAGTGCTTCGTCGCCCACAGGTCGCGCAGCGCCGCGATGAGCTGCTCCTGGCTGGCGTAGTGCGGCGGAAGCGCGCGGCCCACCGCGCTCAAGAAGGGCGAAGGCGCGGTGTCGTGAAGGGTCGAGCTGAGCATGTAGTCCCTGGAGGGTCCCACCCTGGAAGTCGAGTTCCCAGGCTTAACCGGCACGCGGCCCGGATGCGATGGCCTACCGCCTCGCTGCATACGCCTGAACGCCCCGGGGCGTTTCCACTGTTGCGCACGCGACGCGCTCTGCCCCTTGCGTCCCCTCCCTCACGGTCCCGTCACGCCGGGGGCCATGGGTTCAGGGCCCGTACACCTCATGGGGGAGGTCTGGAATCAAGTTTCGACCGGCATCCGCCGTGGAAGAACCCATACGGGATGGATGCTGTCATGCCGGGGTGGCGACCAGCAGCTCCCGCACGATGGGGTCCAACGCATCTCCCAGTGTCAGGGCACCGACGCGCTCCGTCTGGCGAAACCCTTCGCCATGCGGCCTCGCAGGCAGCGGGCAGCAGCAGGCAGGCCGCCTGGGCGCGCTGGCCGCTCCACCGCAGTGAATTCCGGTAGGGATGCGCGACCGCGACCCAGGGCCGCTGACGCAGTATGGACGCGACGTCCTCGGCCATGCGCTCCAGCAACTCAAGCCGGAAGGGAAGCCGCTCCACGAGGCTCGTCCGGGTGTCCGACTCCTGGCGCCTCGCGAGCCCCTTCAAGGGACTGCGATATCGCATGCGCCCGCTGACGTACGGCCAGCAGGAGGGCTCGGAGGCAGTGGTTGGCGGCGGTATCGAGCGTCACCCCTTTCACCGGAACATCGAGCCGCAGCGCAGCGAGGTTGCCAGGCAGCGCCATGCCCGTTTCCGGCATGCTCACTTCATCGCCTCCTCAAGGACGGCCCGGGTGGTGTCCGCGATTTTCGCGTCATCCTTGTGCATGTCGTACGTGAGCACGCCCTTCCAGATCGTGATGTGGCGCGGCGCGGTGTCGCTGTAGCAGGACTTCTTGTTGGCGGGGTTCGTGCAATCGAGACCGCCAAACAATGCGGGTTGAGTTCCCTTTGGAAAAAGGGGAGGCGGAGGGAACAGGCACGCCACGCCGGTCACCTTCTTGGCGATGGCCTTCTTGGACGCGGGACGCTCGCACATGGACGCGACGCCATTGAGCAGCTCCATGCATTGCGAGGCGTAGTTTGCGCCCTCCCACTCCTCGGGCTTGAACCGATGGAAGTGGGTCTTGACCTTGAGCCTGGTGCCACACGCGGTGTTCGCGGCATTCAGGGCGCTGGAGATCGACTTCTCAAATGAAACCTTGGCCTCCTTCTGGATGGGATTGAGCTTCTCGTCGGCGAGCGCGGACGTGGACAGCAGGACCATGGCGGCGAACACGGGATTCAAACACATGAGGGGGCTTCCTTCCTGGGGTCGACAGCGGAGGAGAGTTTTCGACCCGCCTGCCATCGAAAGCAACCGCTGCCTCCGTGTGCAGCGAGCAGCCCCCGGTCACGGCGCGCCCAGGGCCGACGGAGCCTCCAGCCGCCGCGTGCGTCGGCGCCAGTACAGGAACACGGGCACGCCCGCGCCGAGCAGCAACGCGCCCTTGAGCGCGTTGAGCGGGTTGGAGGCCGTCGAGCCGAGCAGGACGTACAGCGCGGCCGCGATGAAGAGCAGCGGCGTGAAGGGATATCCAGGCACCCGGTACGCGGCGCGAGGCACCAGCCCCTGCCGTTCGCGCGCGCGGTAGACGAACAGCGTCGCGGCGGTGGCGCCGAAGACCAGCCAGTCAGCGAAGACGACGTAATCGAGCAGCTCTCCGTACGTGCCCGTCCCCGTGAGCAGGATGGCCCAACCCGCCTGGAAGAGGATGGCATTGGAAGGCGTGCGGTAGCGCGGGTGCAGCCGGGCCATCCAGGGGAAGAACAGTCCATCCGCGGCCATGGCCTGGTAGACGCGCGGCGAGACGAGGATGACGAGGTTGAGGAATCCGAAGGTGGAGAGGGCGACGCCAGCGATGATGAACGTGCGGCCCGCGGGTCCGAGCAGCTTGCCGAGCGCGTCCGCCGCCGGGGCATTGCTCGCCGCGAGCCCCGCCGCGCCGAGCGTGCGCAGGTAGGTGAGGTTCGCGAGCAGGTACACCGTCACCACTCCGATGACGCCAAGCAACAGGGCGCGCGGAAGGTTGCGCTCGGGGTCGACCATCTCCTCGGCCACGAAGTTCGTCTGCTGCCACCCGCCGTAGCTGAACAGCACCGGGACGAGCGCCGCCCCCAGGGCGAGCACGAGGGAGTCGGGCGCCTGGGGCGCAACGACAACCTCCACCGCCGCGGGCTGGGGGCTTTCGAGCAGGAGGCCCGCGCCCACGAGCACCGCGAGCGCCAGCAGCTTGAGCACGGTGAACACGTTCTGCGTGAGCGCCCCGGGCCGCACGCCGAAGTAGTTCACCCCGGAGAGCAAGAGGATGGCGCCGACGGCGAGGGGGAATCGGAAGGCGGGCCCCAAGCCGGTGAGCACGAGGGTGTAGTTGGCGAAGGTGACGGCCACCGCGGCAATGGCCCCGGTGGCGATCATGAGCATCAAGCCCCACGCATTGAGGAATGCGGGCAGCGGGCCGAAGGCATCGCGCAGGTAGACGTAGCTGCCGCCCGCCTTGGGGCTGCGCTGTCCCAGCTCCCCGTAGATGAAGGCGCCGATGAGCGCCACCCCTCCGCCGAGCAGCCACACGCCCAGGGTGAGCTCCGGCGTGTGCACGCGCTGCGCGACGATGGCCGGGTTGAGGAAGATGCCCGAGCCGATGATGCCGCCAATGACGAGCATCACCCCCGAGAAAAGGCCAACGCGTCGCGCGTAGCCGTCACGAGGCTCGGTCGGACGGACTTCGCCTTCATCCTGGAGGGGGGAGGGGCTCATGGGGCATCGAGCATATCGGCTGGCATGCCTGAATCTCGAACACGCCCATTCCGGGAGGAGGTGGTGCCGGCCTCGCTGTCCTTCTCCCAGAACGTGAGCACCCGAGCCTCAGTTGCACCCCTGGCTCGACAGCCAGTTCACGCCACGGGTCCGCTCGTTCGTGCCGTTCGACCCGCCGCCGTCCACGTTCGAGAAAGACATGGACACTGCGCTCCCCGTGGACTGGTTGGTGAGCTCCATCGTCATGTTGTTGGGGATGAGCGCGGTGGAGTTCGGATAATTCGCACCGATGGAGTAGCGCAACCGGCCGCTCGGCAGGCTTCCACACTTGGCCATCTTGTTTTCGAGCTGCACCCAGTTGCCACGGTTGAAGTTGGCATCCTGAGGCACAAGGTTCGCCC
>NZ_RAVZ01000799.1 GCF_003611635.1 Corallococcus terminator | reverse complement strand
ATTTAGAGGTATTGAATCGACTGTATACACCGCTAATTGGAACGCAAGCAGTGGGTTTATATCATTTTATGACTCAATTCGTTAAAGACAGTCATAATGAAACATTGATTCTTTCTCATTATATTTTTATGAATGAACTTAAAATTAATTTACTAGAGTTTAGACAACAAATGGACTTACTTGAAGCGATTGGATTGTTAAAGGCGTTTGTCAAACATGATGAACAAGAAACACAATTTGTTTACCAATTAATTCAACCGCCTTCAGCACATTTATTTTTTAATGATCCAATGTTGTCAATCTTTTTATATAGTGAAGTCGAGCATCGTCGATTTCATGAGTTGAAGAAATACTTTGAGTATCAACAAATTGATTTGAGTGAATTTAAACAGGTAACAAGACAATTTACTGATGTTTTTAAAGTGCCGTCTACAAAAATAGATATCGATACAAGTGATATTC
>NZ_RAVZ01000798.1 GCF_003611635.1 Corallococcus terminator | reverse complement strand
TCGGTGTGCCGGTCTCGGCGCCCGGCGACCTGCGCGGAGGGGACGCCTCGGTCAACGCGGCCGCGGCCCGTGCGGTGTTCGCGGGGGAGGAGGGGCCCGTGCGCGAGGCGGTGCTCCTGAACGCCGGGGCGGCCCTCGCGGCCTACGACGAGGCACTGGGCGCGGACGCGACCGACCTCCACGCCGCGGTCGCCCGGGGCCGGGAGCGCGCGGCGGCGGCGGTCGACGCCGGGCACGCCGAGGCGCTGCTCGCCCGCTGGGCGACGGCCGCCGCCCGCCTCCGGGGCTGATCCCCGCCCGGTCCTCCGGGGTTTGATCCGGGCGGGCCTCCGGGGCTGATCCCCGCCCGGGCCTCCGGGGCTGATCCCCGCTCGGGCTCAGCCCGGGCCTCCGGGGCTGATCCCCGCTCGGGCTCAGCCCGGGACGATCGCGCGCAGGAGGGCGAGGACGGCGCGGTTGAGCGGGG
>NZ_RAVZ01000797.1 GCF_003611635.1 Corallococcus terminator | reverse complement strand
TTTCTGTTATCATCATTTTTTACATCAGAAGCAAAATGAATACCAACTAATTCGTTGTTGCTGTTTAATACAGGTGATCCAGAGTTTCCGCTTTCAGTATGCGCTGAATATACAATACTGCTACCTTCTACTGACATCACAGGGCCAGTTGACTCATATAAAACATATTTATTTTTGTATGGGTGTGGATAACCAATCACTTTAATTCGCTCACCAGCTTTAGCCCCTGCCGCATATTTGAATGGCGTTACATTATCATTAAAATTAAAGCCTTTTGGTCCACGTTCTATTGCACGCTCTTCAACTTGAATGACTGATACATCTTCTTTACCTGGATAATTAATAATCTTTTTAATCGAATAAATACCACCATTACCTTTATCACTATTTGGATGTGCAGTAATTCTATCGCCCACTTTGTAATTTTTCGACACATGTTTATTTGTTAAAATAGTATTCTTTCCAAC
>NZ_RAVZ01000796.1 GCF_003611635.1 Corallococcus terminator | reverse complement strand
GGATACGATGGTTCCGCTGGAGGATAAGCATGCGGCAGTGAGACTCAAAGAGTTGATTGAGACATTGCAGGATAATTCGGAGGTTCAGGGGGTTTATGCGAATGCGTCGCAGGGAACGTTGGAGGATGAGGTGTGGGAGGAGATTGAAAGTAGACTTGATTGATTTAGAGGAGTGTACATTTTGTAGAATATTTGTACAATATGAGGCCGTTCCTCTCCTTGCTCTTCGCTCTTTCGATTTTGTGTCTCTGCCCAATACAATCCAGCTTCATTGGAAGGTCCTCCATGCCCGAACGCCTTTGAATGCATAACGCCATCGTCCTTACTTTTCCCTCCCATCTGAAGGTCATTCTTGTCCAGTCCCAGTCGCAATCCAATGCATCCCTCAACCAAATCACTGCCCACGTTCCCCGCTTCTATTCTGCCCTATCCTCCCATCCCTCTCAATCCTCTTCTCCCTCAAGAAC
>NZ_RAVZ01000795.1 GCF_003611635.1 Corallococcus terminator | reverse complement strand
CCGCATAGCAATGCTTGCACCCGGGCGAGATCTTGGTGCACCCGACTGTCGGGTTCCACGTTTGCTCAGTCCACTCAATCTTGCTGATGGTTGTCATCGAGATATTCCCTGTTTTTTTATCTTAGCCCCACCGTCCGACTGCGGCCTATAGCTTCGGACAATGCCCCTGACGACGCCGATGATGTTCAGGGTCTTCTCGGGAGTCGCCGTCTTGCCGTCCATGCCATGCGATACGAGGCGCGGTTGACCTCGATCATTCCTGAATTCTTTGATGGTCTGGCTACCATCGATTTCGGCCACCACGATGTCGCCGGTCAAAGCCTGCGAACTCGTCTCAACCACGGCGACGTCGCCACTAAGAATCCCGGCATTCAGCATTGAATCGCCGCGCACCTTCACCAGCACGGTCTTCGAAGGCTTCGCCATCAACAGTTGATCGAGAGCCTGGGCTTGTACAAGGCCCGTAG
>NZ_RAVZ01000794.1 GCF_003611635.1 Corallococcus terminator | reverse complement strand
CTCTCCAGGGCGGCTCGCAATGCGCTACGAGCGCTGTGGCCCTTCTTCTCGCGGGCGCCGGACACGCGTACGCCGTGAAGCAGGACGGCACCGTTTGGGCCTGGGGCTGGAACTACTTTGGCCAGCTCGGTGACGGGACCACCACCGACCGCCACACGCCGATGCAGGCACAGGGCTTGACGGGCGTCACGGCCCTCTCCCCTGGCGCTGGCCACACGCTCGCAGTGACGCAGGATGGCACCGTCTGGGCCTGGGGATACAACGAAGCTGGCCAGCTCGGTGACGGGACCACCACCGACCGCTACACGCCAGTCCGGGTACAAGACCTGACGGGCGTCACGGCCTTTGCTGCTGACGGCGCCCACACGCTCGCTTTGAAGCAGGACGGCACCGTCTGGGCCTGGGGCTGGAACAATTACGGCCAGCTCGGAGACGGGACGTATGAGAGCAATCGCACGCCGAAGCAGGTAC
>NZ_RAVZ01000793.1 GCF_003611635.1 Corallococcus terminator | reverse complement strand
CGCCACCTCCGAACACCGAGCGGGCGCCTCCACCCCGTTGCGGCTGGATGTCGAGTTGCTCGCGCGGCGCCGGCACCCCCAGCGCGAGCTGTGCCTGGGAGTCGGGGTCCTTGCCGAGCGGAATCGCGTGGCGCAGGGCATCGTCGATGTTGCCCTGGTCCAACATCTCCAGGAGGTTGCGCAGGTAGTCGCGCTTGCGCTGGAACACGAACCGGCCCA
>NZ_RAVZ01000792.1 GCF_003611635.1 Corallococcus terminator | reverse complement strand
CCTTTACCCAGGCAATTACCCAAAGCGGGCAAATATCAACATGGCTCAGTCAGATATACCCAGCTCCAGCTCCGCGCAAAGATCATTGAAGAATCATCCGATGCACAACCTGCACCATGAAATTCACATATCTTGCTCGTGTTTCAACTGCAGAGGTCTTCTGTTCCCAAGTCATGCCTTCTCAGAAGATACTCATCCTTATCAATGCCTTCTTTCTCAAACTCACCCACGTTCACTGAGCTGCGGGGTGACGCGATGTCAACATTGACAAACGCGTCTTCTGATGAGCATCAATGTCAACCAAATCCAGATTTCTAGCTTTCTAGATGGCACTCGAACGACCAATAACGAACAAGATCATACCAGCGAGCTGTCCAGCGTCTCGCCAATTGCTACTCATTCTGCGTACCTGCCAAAAATACAATATCCCGCGCTAGTCAATAGTCATAGAGCCGGGATGCTTGATCGGGGATATAAGCGCCTCCCAGACT
>NZ_RAVZ01000791.1 GCF_003611635.1 Corallococcus terminator | reverse complement strand
GCGTGGTGCGGGAGCTGGTGGAGGTGGGCGACCTGCTCTACGTGGACGACCTGGCGTCGCTCGTCTACGCGGGGCGCACCCACAACGAGCGCACCAACGTGGCGCAGTACCTGGAGCCCCACCTGGCGCGCGGCGAGCTGACGGTGCTGGCCGAGTCCACGCCGGAGCGCTTCGAGCGCGTGCGCGAGGAGGCCCCCACCTTCGCGTCCCTCTTCCGCGTGGTGCACGTGCCCGCGCTGGA
>NZ_RAVZ01000790.1 GCF_003611635.1 Corallococcus terminator | reverse complement strand
GGCGCGGGGCTATGGCTACCGGGCCTGTCTTCATGCCCGGAGCCCTCCATGACCCCGACACCGCGCGAACCGACCCGGAATAAAAGCAGGGGACAGGCATTCAGGGGCGCGCCGCGCTTCGGGGTCGAGGTGACCGCCCGCGTCGGCATTTGAACGCATCCCCCTGGCTCGATCCGCAAGGCCTCGTCCAGGCAGGCCCTCCACTGTCACACCCCCGCCGACGCCTTCCGTGTATAGGGCGCA
>NZ_RAVZ01000078.1 GCF_003611635.1 Corallococcus terminator | reverse complement strand
GGCGGGGAGCTGGGTTACGGGGAGCTGAACGCGCGAGCCAACCAGTTGGCGCACCACCTGCGCGCGCTGGGCGTGGGGCCCGGCCGCCGGGTGGGTCTGGCGCTGGAGCGTTCGCCGGAGCTGGTGGTGGGCCTGCTGGCCATCCTCAAGGCGGGCGGCGCCTACGTGCCGCTCGACGCGAGCCTGCCGGCCGAGCGGCTCGCGTTCCTCCTGGAGGACACGCAGCCGGTGGCCATCGTCACCCGCGAGGAGGTCGCGGACGCGCTGCCCGGAAGCTGGGCACAGCTCGTGTGCGTGGACTCGGACGCGGCCAGCATCGCGCGGCGGCCCACGGACAACCCAGGCTGCGCGGTGGACGCGGAAGCGGAGGCCTATGTCCTGTTCACCTCCGGCTCCACCGGCAAGCCCAAGGGCGTCCAGGTGCCGCACCGGGGCATCCTTCGGCTGGTGCTGACGCCGGGGTTCGTGAACCTGTCCCCGGACGAGACGCTGCTCCAACTGGCGCCGCTGTCCTTCGACGCGTCCACCTTTGAAATCTGGGGCGCGCTGCTCAACGGCGCGCGACTGGTGCTGGCCCCTCCGGAGGCTCCGTCCGCGGAGGCGCTGGCGGCGCTGCTCGAGCGCGAGCGCGTCACCACGCTGTGGCTGACCGCGGGCCTGTTCCACCAACTGGTGGACACCCGGCTGGACGCCTTCGCGCCGGTGCGCCAGCTCCTGGCCGGCGGCGACGTGCTGTCCGCGCCGCACGTGGCCCGCGTCATGGAGACCCACCCGGGGTGCCAGGTCATCAACGGCTACGGCCCCACGGAGAACACCACCTTCACCTGCTGCCATCCGGTGCCCCGGGGTCAGGACCTGCGCGGCGGCGTGCCGCTGGGCCGACCCGTGCGCGGCACCCGCGTTCACGTGCTCAACGCCCGGATGCAGCCCGTGCCTCCCGGCGCGTCCGGAGAGCTGTACGCGGCCGGTGACGGCCTGGCGCTGGGCTACCTGAATCAGCCCGCGCTCACCGCCGAGCGCTTCGTGCCGGATCCGTTCAGCGACGTGCCCGGGGCCCGGCTGTACCGCGTGGGCGACCTGGGCCGCCTGCGCGCGGACGGCACGCTGGAGTTCCTGGGCCGCGCGGACCACCAGGTGAAGGTGCGCGGCTTCCGCATCGAGCCGGGAGAAATCGAAGCGGCGGTGCGGCGCCACCCGTCGGTGCTCGACGCGGCCGTGGTGGTGCACGTGCTGGCGGGCGAGAAGTCCCTGGTGCTCTACGTGGCGCTGGAGGAAGGCGCCCACTGGACCATGGAGGGCGTGCGCTCCTTCCTGTCCGACAAGCTGCCCGCGTACATGGTGCCGGCGGCGCTGGTGGTGCTGCCGGAGCTGCCCCTCACCGCCAACGGCAAGGTGGACCGCCGGGCGCTGCCCGCGCCGGACGGCGAGCGCCCGGAGCTGGGCACGGCCTACCAGGCCCCTCGCACGCCCACGGAGGCGCTGCTCGCCGCCGTCAGCACGCAGGTGCTGGGCGTGGAGACGGTGGGCATCGACGACAGCTTCTTCGACCTGGGCGGCGACTCCATCCGCGCCATCCAGTTCGTCGCGCGCTGCCGCGAGCGCGGCCTGCACGTGTCCGTGGCCGCGCTCCTGGAGAAGCAGACGGTGCGCGCGTTGGCCGACAGCCTGGGCGAATCCCCGGCCCAGGTCCTCGCGCCCGAGGCCTCCGCGAAGAGCGAGCCGTTCGCGCTCGTGTCACCGGAGGACCGCGCGCGGCTTCCGGAGGACGTGGAGGACGCCTACCCGCTGGCGGCGCTCCAGGCGGGCATGCTCTTCCAGAGCGAGTTCAGCCAGGACTCCGCGCTCTACCACGACGCCTTCAGCTTCCATCTGGAGCTGGACGTGGACGTGGAGGCGCTGCGCCGCGTGCTGCGCGAGCTGACCGCGCGCCACGCCGTGCTGCGCACGTCGTTCGAGCTGGCGCGCCATGACGTGCCCCTCCAGCGCGTCCACCGAGAGGTGGAGCCGCGGCTGTTCGTGGAGGACCTGTCGCACCTGCCGCGCGCGGAGCAGGACGCCCGCATCACCGCCTGGACCGAGCGCGAGCGCACCCGGCCCTTCACCTGGAACGAGGCGCCCCTCCTGCGCTTCGCCTTCCACCGGCGCGGCGCGCGGACGGCCCAGTTCTCCGTGGTGTTCCACCACGCCATCCTGGACGGCTGGAGCTTCGCGTCGCTCTTGAGCGAGCTGTTCCCCCGCTACACGGCGGCGCTGCGCGGTGACACCCGCGCCGCCCCGCCCCCGCACGCGTCCTTCCGCGACTTCGTGGCGCTGGAGCAGCAGGCGCTGACCTCCGAGGCGACCCGGGGCTACTGGCGCGAACAGTTGGCCGCGATGCCGCGCGCCCGTACGCCCCAGCGCTCTGGCGGAGCCTCGGGCCCGCTGGGCCTGCACGAGGTGGCCCTGTCCGACGGCGCCTCCGAGGGTCTGCGCGCGCTGGCGAAGCGGGCCGGTGTGCCGCTCAAGAGCGTGCTGATGGCGGCGCACCTGCGCGTGCGCTCGGTGCTGGACGGCACTCCTGACGTGGTGACGGGCTTCGTGGTGAACGGCCGCCCGGAGGTGGAGGGCGGCGAGCAGGTGCTGGGGCTGTTCCTCAACAGCGCGCCCTTCCACCTGCGGCTGGAGGGCGGAAGCTGGGTGGAGCTGGCCCGGCAGGTCTTCGCCCGCGAGCAGGCGCTGTCGCCGCACCGCCGCTACCCCATGGCGCGGCTCCAGCAAGAGGCGGGAGGCCGTCCCCTGTTCGACGTCCTCTTCAACTTCGTCCACTTCCACGTCTCCGAGGGCCTGTCCCAGTTGGAGGGCATCCGGCTGGTGGAGCCGTTCGAGGAGGCGTCCTGGCTGGACCTGCCGCTGGACACGACGTTCACGGTGAACACGCAGACCCACGCGGTGGAGCTGGCGCTGCGCAGCCACGGCCATGACTGGGACGCGGCGAGGCTGGAGCGCGTCGCGGGCTTGTACATGCGCACGCTGGAGGCCATGGCCCACCAGCCGGATGCGCGCTACGAGCGCGCCGTGCTGCTCTCGCCGGACGAGCAGCGGCAGGTGCTGCACGCGTGGAGCACGGGTCCCCGGCCGGAGGTGCCCGCGGTGGGCACCGCCGCGCTGTTCGAGGCCCAGGTGGAGCGCACGCCGGACGCGGTGGCGGTCGCCTTCGGTGAGGAGACGCTGAGCTACCGGGCGCTGGACTCGCGCGCCAATCAGCTCGCCCATGCGCTGCGCGAGTTGGGCGTGGGCCCGGAGATGCGGGTCGCGCTGGCGCTGCGGCGCGGGTTCGACATGGTTGCCGCGGTGCTGGGCGTGCTCAAGGCGGGCGGCGCCTACGTGCCCATGGACCCTTCGCACCCGCGCGACCGGCTGGCCTACGTGCTGGAGGACAGCGAGGCGCGGGTGCTCGTCACCCAGTCGCCGCTGCTGACGGGGCTTCCGGACACGCGGCTGCCCAGCGTGTGCGTGGACACGCTGCCGTGGAAGGCGGAGGCCCCCTCGAGCCGCGCGCCCGTTTCGTCCGAGCAGTTGGCCTACGTGCTCTACACCTCCGGCAGCACCGGCCGCCCCAAGGGCGTGATGGTGACGCACGGCGGGCTCGTCAACTACCTGCACTGGAGCCAGCGGGCCTATGACGCGGCGGCGGGCAGTGGCGCCCCGCTGCACTCGCCGCTGGGCTTCGACCTGAGCATCACCAGCCTGCTGACGCCGCTGGTGGCGGGCGGTCGCGTGGTGTTGGTGCCGGAGGGCCTGGCCGGCGAGGAGCTGGGCAACGTGCTGCGCGCGGGCCAGGACTTCGGCATCGTCAAGCTCACGCCCACCCAGTTGTCACTGCTGGAGGCGCAGTTGGGTGACGTGGACGTGGCCGGCCGCGTGCGGTGCTTCGTCGTCGGCGGTGAGGCGCTGACGGTGGCTGCGGTGGCCTTCTGGCGCGAGCGCGCCCCCGCCACCCGCATCATCAACGAGTACGGCCCCACCGAGACGGTCGTCGGATGCGCCACCTTCGAGGTGGGCCCCGGCACGCAGGTGGAGGACGCGGTGCCCATCGGCCGCCCCATCGCCCACACCCGGCTGTACGTGCTGGACGCGCACGGCGTGCCGGCGCCCGTGGGCGTGGCCGGTGAACTCTTCATCGGCGGGGACGGCGTCGCGCGCGGCTACGGCGGCCGACCGGCGCTCACGGCCGAGCGCTTCGTGCCCGACCCCTTCTCCACCCGGCCCGGCGCGCGGCTCTACCGCACCGGCGACCTGGCGCGCTGGCGCGAGGACGGCGAGCTGGAGTACCTGGGCCGCGCCGACGACCAGGTGAAGGTGCGCGGCTTCCGCATCGAGCTGGGTGAAGTGGAGGCGGTGCTCGCGCAGCACCCGGCCCTGCGCGAGGTGGCGGTCGCCGTGCGCGGTGAGGGCAACGAGCGCCGGCTCGTGGGCTACGTCGTGGCGCGCGAGGAGGCGCCCGACACGCTGGAGCTGCGGCGCTGGCTGCTCACGCGGCTGCCGGAGCCCCTGGTGCCCTCCGCCTTCCTGGCGCTGGAGGCGCTGCCGCACACGCCCAACGGCAAGGTGGATCGCCGGGCCCTGCCCGACGTGGAGTCCTCCGGCGGCGACGCCCGCGCCGCCTACGTGGCGCCGCGCACCCCGGTGGAGGAGCGGCTGGCCGAGGTGCTGGCCCAGGTGCTGGGCCTGCCCCGCGTGGGCCGGGACGACGACTTCTTCCTGCTGGGAGGCCACTCGCTGACGGCCACCCAGGCCATCATCCGGCTCCGGGATGCGTTCCGCATCGCCCTGCCCGTGCGCGCGCTCTTCGAGGCCCCCACCGTGGCCCGGCTCGCCGAGCGCGTGGAGGAGGCCCTGTTGGGCTCCGCCAGCAACGTGCGCGAGGCGTCCGTCACGCGCATCCCGCGCGAGGGCGACCTGCCGCTGTCCTTCGCCCAGCAGCGGCTGTGGTTCATGGATCAACTGGAGCCGGGCAGCGCGTCCTACAACATCCCGGCGGCGCTGCGCGTCGAGGGAGCGCTGGACGAGGCCGCCCTCGCTCGCGCGTTCAGCGCCCTGGCGGAGCGCCACGAGTCCCTGCGCACCGTGTTCCGCGCGGAGCAGGGTCTGCCCGTGCAGGTCATCCTCCCCGCCGGGGACGTTCCGGTGTCCCTCGTGGACCTGAGCGGCCTTGCCCCCGCCGAGCGCGACGCCCAGGCCCGGCGCCTCACCGAGGCCCAGGCCCGAGCGCCGTTCGACCTGGCGCGCGGTCCGCTGATGCGCGTGGAGCTGCTGCGGCTGGATGCCCGCACGCACGTGCTGCTCGTCACCCTGCACCACATCATCTCCGACGGCTGGTCCACGGGTGTCCTCATCCGCGAGGTGGCCGCGCTCTACCAGGCGTTCGCGTCCGGCCAGGCCGTGCCGCTGGAGCCGCCGCGCCTGCAGTACGTGGACTACGCCGCGTGGCAGCGCCGCTGGATGGAGGGCCCCGCGCTCCAGGAGGGCCTGGCGTACTGGCGGCGCGCGCTCACCGGGGCGCCCCCCCTGCTGGAGCTGCCCACGGACCGCCCGCGTCCGGCGGTGCGTTCCTACCGTGGCGCGATGCAGCCCGTCGCCCTGCCCCGCGCCCTGTCCGAGGAGGTGCGAGCGCTGGCCCTGCGCACCGGCACCACGCCCTTCATGGTGCTGCTCGGGGCCTTCCAGGTGCTGCTCTCCCGCGTGTCCGGCCAGGACGACATCAGCGTGGGCTCGCCCGTCGCCGGCCGCACGCGACCGGAACTGGAGGGACTCATCGGCTTCTTCGTGAACACCCTGGTGCTGCGCACGCACGTCGCGGAGGAGGAGCGCTTCGTGGACCTGCTGGCGCGGGTGCGCGAGGTCGCGCTGGAGGCCACCGCGCACCAGGAGGTCCCCTTCGACAAGCTGGTGGAGGTGCTGCGGCCACAGCGCAGCCTGAGCCACCCGCCGCTCTTCCAGGTCCTGTTCGCGCTCCAGAACGCGCCCGCCGAGGCGCTGTCCCTGCCCGGGCTGGTGCTGCGTGAGGTGGCCACCGAGAGCCAGGCGGCGAAGTTCGACCTGTCGCTGTCGCTGCGCGACGGGGCGGACGGCTTCCACGGCTTCTTCGAATACGACACCGACCTCTTCGAGCCGGGCACCGTCGCGCGGCTGGGCGACCACCTGCGCACGTTGCTGGAGGGCATCGCGGCCGAGCCGGAGTCCCCGCTGTCGCGGCTGTCGCTGGGGGACGCAGCGTCCGTGCCGCCGTCCGTCACCACCGCCGCCCCCGTGCACCCCGACGTGCTCACGCGCTTCGCGGCCTGGGTGGCGCGCACGCCGGACGCCGCCGCGCTCGTCGACGGCGGGCGCGTGCTCACCTACGCCCGGCTGGATCACGCGGCGTCGGTGCTGGCCCAGCGCCTGACGGGCCCGGCGGAGCACCCCGTGGCACTCCTCCTGGAGCGTTCGGCGGCGCTCGTGGTGGCGCAGTTGGCCACGCTCAAGGCGGGCCGCGCTTTCCTCCCGCTGGATCCGCATGCCCCTTCGGCCCGGCTCGCCACGCTGCTCGGCGGGCTGGGGACGACCGACGTCGTCACCACGTCCGAGCTCGCGGAGCGGCTCCCCCCGGAAGCCCGCACGCACCTGCTGGACGCGGACGCGCTGGACTCGCTCCTCTCCACGGACGCGCCCCAGGGCGCCCTGCCCCCTCCGCACGCGCAAGAGCCCGCCTACGTCATCTTCACGTCGGGCACGACGGGCGTGCCCAAGGGCATCCGTGTGCACCACGCGGCGCTCGCGAACCTGGTGGCGTGGCACCTGGACGCCCTGCCGCTCTCTCCCGGTGAGCGCACCACGCTCATGGCCACGCCCTCCTTCGACGCCTCCGTCCTGGAGATCTGGCCCAAGCTGGCTGCCGGCGCGACGCTGGTGGTGGTGCCCGACGAGGTCCGCGCGACATCCACGGAGCTGGCGCGGTGGCTTTCGGACGAGCGCATCCACCTGACGTTCCTGCCCACCGCGATCGCGCAGCGGTTCTTCGAGGAGCCGCTGCCCGCCCACGCGGTGCTGCGCCACGTGGGCGTGGGCGGGGATCAGCTCCGCCAGCGTCCGCCCTCCGGCGCGCCCTACGTGCTGACGAACCTGTACGGCCCCACCGAGGCCACGGTGCTGGTGACGGCCGAAACGGTGGTGTCCACGGACGTGGAGCCGGGGACGCCCACCATCGGGCGGCCCATCGCGGGAGACCGGGTCCATGTGCTGGACGCGCACCTGCGGCCGGTGCCCCAGGGCCTGACGGGCGAGCTGTACCTGGCGGGCGCGAGCGTGGCCCAGGGCTACCTGGGACAGCCCGCGCTGACGGCCTCGCGCTTCCTGCCGGATCCGTTCGGACCGGCGGGGACGCGCATGTACCGCTCCGGCGACCGGGGCCGGCTGCGCGCCGACGGACGGCTGGAGTGCCTGGGCCGCGTCGACTTCCAGGTGAAGGTGCGCGGCTTCCGCATCGAGCTGGGTGAAATCGAAGCGGTGCTGGGACGCCACCCGGCGCTCCAGGACGTCGTCGTCACCGTGGACGCGACCGGCGGCGATAGCCGGCTCGTGGCCCACGTGGTGGAGCGCGAGCCCGTGGCCCCGGCGCAGCTCCGCCGCTGGCTGCTGGAGCGGCTGCCGGAATACATGGTGCCCGCCGCCTTCGTCGCCCTGGAGCGCCTGCCGCTGACCGCGACGGGCAAGGTGGACCGCAAGGCCCTGCCCCCACCGGGCGACGCGCACGTGGGCGGCACCGACGCGCACGTGGCGCCCGTGGGCCCCACCGAGGAGCTCATCACCTCCCTCTTCGCCCAGGTGCTGCGCCGGGAGCGGGTGGGCGCGAGAGATGACTTCTTCGACCTGGGCGGCCACTCGCTGCTCGCCACGCAGTTGGTGTCGCGACTGCGCGGCGCGTTCGGCGTGGAGCTGCCGCTCAAGGAGCTGTTCCAGGCCCCCACGCCCGCCGCGCTGGCGCGGTGGGTGGAGGCGCACCGCCGCGACCCGTCGGAGGCGTCCCTCCCACCGCCCGCACCCATGCCGCGCGACGGCCGGGTGCCCCTGTCCTTCGCGCAGCAGCGCCTGTGGTTCCTCGACCGGCTGGAGCCGGGCAGCGCGCTTTACAACCTCTCCCACGCGCTGCGCCTCACCGGCGAGGTGGACGTGGACGCGCTGGGCCGGGCCATGGTGGAGGTGGTGCGCCGGCATGAGGTGCTGCGCACGACGTTCCCGTCGGAGCAGGGCGCGCCCTTCCAGGCCGTCACCGACGACGTGGCGCCGGTGCTGGAGCACGTCGTCCTGGACGGTCCGCCCGAGGACCGCGAGGTGGCGGCCCGCGAGCGCTGCGTCCAGGAGACGCAGCGGCCCTTCGACCTCGTTCGGGGACCGCTGCTGCGCGCGGTGCTGCTCACAATCGCGCCCGGGTCACACGTCCTGATGGTGACGATGCACCACATCGTGTCCGACGGCTGGTCGGTGGGCGTGCTCGTGCGGGAGCTGGGCGCGCTGTACGCCGCGTTCCGGAGCGGGGCCCCGTCGCCGCTGCCTCCGCTTCCCTTGCAGTACGCGGACTATGCGCTGTGGCAGCGCCGGTGGCTCGCGGCGGGCGGCGTGCTGGAGGCGCAGCTTGCGTACTGGCGCACGCAGTTGGAGGGCGCCCCCCGCGCCCTGGAGCTGCCCACGGATCGGCCCCGGCCGCCGGTGCAGACGCACGCGGGCTCCAGCCACGCCCTGAAGTGGCCGCAGGCGCTGGCCGCGCGCGTGCGCGCCGTGAGCCGTGAGGAGGGCGTGACGCCCTTCATGACGCTGCTCGCGGGCTTCCAGGCGCTGCTCTCCCGGTACTCCGGGCAGGACGACGTCAGCGTGGGCACGCCCATCGCCGGGCGCACGCGCCAGGAGACGGAGCCGCTGGTGGGCTTCTTCGTCAACACGCTGGTGCTGCGCACGCGCCTGGACGGGGCTCCCACGTTCCGGCAGTTGCTGGCCCGGGTGCGGGACACCACGCTGGGGGCCTACGCGCACCAGGACGTGCCCTTCGAGAAGGTCGTCGACGCGCTCCAGCCCGAGCGCGACCTGAGCCGCACGCCGCTCTTCCAGGTGATGTTCGCCCTCCAGAACAACACCCAGCCCGCCGTGGCGCTGCCCGGCCTGGAGGCCACGGCGCTGGAGACGGACCTGAGCGCCGCGCGGTTCGACCTGACGCTCACGCTGGCGGAGGCGGACAACGCGCTGCCGGGCATCATCGAATACAACACCGCCCTCTTCGACGCCGCGACGGTGCGCCGCATGGAGTCCCACCTGCGCGGCCTGCTGGAGGCGGTGCTGGAGGATCCGGAGCGCCGTCCCGCCACCGTGCCGCTCCTGTCCCAGGCCGAGCGGCGCCAGGTGCTGGGCGACTGGAACGCCTTCCCGCGCGACTTCGGCACCGCGTCCGTCCCCGCGCTGTTCGCGGAGCGCGTGGCCCGCTTCCCGGACCACGTCGCCCTGGCCTTCGAGCAGCAGCGTGTGAGCTACCGCGAGTTGGACCGCCGGGCGAACCACCTGGCCCACCGGCTGCGCTCGCTGGGCGTGGGCCCGGAGGCGCGCGTGGGCCTGTGCCTGGACCGCTCCGTGGAGTGGGTGGTGGCGGTGCTGGCGGTGCTCAAGGCGGGCGGCGCCTGGGTCGCCATGGATCCGGACCTGCCGCGAGAGCGACTGGCGTTCATGGTGGCGGACAGCGGGGCCCGCGTGCTCCTGGTGTCGCCGCGCGTGTCGGACTGGCCCTCCACGCCCGGGCTCACCTTCCTGCCGCTCGCCTCCGACCCGACCGCGGTCGCGGACGCGCCTCCGGACGCGGACATCGGCGACGACACGCTGGCGTACGTCATCTACACCTCCGGTTCGACGGGGCGCCCCAAGGGCACGCTGCTGACGCACCGGGGCCTGCGCAACACGGCGCTCGCCGCGGTGGACGCCCACGGCTTCCACCCGGGCAGCCGCGTGCTCCAGTTCGCGGCGCTGGGCTTCGACGCCTCCGTGTGCGAGCTGTTCGCCACGCTGCTGGCGGGCGGGACGCTGTGCTTGGCGCCCCGCGAGGCGCTCCTGCCGGGGCCTCCGCTGAGAGCCGTCCTCACCGAGCACGCCATCACCGCCGTGACGCTCACGCCGTCGGTGCTGGCGCAGTTGGAGCCGGACGGCCTGCCCGCGCTGGAGACGGTCATCTCCGCGGGCGAGGCCTGCACCCCGGAGGTGGCGCGGCGCTGGGGCACCGGCCGCAAGCTGCTCAACGCCTATGGCCCCACGGAGGTCACCATCTGCGCGTCCATCAGCGGCGCGCTGAAGGCGGGCGCCATCACCATCGGCCGGCCCTTCCCCAACGTGCGCGTGTACGTGCTGGACGCGCGCGGGCTCCCCGTGCCGCCGGGCGTCGCGGGCGAGCTGTACGTGGGCGGACCGGGCGTGGCGCGCGGCTACGTGGGCCGCCAGGACCTCACCGCCGAGCGCTTCGTGCCGGACGCCTTCGGGGACCTCCCGGGCGCGCGGCTCTACCGCACGGGCGACGTGGTCCGCTGGAGCCCCGAAGGAGAGCTGGAGTACGTGGGCCGCGCGGACGACCAGGTGAAGCTGCGCGGCTTCCGCATCGAGCCGGGCGAAGTCGAAGCCGTCCTGCGCCAGCACCCCGCGCTCACCGACGCGGTGGTGATGGCGCGCGCGGACGGCGGCAACCGCCGGCTGGTGGCCTGGGTGGCGGGCGACGCGGAGCAGGCGCAGGCCTCCGCGCTGCGCACCTTCCTCCTGGAGCGCCTGCCGCCGTACATGGTGCCCGCCGTGTTCGTGGTGCTGCCCGCGCTGCCGTTGACCCCCAGCGGCAAGGTGGACCGCAAGGCGCTGCCCACGCCGGACGCCAGCCACCTGGGCGTGTCCTCCGCCTACGAGGCGCCCCGCAGTGAGCTGGAGCGCACGCTGGCCGCGCTCTGGCAGGAGGTCCTGGAGGTGCCGCGCGTGGGGTTGCACGACGGCTTCTTCGAATTGGGCGGCAACTCGCTGCTGCTCGTGCAGGTGCACGGGCGGCTCAAGGCGGCGCTGGGCGTGGACGTCCCGCTGCTCACCCTCTTCCAGCACCCCAACATCAGCGCGCTCGCGGCCCAGCTTCGCCAGGCCTCCGAGCCGCAGCCCACCCCCACCCCCGCCGAGGACGAGGCCCGCTTCGACCACCGGCGCGCGCTGCTCCAGCGGCAGCACGGCCGCCGCCAGGGCCGCGACACCGACGACACCTCCGACGGCTCCGAGGATGACCTTCCATGAGTGACACCACGACCTCCCCCGAAGCCGCGCCCGAGGGTGTGGCCATCATCGCCATGGCCGGGCGCTTTCCCCAGGCGGCCACGCTGGAGCAGTTCTGGGACAACCTGCGCCAGGGCGTGGAGGCCCGGTCCGTCTTCACCGACGCGGAGCTGATCGCGGACGGCGCGGACCCGGCGCAGCTCTCCCACAAGGACTACGTGCGCTCCGGCTTCGCGCTGGACGACGTGGACCGCTTCGACGCGGGCTTCTTCGACCTGTCGCCGCGCGACGCGGAGCTGCTGGATCCGCAGCACCGGCTGTTCCTGGAGATCTGCTGGGAGGGCCTGGAGCGCGCGGGCTACGCGTCGCGCTCCTACGCCGGGCTGGTGTCCGTCTTCGCGGGCGCGGGCGCGTCGTCGTACCTGTACGCGCACCTGTTGCCGCGTCCGGACGTCATCCAGGCCATGGGCTCGTTCCAGGTGGCCATCAGCAACGACAAGGACTTCCTGCCCCCGCGCGTGTCCCACAAGCTGGGCCTGCGCGGCGCGAGCATCGCGGTGCAGACAGCCTGCTCCTCCTCGCTCGTGGCGGTGCACCTGGCCTGCCAGAGCCTGCTGACGGGCGAGTCCGACATCGCGCTGGCCGGAGGCGTGTCACTGTCCCTGCCGCAGCGCGCGGGCTACCTGTACCAGGAGGGCGCCATCGCCTCCCCGGACGGGCACTGCCGCCCGTTCGACGCGAAGGCGGCGGGCACGGTGCGCGGCTCGGGCGGCGGCGTGGTGGTGCTGCGCCGGCTGTCGGACGCGCTCAAGAGCGGCGACCGCGTGCTGGCGGTCATCCGCGGCTCGGCGGTCAACAACGACGGCGAGGCGCGCCTGGGCTACACCGCGCCCAGCGTGGAGGGCCAAGCGGCCGTCATCGGCGAGGCGCTGGGCATCGCCGGCATCGCGCCGGAGACCCTCACCTACGTGGAGGCCCACGGCACGGCCACGCCGCTGGGCGACCCGATTGAAGTGGCGGCGCTCACGCGCGCCTTCACCGCCCGCTCCGAAGGCAAGCCGGCGTCCCCGGGGCGCTGCGCGTTGGGTTCGGTGAAGAGCAACATCGGCCACCTGGACGCGGCGGCGGGCATCGCCGGCCTCATCAAGACGGTGCTCGCGCTGCACCACCGCGAGCTGCCGCCCACGGTCCACTTCCAGCAGCCCAACCCGAAGCTGGACCTGGCGTCGGGCCCCTTCTTCATCAACGAAGCGCTGCGTCCCTGGGACACCGGTGGGCTGCCGCGCCGCGCGGGCGTGAGCTCGTTCGGCATCGGCGGCACCAACGCGCACGTCGTGCTGGAGGAGGCCCCGGCGCGGCCCGCGCCTGCCGCCACCGCCGAGCGCCCCTGGCACCTGCTGACGCTCTCCGCGCGCAGCGCCCCCGCGCTGGAGGAGGCCACGGCGAAGCTGCACGCCTGGCTGGAGGCCCACCGCGACGCCCCGTTGGGCGCGGTGGCGCACACGCTCCAGGTGGGGCGCCAGCGCTTCGAGCACCGGCGCATGCTGGTGTGCCGCGACGCGGAGGAGGCACGAGCGCTGCTGGCGTCGAAGGACGCGGCCCGCGTGCGCTCCGGCGTCGAGGAGTCCTCCACGCGCCCCGTGGTGTTCCTCTTCCCGGGACAGGGCTCGCAGTCGGTGGAGATGGGCCGCGAGCTGTACGCGTCCGAGCCGTCCTTCCGCAAGACGGTGGACGAGTGCTGCGCGAAGCTGACGCCGCTGCTGGGCCTGGATCCGCGTGACACCCTCTTCCCCGCTCCGGGCACGGACCGGGCGGCGGCGGACGCGCGGCTGTCGCGCACGGGCCTCACCCAGCCGGTGCTGTTCGTCATCGAGTACGCCCTGGCGCGGCTCTGGATGTCCCTGGGCGTCACGCCGCAGGCCATGCTGGGCCACAGCGTGGGCGAGTACGTGGCCGCGTGCCTCGCGGGCGTGTTCTCGCTGGACGACGCGCTGGCGCTGATCGCGGCGCGCGGCCAGTTGATGGAGGCGCTGCCCACCGGGGCCATGCTCTCCGTGGCCCTGCCGGAGGCGGAGCTACGTCCGTTGTTGGGCCCCGCCCTGGCGATCGCGGCCATCAACGCCCCGGAGCTCTGCGTGGCGTCCGGCCCCGTGGAGCTCATCGAAGCGCTGGAGGCCACGCTCGTCGCCCGGAAGGTGGAGTGCCGGCGGCTGCACACGTCGCACGCCTTCCACTCCGCGATGATGAACCCCATCCTGGACGCCTTCGGTGAGCGCGTCCGGAGCGTGAAGCTGTCGCGGCCCCGCCGCCCCTACGTCTCCAACCTCACCGGCACGTGGATCACCGAGAAGGAGGCCACCGACCCGCGCTACTGGGTGGAGCACCTGCGTCAGGCCGTGCGCTTCGCGGACGGCGTGCAGGTCCTGCTGGAGGATCCGTCGGCCGTCTTCCTGGAGGTGGGCCCGGGCACGGCGCTGGGCTCGCTGGTGAACCGGTGCGCGTCCGCGCGCCGCGTGGTGCTCGCGTCCCTGCTCCACCCGCGCGAGGGCGGCTCGGAGCGTCACCGCTTCCTGGAGACGGTGGGCCGGCTGTGGATGGCCGGCGCGCCGCTGAAGCCCGCCGGACTGCACCCGCAGGAGCACCGCCGCCGGCTGCCGCTGCCCACCTACCCGTTCCAGCGCGAGCGCTACTGGATCGACCCGCCCGCCCGGGGCACGGCGCCCGCGCTGGCCGCGACGATGCTCGCGGCCTCCGGGCCCGCGCGCCGGCAGGGCACGCTGGAGGACTGGTTCCATGTCCCCGGCTGGAAGCGGCTGGGGCCGCCGAAGGCTTCGCGCACGCTGGCGCGCCTGTGGGTGCTGGGCGACGCGCGACTGGCTCCCGCGCTCGTGGACGCGGCCCGGGCCCAGGGCCTGGAGGCCGTACTCGCGCCCCCGTCCGGGGAACGCCAGGCCCTGCTGGAGACAGCCCGGCCGGACCGGGTCGTCTACGTGGCGGACGTCGGCGGCCCGCCCTCCGACGACTCCCTCGCGGTGCGGGACGCGGTGGGCCACTTCCACGACGTGCTGCGCGTGGCCGCCGAACTCACCACCCGACCGGCCGAGACGCCCACGGAACTCATCCTGATCACCGCGGGCGCGCAGGACGTCACGGGCGACGAGCCGCTGCACCCGTGGAACGCGCTGCTGCTGGGCCCCGCGCGCGTGCTGCCCCAGGAGGCTCCCGCCTCGCTGCGCACGCGCGCCATCGACGTGAGCGCCGCGGAGGTGGGCACTGAAGCCCTGGTCCGCTCGCTGGTGGACGAAGTGCGCGCGCAGGCCGGTGAGGCCGTCGTCGCGCTGCGCCGGGGCCGGCGCTGGACGGAGACCTTCGAGCGCGTGGAGGCCCCCGAGCCCGGCACCGGGCTCCTGCGCGACGGGGGCGTGTACCTCCTCACTGGCGGCCTGGGCCGCATCGGCCTGGCGCTGGCGGAGGAGCTGGGCACGGCCTTCCGGGCGCGGCTGGTGCTGGTGGGCCGCTCCGCCTTCCCGGCGCGAGCGGACTGGGAGGCCTGGGTCGCGGCGCACGCGGAGGACGACGCCACGTCGCGCCGCATCCGCCGGCTGATCGCGCTGGAGCGCCGGGGCGCGCAGGTGCTGGTGCTGCAAGCGGACGTGGCGGAGCCCCAGGAGTTGGAGCGGGTGCTCGCCCTCACGCAGGAGCGCTTCGGCGCGCTCCACGGCGTCATCCACGGGGCCGGCAGCCTGGGCGCCCGCGCGCACGTCCCCACGAGCGCGCCCGACGACGCGCGCCACGCGGAGCAGTTCGACGCCAAGGTGCGCGGCACGCTCGTGCTGGAGCGCGCGCTGAGGGGCCAGGCCCTGGACTTCGTCCTCCTCCAGTCCTCGCTCGCGGCGGTGCTGGGCGGCGTGGGCTTCGCGGCCTATGCCTCCGCCAACCTCTTCCTGGACGCCTTCGCGGCGCGCCAGTGCCGCGAAGGCGGCACGCCGTGGTTCAGCGTGGACTGGGACGGCTGGAGCGAGGAGCCGCTGGAGCCCCACACCCTGGCCCTCACCCTGGCCGAGGGCGTGGCGGCCTTCCGGCGCGTGCTGGTGGGCGACACCCGGCGCTGGGTGGTGTCCACCGGCGACCTTACCGCGCGGCTCGCCACGTGGCGGGCCCCCGCGAAGGCGTCGGCCGGCGCTACCTCCACGGCGGGCGCGCACGCCCGGCCGGAGCTGGGCACCGGCTACGCGGCCCCCCAGAGTCCGCTGGAGACGCAGTTGGTGGCGCTCTGGCAGGAGCTGCTGGGCGTGAGCCCCGTGGGCATCCACGACGGCTTCTTCGAGCTGGGCGGCCACTCGCTGCTGGGCACGCAGTTGTTGTCGCGCGTGCGGGAGACCTGGCGCGTGGAGCTGCCCATCCGCGCCCTCTTCGAGACCCCCACCGTCGCGGGCCTCGCCCGGGCGCTGGAGGCCGCGCTCGGTGGCGCCGCGCCTTCGACCATCGCGCCGGTGGCCATGTCCACCGCCACCCCGTCACGCGCGCCCCTGTCCTTCGCGCAGCAGCGGCTGTGGTTCTTCGAGCGCCTGGAGCCGGGCACGTCCGTCTACAACCTGCACACGATGCTGCGGTGCGAGGGCCCGCTGGACGTGGGCGCCCTGGTGCGCGCGTTCGAGTCGCTCGCGGCACGGCATGAAGCGCTGCGCACCACGTTCGTGGAGGAAGGCGAACAGGTCTTCCAGCACGTGTCCCCGGCGCTGACGGTGGACGTGCCAGTGGACGACCTGCGCTCCCTGCCCCAGGCCGAGCGCGAAACCGAGGCCCGGAGGCTCGCGGAGGCCGAGGGCCGCCGTCCCTTCGACCTGGCCAAGGGCCCGCTGCTGCGCACCCGGCTGCTGAAGCTGTCGGAGCGCGAGCACGTCGTCACCCTCACGGTGCACCACGGCGTCTTCGACGCGTGGTCGCTGGGCCTGTTCATCCGGGAGCTGGAAGCGCTCTACACGGCGGCCCTGTCCGGCCGCGCGCCCCAGCTTCCGCCCATGCCTCGGCCCTACGCGGACTTCGCGCGCTGGCAGCGCGAGCACCTGCAAGGTCCAGCGCTGGACGCGCTCGTGGCCCACTGGCGCTCCCGGCTCGCGGGCGCGCCTCCCGCGCTGGAGCTGCCCACGGACTTCCCCCGTCCCGCCGTGCCCTCCTATGAGGGCGCGAGCCACCCGGTGCGCCTGTCCGCGCCGCTCACCCAGGCGCTCAAGGATCTGGGCCGGCGGGAGAACGCCACCCTCTTCATGGTCCTGCTCGCGGGCTTCCAGGCGCTCCTGTCCCGGCACTCGGGCCAGGACGACATCGTGGTGGGCACGCCCATCGCGGGCCGCAACCGCGCCGAGTTCGAAGGCACGGTCGGCTTCTTCGTCAACACGCTCGCGCTGCGCACGCACCTGGGCGGCGCGGCGACGTTCCGCGCGCTGCTCGCCCGCGTGCGCGACGTGACGCTGGACGCATACGCCCACCAGGACATGCCGTTCGACAAGCTGGTGGAGGCCCTGGCGCCGCCCCGGGACCGCAGCCGCTCGCCGTTGTTCCAAGCGGTGCTCGCCCTCCAGAACGCGCCCATGCCCACGCTGGCGCTGCCCGGCGGGTTGACGCTGCGCTCGCTGCCGCCGCCGCCCGAAGCGGCCCGCTTCGACCTCAACCTGTCCTTCACCGAGACCGCCGACGGCCTGGACGGGGTGCTGCGCTACGCCACCGCCCTCTTCGCGCCGCGCACCATGGCCCGCGCCATGGACCACCTGGCGCGCCTCCTGGAGTTCGCGGCGGCCCACCCGGAGCGGCCCCTGGCCGACGCGCCGCTGCTGGCGCCGGAGGAGCAGGAAGAGCTGGCGCGCCTGGAGCCGGGGCTCGCCGTGGCTCCGTCGCCGCGCTCCGTGCTGGAGCGCCTGAGCACCTGGGTGGAGCGCACACCCGACGCACCCGCCGCGGTGATGGGCGAAACCCGGTTGACCTTCCGGCAGCTCGCCCGCCGCGCCCGGAGCGTGTCGCGCGAGCTGGCTGCCCGCGGCGTGGTTCGCGGTACGCCGGTCGCCGTGTTCCTGCCCCGGGCCCCGGAGCTGCTGGCCGCGCTCGTGGGCGTGTTCGAGGCCGGCGGCACCTACGTGCCGTTGGATCCCGCCTACCCCGCGGACCGCGTGGCGTCCATGCTGGACGACGCGCGCCCGGGCGTGGTGCTCACCGACGCGGCGCACGAGGCCGCCCTGCCCGCCGCGTGGCGCGCCCGGTGCCTGCGGGTGGAGACGCTGGAGCCCGGCTCGGACGGCCCCGCGCCGGACATCGCGCTCACGCCCTCGGACGTGTCGCACCTGGTCTTCACGTCCGGCTCCACGGGCAGGCCCAAGGGCATCGTCTGCCACCACTCGGGCCTGCTGAACTACGTGGGCTACCTGGAGCGCACCTACGCCATCGGTCCCTCGGACGTGGCGCTCCAGCTTGCGTCGGCGTCCTTCGATGCGTCGCTGCGCGACATGCTGTTTCCCGTGCTGATGGGCGCCCGCGTCGTCTTCGCCGAGGGCGCGCGCGGACGCGATCCGGAGGCACTGCTCGACACGGTGGAGCAGCACCGGGTGACGCTGCTGCCCAGCGTGGTGCCCAGCCTGCTGCGGCTGCTGCTGGCGGCGGCGGAGGGGCGCCCGCGCGAGCTGCGCTCCGTGCGCCTGATGCTGTGCAGCGGCGAGCGCCTGCTGGCCAATGACGTGACGCGGGCCCACGCGGTGTTCGGCGCGGACGCGCGCGTCGTCAACCAGTACGGCCCCACCGAGTGCACGCTGACCAGCACGTTCCACATCGCGTCCGAAGCGGACACCACCGGCGTGGTGCCGGCGGGCCGGCCGCTCGACAACGCGGAGGCGGTGCTGCTGGATGAACAGGGTGCCCGGGTGCCCCCGGGCGTGGTGGGCCACATCCACCTGGGAGGCCCGGGCCTGGCGCACGGCTACCTGGGCCGGGCGGATCTCACCGCGGAGCGCTTCGTGCCCCACCCGTCCCGGCACGGCGCGCGCCTGTACGCCACGGGCGACTACGGCCGCTGGCGCGCGGACGGCACCCTGGAGTTCGTGGGCCGGCGCGATGATCAGGTGAAGGTGCGCGGCAACCGCGTGGAGCTGGGGGAGATTGAATCCACCCTCACCGCGCACCCCGCCGTTCGCGCGGCGGTGGTGCTCGCGCTGCCCGAGCCCGACGGCGGCGCGCGGCTGGTCGCCTGCATCGTCCCGCGCGAGGCGCAGGGCCCGAACGACGCGGAGCTCACCGCGTTCCTAGCCTCCCGCCTGCCGGAGCCGATGCTGCCCTCCGCCTACCTCGTGGTGGAGGCGCTGCCGCGCACGCCCAACGGCAAGGTGGACCGCGCGGCGCTCGTGCCCGCCGCCACCCAGGCCCGTCGGCGTGGCGCCTCGGACGCCAGCGCCAGCGCTCCGCGCACGCCCACCGAGGAGCTGGTCGCGGGCATCTTCGCGCAGTTGCTCCAGGTGGAGCGCGTGGGCGCGGACGGCCACTTCTTCGACCTGGGCGGCCACTCGCTCCTGGCCACCCAGGTGGTGGGCCGCGTGCGCGCCGTGATGGGCGTGGACGTGCCGCTGCGCGAGCTGTTCAGCCACCCGACCGTAGAGGCCCTGGCCGCGCACCTCGACGCGCGGGCGCAGGGCCAGCGCGACGGCCAGGACGTGCCGCCGCTCGTGCCCGTGCCGCGCGACGCTCCCCTGCCCCTTTCCTTCGCGCAGAAGCGCCTGTGGGTGGTGGACCGGATGCGGCCCGGCTCCCCGGCCTACAACATCTCCGGCGCCCTGCGGCTCAAGGGCGCGCTGGACGTGGCGGTGCTCCAGCGGTGCGTGGACGCCATCGTCCAGCGCCATGAGAGCCTGCGCACCAGCTTCACCCTGGACGGCGACGAACCCGTACAGCACATCCACACCGACCTGCGGGTGCCGCTGGAGCTGGTGGACCTGAGCACCCTGCCGCCCCTGGAGCGCGAGCCGGCGGTGCTCGCCCAGGTGATGACGGCGGCGGGCACGTCGTTCGACCTGGCGCGCGGCCCGCTGGTGCGCCTGGGCCTGGTGCGCGTGGCGGAGGACGAACACGTCTTCACGCTGGTGCTGCACCACATCGTGTCGGACGGCTGGTCGCGCGGCATCCTCGTGCGCGACCTGATGGCGCTCTACGAGGCCTTCAGCGCCGGCCAGCCCTCGCCACTGCCGGAGCCCACCGTGCAGTACGCGGACTTCGCCACGTGGCAGCGCGGCTGGCTGACGCCAGAAGCGCGCGAGGCACAGCTCACGTGGTGGCGTCAGCAGTTGGAGGGCGCGCCGCCCGCGATTGCACTGCCGACAGACCGGCCGCGTCCGGCCACGCAGAGCCTGCGGGGCGCCCACCACCGGCAGGTGTTGGAGCCCACGCTGGTGGAGGGCCTGCGCACGCTGAGCCGCAAGGAGGGCGCCACCCTGTTCATGACGGTGCTGGCCGCCTACCAGGCCGTGCTGTCGCGCCTCACCGGCCAGGACGACATCCCCGTGGGAACCGACGTCGCCGGCCGCAACCGCTCGGAGACGGAGGGCCTCATCGGCTTCTTCGTCAACCAACTGGTGATGCGCGGCCGGCTCCAGGGCGACCCGTCCTTCCGCGCGCTCGTGTCGCGCGTGCGGGAGGCGGCGCTGGGGGCCTATGCCCACCAGGACCTGCCCTTCGAGGAGCTGGTGCGCGCCCTCAACCCCGGCCGCGGGCAGGGCACCACGCCGCTGTTCCAGGTGAAGCTCGCGTTGCAGAACATGCCCGTGCCCGCGCTGCGCCTGGGCGGCCTCGCCCTGAGCGGCGTCCACTTCGAGAACGCCCACTCCAAGTTCGACCTCACGCTCGTCCTGGAGGAGTTCGAAGGCGGGCTGGTGGCCATCTGGGAGTACAGCACCGACCTGTTCGACGCGGCCACCATCGCCCGATGGGCGGACGCGTACGCGCGGGTGCTCCACGCGGTGGTGCAGACGCCCGAATTGCCCCTGTCCGCGCTGCCCGTCGTGTCCCCGGAGGAGCGTCACCGGCTGCTCGTCGCGTGGAACGCCACGCAGCAGGCGCTGCCCGAGGACAGCCTCGCGCACCGGCTGTTCGAGGCCCAGGCGCGCCGCACCCCGGATGCACCCGCGGTGGCCTTCGACGGCGAGCCGTGGAGCTACGCGGAGCTGGACCGCCGCGCCAACCAGCTCGCGCACCACCTGCGCGCGCTGGGCGTGGGCCCCGAGCGCCGGGTCGCCGTCTGCCTGGAGCGCTCGCGCGAGCTGGTGGTGGCGCTCCTGGGCGTGCTCAAGGCGGGCGCCGCCTTCGTGCCGCTGGACCCGGGCTACCCCACCGAACGGCTCGCGCGGCTGTTGGAAGGCGCGGCGGTGGCGGTGCTCCTCACCGAGGAGCGCGTCCTGGACGAGCTGCCCCTCCAGTCGGAGATCCCCGTGTGCCTGGACACCGACGCGGCCGCCATCGCGCGGCGCCCGGCGGACCCGCCCCCGGTGGAGCTGTCTCCGGACGCGCTCGCGTACGTCATCTTCACCTCCGGCTCCACCGGCCAGCCCAAGGGCGTGATGCTGGCCCACCGGGGCCTGTGCAACACGGCCCTCTCCCAGGCGCGCCTGTTCGACCTGGGCCCGGGCAGCCGCGTCCTCCAAGCCGCGGCGCTGGGCTTCGACGCTTGCGTGTCGGAGGTCTTCGCGACGCTCGTGGGCGGCGCATGCCTGCACCTGGCGACGCGCGACGCGCTGATGCCGGGCGCGCCGCTGCACGGGCTCATCACCCGCGAGGCCATCACCGCGGTGACGCTGACGCCGCCGGTGCTGGCGCAGTTGGAGCCGCGCGGGCTGGAGGGCCTGCGCACGGTCATCTCCGCGGGTGACGTGTGCACGTCGGAGCTCGCCGCGCGGTGGAAGCCGGGCCGGCGCCTGCTCAACGCCTACGGCCCCACGGAGGTCACCGTGTGCGCCAGCATGTCCGAGGACGTGCGCGTGGAGCGGCCGGACATCGGCCGGGCGCTGCCCAACACGCGGCTGTATGTGCTGGACGCGCAAGGGGCGCTGGTGCCCCCGGGCAGCCCGGGCGAGCTGTACGTCGCGGGCGTGGGTCTGGCGCGCGGCTACCTGGGCCGGGCGGATCTCACCGCCGAGCGCTTCGTGCCCTCGCCCTTCGCCACCGTCCCCGGCGAGCGCCTGTACCGCACGGGGGACCGGGTGCGGCACCTGCCCGGCGGCGAGCTGGAGTTCGTGGGCCGGGTGGATCACCAGGTGAAGATCCGCGGCTTCCGCGTGGAGCCCGGCGAGGTGGAGGCGACGCTGGCGCGCGCGCCCGGCGTCCAGGCCCTCACCGTGGCCGCCCTCCCCGCGCCGTCGGGAGAGCAGCGGCTGGTGGCGTGGTTCGTCCCGGACGCGGACGCCCCCGCCACCGTGGAGGACCTGCGCGCCTTCGCCCGCGCCCGGCTGCCGGACGCGATGGTGCCCTCCGCGTGGAAGGCGCTGGACGCGCTGCCCCTCACGCCGCACGGCAAGGTGGACGTGCGCGCCCTGCCCTCGCCGGAGGCCGCGGGCTCGGACGAGGCCCGCGCGCTCACCGCGCCCCGCACGCCGGTGGAGGAGCTGCTGGTGGAGCTGTGGAGCGAGCTGCTGGGCAGCGGGCCGTTGGGCGTCGACCAGGACTTCTTCGACCTGGGCGGACACTCGCTGCTGGCCACCCAGGTGGCCTCGCGGGTGGGCGCCGTCTTCGGCGTCGCCCTGTCGCTGACCGACCTCTTCGCCCACCCGACGGTGGCCTCGCTGGCCGCGCGCATCGAATCCGAGGGCGGCCTGCGTCCGCCCACGCGTGAGCCGGTGCGGCCCACGCCGCCTCTGGACACACTGCCCCTGTCCCCGCGCCAGCGCGTCTACTGGAACGTGGGCGACACGGCGCCCGGAGACCCGATGCACGCCTCACCCGCCGCCTTCCGCCTGGAGGGCGAGCTGAATCCGGCGGCGCTCCAGCGCGCGCTGGCGGCGGTCCTCCAGCGCCATGACATCCTGCGCACGTCCTTCCCGCAGGGGCGGACAGGTCCCGTCCAGCGCGTCGCGCCCACGGGCGAGGCCTTCCTGGACGCGGTGGACCTGACGCACCTGCCCCCGCCGGAGCGCGAGGTGCGGGCGCACGCGCTGCTGGAGGCCGCGACCCGCCAGCCCTTCGACATGGAGCAGGGGCCGCTGGTGCGCCTGCACCTGTTCACCCTCTCCTCCGAGTCCCACCTGCTGCTCGTCCACCAGCACCACGCCATCACCGACCCGACCTCCACCGCGCTCTTCATGGAGGAGCTGGCTGCGGACTACCTCGCCGCGCGCGAGGGCCCCGTCCCCCCGCGCGCCAGCCCTCCGCTCCAGTACCGCGACGCCACCCTCTGGGAGCTGGACTGGCTCCAGGGGGACGCCGCGGAGGTCGCGCGCGCGCACTGGCGCAAGCGGCTCTCGGGCCCGGTGGCTCCGCTGGCGCTGCCGTACGACTTCCCGGACGCGCCCGCGTCCTTCGCCAGCCGCGCGCTGTCGTTCCAGGCGCCGGAGGCGCTGGCGCGGGCCACCCATGCGCTGGGGCGCAAGGAGGGCGTGACACCGTTCCTGCTGGGGCTCGCGGCGTTCCAGGTGCTGCTCGGGCGCACCGCGCGCCAGGAGGACTTCTGCGTGGGCTTCTCGCACGCGGGCCGTCCGGCGCCGGAGCTGGAGCGGATGCTGGGCATGTTCGCCGGCTACGGGTTGGTGCGGGCGAACCTGTCCGGCGACCCCACCTTCCGCGACGTGCTGCGGCGCGCCCGCGAATCCTGGATGGAGGCACACCAGCACCAGGGCCTGCCGGAGGAGGACCTGCTGCCGCTGGTGCCACAGCCCTGGCAGGTGGGCTTCTCCTTCACCCCGGCGTCGCGGCCGGCGCCCGGCGCGGTGGCGGGCCTGACGGTGCGGCCCGTGGCGCTGCACCGGGGCCACACGCGCCACCACCTGAAGCTCAACATCGTCGCCGGGCCTCAGGAGCTGGGCGGCTCGTTCGAGTACCAGGCCGCGCGCTTCGAGCCGCGCACCATCGAGGCGCTCCGTGACGCGTTCCAGGAGGTGCTGACCGCGCTGGTGGAGGCACCCGACGCGCCCCTGTCCACGCTGCCCGCCGCTCGGGAGTCCGCCCCGCAGCGGGCCGTGGCCTCCAGGGAGGTGACGCGATGAAGCTCGTGCGCCTGCTTCTGAGCGCATCCAGCAGAGGCGTCGCGCTGGCGGTGCTGTTCGGCCTGCTGTCCGGCGCGAGCCTCACCGCGCTCTTGTCGCTCATCATCCGGGCGGTGGGCGGCCAGGGCGGCACCACGCCCCGGGAGGGCTGGACGTTCGCCGCAGTGGGCCTGCTGGCGCTCCTGACGCGCGTGGCGTCGCAGATGGTGTCCCACCGCCTGCAGTACGGCGTCATCACCCAACTGCGGATGCGGTTGTGCCGTCAGTTGATGCTCGCGCCCTTGCGCGCGTTGGAGGAGCGCGGCTCGCACCGGCTGCTGGCGGTGCTGACGGAGGACGTGGCGGCGGTGAACATGACGCTCGTCATGCTGCCCACGCTCATCATCAACGTCTTCATCGTGGTGGGCAGCCTCGTCTACCTGAGCTTCCTGTCCGGGTGGGTGATGCCGTGGCTGGTGGGCTTCATCGTGCTGGGCTACCTGACCTACCAGATGCCCACCATGCGCGCGCTGGCGCTGGCGATGAAGTCGCGGCACCTGCACGACTCCCTGTACGAGCACTTCCGCGCCATCACGGAGGGCATCAAGGAGTTCAAGCTGCACGACCGGCGGCGCGACGCGTTCCTGGAGGAGGAACTGCTCCAGACGGCCTCCTCGCTCAAGGTCGCCCAGACGCGCACCAGCGACATCTTCGCCGCGGCGGCCAGTTGGGGCCTGTTCCTGTTCTTCGTCTTCATCGGCACGCTGCTCTTCGTCGTGCCCCACGTCACCAGCGTGTCGCACGAAGCGGTGGTGGGCTACACGCTGGTCATCCTGTACCTGCAGCAGCCCCTCCAGAACATCATGGACTGCACGCCCAACCTGAACCGGGGCACGGTGGCGCTGAACCAGATTGAAGCGCTGGGCGTGTCGCTGATGCAGGCGCACGAGCCTGCGAGCACGCCGCTGCTCGCGGAGCCCCGGAGCTTCACGAGCGTGGAGCTGGTGGGCGTCACCCACAGCTACCTGCGCGAGCGCGAGGACAGCCACTTCACCGTGGGCCCGGTGGACCTCACGCTGGTGCCGGGAGAGATTGTCTTCCTGGTCGGCGGCAACGGCAGCGGCAAGACGACGCTTGCCAAGGTGATGACGGGCCTGTACGCGCCGGAATCCGGCGAGCTGCGCCTGAACGGCGAGAAGGTGGCGCCCGAGGCGCTGGGGCGCTACCGCCAGTTGTTCGGCGCGGTGTTCTCCGACTTCTACCTCTTCGAGCGGCTGATGGGCCTGGGCGACGAGCCGCCCGGCCCCCGCGCGAAGCCCTACCTGGACAAGCTCCAGCTCTCGCACAAGGTGACGCTGGAGGGCGACCGGCTGTCCACGACGCGGCTGTCCCAGGGCCAGCGCAAGCGGCTGGCGTTGCTCACCGCGTACCTGGAGGACCGGCCCATCTACCTCTTCGACGAGTGGGCCGCGGATCAGGACCCGGAGTTCAAGGAGGTCTTCTACCGGCAACTGCTCCCGGAGCTGAAGCAGCGGGGCAAGACGGTCATCGTCATCTCCCACGACGACGCCTACTTCAGCGTGGCGGACCGGCTCCTGCGGCTCCAGGATGGACAGCTTCTGGGCGCCTCGCAGGCTCTGTCTCCGCGCAAGGCGGCGTCGTGAGCGTCCACCGTCGTGCGCACCCACCCTCCTTCGCGGCCTGAGCGAGCCCCTCCCCCATGGCAACCATCCTCATCGCGCCCTATCCCAGCCACGGCCACGTCAACCCCACGCTGAAGCTGGCCCGGTCGCTGCGCGAGCGCGGCCACCGCGTGCTCTACGCGGGCCCGCCGGACGCGCGCGAGCTGGTGCTGCGCGCCGGCTTCGAGTTCTTCCCCGTCCTGGAGACCCACCTCCCCGTGGGCAGCTTCGACGCCTTCGGCGCCAAGGGCTTCAAGGAACACGTGCGCAAGCTGCGCGCGTACACCCGGCGCATCGACTCCGCGCTGCAAGGCATTGGCGACGGGGAGCTGGACGACCTCTTCGAGCGCACGAAGCCGGACCTGGTGGTGTGCGATTGCATGCTGCCCTACCCCGCCCTGGTGGCTCACGGCCGCGACGTTCCCGCCGTGTTCTTCTGCGGGACCATCCCCCGAGAGTTCATCCACCCGTTCCTCGCACGCCCTCCGACCACGTTCGGGCGCCGCATGCGGGCCTTCGCCGTGGGCGCGCTCCTCTCCTTGATGGCGCTGCTGGGCGTGGCCCCCCGCATGCGCAAGCACCACGCGCGCATCGCGCGCCGCTACGGCTATCCCGTGGAGCAGCTTCCGACGGAGCCCGAGCCCATCCTCGTGCGAGGCCTCCCCGAGCTCATCCTCGCCCCCCGCGAGTTCGCGGAGCCGTCGGGCCACCTGGACTCCCAGTACCTCTACGTGGGGCCCAGCATCGACCTGGACCGGCCTCCCACCGAATTTCCCTGGGAGAAGCTGGCGAAGGACAAGCCGCTGGTCCTCTTCTCACTGGGCGGCATGGGCGGCTACAACCGGACGCTGGAGCAGCGGGTGCTGGAGACGGTGTTCGCGGCGGCCCGGGCCCGGCCCCAGTGGCAGTTCGTCTTCGCGGTCAACCCCACCCACGAGGCGCGCGACTTCGAGGCCGACAACGTGGTGGCGGTGAAGCACGCGCCCCTGCTCCAGTTGCTGGGGCGGGCCTCCACGGTCATCACCCACGGCGGCTTCAACACCGTGAAGGAGTGCATCCACTTCGGCGTGCCCATGGTGGTGATCCCGCTCGCGTTCGACCAGCCAGCGGTGGCGCGGCAGGTGGAGTCGCGGGGGCTGGGTGTGCACTGCCCGCCCCGGGAGCTGGAGGCGCAGGCCCTGCTGCGTCACCTGGACTCGCTGATGACGGAGCCCCGGTGGCGCGCGAGCGCGGAAGCCATGCGCGCGCGCTTCCACGAAGCCGACCGCGAAACGCCCATCGCGGACGCCGTTGAAGGGCTCCTGCGAAGGCCGCGAGCCGAGGACGCGCAGCTCGCGTCGGAAGCCTCCGGACGCTGAGCGGGAAGGCTCCGCGCCCGTCGATCTCGAGGATGAGCGCCGCCACCCAGGCGGTGCGCCAGTGCGGGTGCTGGAAGGCTCAGCGCCCGTCGGTCTCGAAGACGAGCGCCTCCACCCAGGCGGTGCGCCAGTGCTGGTGGAAGTGCTTCACCAGCACGTCGTCGCAGACGGCGTTGGCCACCGCCGCCAGCGCCGTGGCCTGATGGCGCGACGTGCGCAGCTCCGCCGGGTCCGGCAGCCTCGCCAGCACCTCCGCCGGCCGGAAGCGCAGCTCCAGCAGCGGACGCTCCGCCCCCTGCTCCGCCGCCACCCGCTTCTCCGCCGCTTGCGCCAGCAGGCTCTTGGGCGGGAACCACAGGAACAGCGCGGGCAGCAGGTCCGTCCCCGACGCCCCGGTGCCAGCCCCGCCTCGTTGGGCCGCCTCCGCCAGCGTCACCCAGTGCTTCAGCGGCACCTGGCGGTTGGAGATGGCCATGAAGCCCGCCAGCAGCGCTCCGGACGTCAGCGCCCCGTGGTGCCCCTCCTCCTGCCTCCCCGCCTCCACGTCGTAGCCCGTGTGGAACAGCCCCGCTTCGGCGTCGTACAGGAAGGCGAAGTGCATCGCCTCGCGCAGCGCGTGCGCTTGCGCCTCCAACCCCTTGAGCCCCGCCTCCAACGCCGCCTCCAACGGACGCGAGCGCACCGCCTGGAGCCCTCCCTCCACCACCACCAGCGCCGCCGCCAGCATGCCGCTCTCCTCCGGCAGGATGCGCCTCGGTGACACCGGCTGGCGGTCCGCGTCCATGTAGCGCGACAGGAAGTGGCCGTGGTGCCGCTCCAGCCCTTCGAGGAGCTGGAGCACCTGGCGTGTCCGGGCCTCCAACCCGTCAGGCTCCAGATGGCCCAGGTGGAAGGCGCTCAGCGGCGCCACCAGCCTCAACGCCAGGTCCGTGGGGGTGAACTCCCGCGCCGCCTCCGTCGCGCCGTCCTGGCGGTAGTGCTCCCAGGCCTGACGCGCCAGGGCGCGCAGCCGCTCCGCCTCCTGGGGTGGCACCTCGCGGCCCAGCCGCTTCGTCGGGGCCCGGAGGCTGACCACCACCAGGGGAATCCACAACAGGAGGAACGGCGCCGCCCAGGGCAGGGCGTGGGGCGCACGCCACGCGAGCAGCGCCGCGAACAGGGGCGACATCACCAGTCCACCCCACACCTCCGGGAGCGCGAGCGCCCCCCAGCTCTTCGTCCGCTGATTGGACTGCGCGTACGTCGTCCACTCCAGCATCCGACTGCGGTCGAACAGGAGTCCGTACAGCGCACGCGAGATCGCATCCAGGTACACCGCCGTCATGGGCAGCAGCGCGCAGAGCGACAGCAGGGTCATCGCCACCACCACGGGCACCAGCCGCACCACCGCGCCCAGGCCCGCGCCGAGCGACCGGGCGCGCCACACGGTGATCAACGTCCGCTTCACGGGCTCGACGACGGCGTCGCGGCAGGCCCACAGCGTGGCCCAGAGCGTCCACCACCCTGCCCCCAGCTCCGGCAGCAACCACCAGCCGTAGACGAGCGTCGCGACCGACAGCGGTTGGCCCAGGTTGCGCAGCAGGTCCACCGCCAGCCGCAGCCGGTAGAAGACCTTGAGCGTGTTGGGCACGCGGCTGCCATCCCGCATGGGCACGCGGGGGAAGACCCACGGCAGGAGCTGCCAGGAGCCCCGGGCCCAGCGGTGCAAGAGCCGCGCGAAGACGGCGTGGCCTCCGGGCTCGGCCTCGAAGATCTTGATGTCGTGGCCGTACGCCACGCGTGAGTACATGCCCTCGATGAGGTCGTGCGCGAGGATGTGATCCAACGGCAGGCGCCCCTCCAGGGCACGCGAGAAGGCCTCCACGTCGTAGATGCCCTTGCCGTGGAAATCCGACGTCCCGTAGGCGCGCTGCAACAGCCCCCAGTACCCCTCTCCATGGGGCTTCATCTTGCGGTCCATCAGCAGGGAGGTGGAGCGTCTGCCGTTCATCAGCCACATCTCCCGCGTGGGCGCGAACTCATAGGCGGGCTGGAGGATGGAGTAGCCGGCCACCACGCGCTGGCCCGACGCATCGAAGCGCGCGCGGTTGAGCGGATGGTGCAGCGTGCCCACCAGCACGCCCGCGCCTCCGGGCAGCAGGTGCGTGTCCGCGTCCAGCGTGATGACGTAGCGCACCGTGCGCACCACCTCCGGCACCGCGCTCACGTAGCTGGTGTCCGTCGCCCCTCGCACCAGCCGGTTGAACTCCTCCAGCTTGCCCCGCTTGCGCTCCCAGCCCATCCACAGGCGCGCGACCGGGTTCCACCGCCGCTCCCGGTGCAGGCAGAAGAAGCGCGGAGGGCCGCCCGCCGCGTGCCGCGCGTTCAAGGCCTGGATGCCCTCCTCCAGCCTGCGCACCAGCGCGTCCTCTCCAGGCAGGTGCTGCTGATCCGCGTCCCGGAAGTCCGTCAACAGCGTGAAGGAGACCTCCGGCTCCAGGTTGCCCAGGGCGTTGATCTCCAGCATCCGCAACTGTTCATCCACCTGCTCGGCGCCGCCGATGAGCACCGGGGTGACGACCATGGTGCGCGTCTCGGGGGTGAACACGCGACGCGGATCCAACCGGGGCAGCGACCGCAGCGGCCCCACCAGCAGCGACAGCACCTCGGTCATCCGGTCCTGGAGGAAGACCAGCAGCGCCAGAGCGACCACCGCCTCCAGGCCCAGCCGCCGCGCAAGGTCGATGCCGTACCCCGCGAGCACCCGATCCCCCAAGAGGAGCACCAGCGGCAGCACGACGACCGGGGTGAGGACGTAGAGCGTCTCCGCGTGCGCGCGCACCCCGCGGGACAAGCGCGTCCAGGCGGAGACGCGGCAGCCCAGGCGGGCCTCCAGCACCGGGCGCCCCTCCGCCAGCAGGTGCGTCCCCACGTGCCGCGCGCGTCCGTCCCCGGCGGGCTGCTCCGCGCTGAGCCGCACGGCCTCGCGCGCCACCTCCACCAGCGTCCTGCCCGAACCCGCCGCCAGCTCCCGGCACGCCTCGCGGTAGCGCTCGCGGGTCGCGTCGTCCAGGAGCCCGTAGGCCCCTTCCGGCTCCTGCTCGAGCACCGCGTCCAGCGCCTGGAGCGCTTCGGCGTCATGCCCGGCGGGCGGCGCGGAGGAGGCAGCCCGGACATTCGTCGTGGTGGGGGAAGACATGCGACCTCACGAAAACAAGAAGACTCAAGGCTTGCCGGGACGAAACAAGTCCCAGCGAAAACACAACAGCGATACATCCGTTACCCGGTGGCAGGGACCTGGGCGCCGTCGGGCAACCGGGAGGCGCGTCGGGCGAGGAAGTCCTCGATGGCGCCCGCCGCGCCCGGTCCGGCCTCCGCCCGCCGGAAGTGCTCCCGCAGCTTCAGGCACGCGTCGCGGTAGGAATCCGTGTCCAGCACGTCGTCGAGCGCGGCCGCCAGGCGCTCGGCGGTGACATCGCGGGGGGCCAGCACGCGCCCCACCCCGTGCATCTCCACCAGCCGCCCGATGTCCGGCTGGTCGAACTGCAACGGGATGGCGACCATGGGCACCCCGAACGCGATGCACTCCTTCACGCTGTTGGTGCCCGCGTGGTTCACCATCACCGCCGCGCGGCGCAAGAGCCCTAGCTGCGGGGCGACGCGCACCGCCACCACGTTGGCCCGCGCCGGAAAGGATGCGGGGTCGAAGGTGGAGCCCACCGCGATGACGAATCGCCAGTCTGGCCGCAGGGCCGCCGCGTCGAACGCGGCCTGGAGCAGGCTCCGATGGTGCGGCGAGTTGCCCGCCAGCGTCCCCAGCGCGAAGGACACCAACGGGCGCCCGTCGTCCAACTGCTCCCAGGGGAAGTCCGCCTCCTGGCGCTCCAGGTCGATACACGGTTCGGTGAAACAGTATTCGCCCGGCGCGCCCTTCACGCGCACCTCGGCGAACTCGCGCGGGCACAACAACAGCTCCGGCGACAGCGCCCGCTCCAGCGCCAGGTGCCCGCGCTCCCGGCGCAGCGGGTAGCCGTGCTTCTTCGCCAGCGCCTCCAGCGACGCGCGCAGGCGCGGCACCAGCCCCAACGCCACCAGCAGGCCCTCGAAAGGAATGGCCGCCCCGCGCCCGGGGCCGCGCTTCGCCCCGGCCGGCAGCGGGATGAACTCCGGCGGCACCGTCACGTTCATCTGGAGGACGGGCAGCTTGAGCCCGTGCCCCAGCACCGCCAGGTGACGCAGCTTCTCGTCGCACACGAGCAGCTCCGCGCCCACCTCGCGCAGCACCCCCTCCAGCTCCCCCGCCTCCAGCCGCAGCAGCACCTGGTTGAGGGCCAGCACCTGGGTTCGCAAGAACCCCAGCAGGCTGAAACCCTTCAGCCGCGACGCCGCCCCGCGCAGCTCGGCCACCCGGCCCTTGGGGAGCACGTCCCCGAACACGGCCCGGAAGTCGAAGCCCTCCGCGCGCACCTCGTCCTCGATCTCCGGGATGCCCAGGTACACCACCCGGTGCCCCGCCCGTTGCAGCGACCGCGCCAACCGCAGGCTCGGGTTGACGTGCCCCGGCACGGGAAGGGGGGCGATGACAATCGTGAACATCCACAGATCGTAAACAATTTTTCCAGTTTATATTGTAAAATCAGCTAGCACCGCCAAAGCAGAGGAGCCTCCCATGAACGTCAACCGCGTGAATCTCGTTTCAGGTGCTGTCTCTTATACA
>NZ_RAVZ01000789.1 GCF_003611635.1 Corallococcus terminator | reverse complement strand
CTGCTTCGCCGCTGCAATGGTCCGACTGGCCGCGAGGCCTGCCTTCTGCTCCCGGGCATCAAAGGCCACGCCGTCCATCTTGTAGGTGCCGAAGTCAGGCAGTCGCACCGTGGTGAAAGCCACCGTGAAGCGAGTGCCGTTGGTGGAGCATGTCCCATAGAAGCGTGTGCGCGACGGCAGGAGGACTTCTCCTTTCTCGACGTAGGGGTGTTTGAGCTCCGCCTCCACCGGGCCTTCCGAACACACGCGACTGTCCATGTTGGTGAGAAGGCGCACCTTGATGTGCGCGCCGAGCGGGACGCGAAGTGTGAGAGGAGGCGCCGTCTCCCCGTCGCTGGCCGGTGCATCCGACACCTGCAACCAATCAGGTCCGGTGCGGGCGGCAGCAACGGGCGCAGACGTCTGCGGCTTCGCGAGCGCCTTGTCCCCCACCTCCACCTCGATGTTGCCCCCAGCCGTCACGCGCGGACGACCTCCGTACTCCCGGGCAATCATTTCGTCGATGC
>NZ_RAVZ01000788.1 GCF_003611635.1 Corallococcus terminator | reverse complement strand
GTGGTGGAGGACGCGTCGGTGAGCCGCCAGCACGCGAAGGTGGGGGTGGCGGACGGGGAGGCGTTCATCGCGGACCTGGGCAGCCACAACGGCGTGCGCGTGAATGGGGAGAAGGTGCAGGGCACCCGGCCGCTGGACGGCGGGGACGTGGTGACGCTGGGCAACGTGACGCTGGTGTTCCACCGGGGCGAACGGCCCCCTCCGGCCCGGCGGGCGCTGGAGGCCGAAGGGCTGCGGGCGCGGCTGTCGGAGGAGCTGGACCGGGTGCGCAGCTACGAGCGCGCGGTGAGCGTCCTGGCCCTGGAGGTGGAGGCGGCGTGGGTGTCGCAGGCGGAACTGGTGCAGGCCCTGCACGGCGCGCTGCGGTTGATGGACGGGGTGGGGCAGGTGGGCGGCACGCTGGTGGTGCTGCTGCCGGACCTGTCGGGCGACGAGGCGGAGGCGATGGCGGCGCACCTGCTGTCGGTGCTCTCGCCGCTGGCCGGGCGCGTGCGGGCGGGGCTGGCG
>NZ_RAVZ01000787.1 GCF_003611635.1 Corallococcus terminator | reverse complement strand
CGCGAGTACGGCACGTGCGCGCGCTGACGCACCCGCAGGGCCTCCTCGAACAGTCGCTCCCAGGGAATCTCGTCCGCCATGCCGCCCTCCTTCCGGGCCCCGTCACGGGTGCCCGTCCATCCCGGGTGCGTCTAGCGACCGCCGCCCGTCAACTGTTCGTCCAGGTGCCTGGCGATGGCGAGTTCCACCTCCACCGGCAGCTCCAGGAAGCGCACGCGCACCACCGGGCCTTCCGCGCCCGCTTTGGGCGGCAGCA
>NZ_RAVZ01000786.1 GCF_003611635.1 Corallococcus terminator | reverse complement strand
TCGCGCGGAAGCTGCGCGAGGTGGGCGCCACCACGGTGCTGCTCACCACCGCCCTCTTCCACGAGATGGCGCGCGAGGAGCCCGGGGCGCTGGCGGCCCTGCGCAACGCCTTCTTCGGCGGGGACCGCGCGGACCCTCGCGCCGTGCGCAACGTGCTCGCGGCGGGCCCGAAGGGCCAGCTCACCAACCTGTACGGCCCCACCGAGGCCACCGTCTGCGCGACCTTCCACGCCGTGGAGTCGCTGGCGCCGGACGCCACCGCCGTGCCCATTGGCCGGCCCGTGGCCCGTGCCCGGCTGTACGTGCTGGATGTGCACGGGGAGCCCGTGGCGCCTGGTGTCCCGGGCGAAGTCTTCATCGGCGGCGCGGGCGTGGGACGTGGCTACCCTGGCCACCCCGCGACGACGGCGCAGCGCTTCGTGCCGGACGCCTTCAGTGGCGTGCCCGGCGCGCGGCTGTACCGCACGGGGGACCGGGCGCGGTGGCGGCAGGACGGCACGCTGGACTTCGTGGGCCG
>NZ_RAVZ01000785.1 GCF_003611635.1 Corallococcus terminator | reverse complement strand
CCACCTGCCCATCTGCTACGCCACGCTGCCCGACGTCAGCCTCCATACCCCCCTCACGCGCAAGAAGCAGGCGGGGACGCGGGGCCTTCGCCTTGAAGAGCGCTTCCTCCATGCCCAGCCCTTCGACGCTGAATCCGTGGACGCTCCCGACGCGACGGAAAAGCCCGAGAAAGGCCGGACGGCTCCCACGCCTTCGGTGAATCCGAAGCAGCCCGAGGCCATCCCCTCGACTGCTCCTGCCCCGCACGTCAAAGGCCAGCAACTGCAGGACGGCGCCAAGGCTTGAGGAGGACTCGCCGCAGCCCGAGGCCGTCCATTCGTTCTGGGGTGCACTCGCAGGAAGCTCCCCAGCTTGGGGCCCTTCCTCCAGCTCCACCTCACGCGCCGCTCCTGGCTTGCCGGGTGCCCGGGCGCCTGCACTGGCTCCGCCGTGACGTGCCTTGCCGTCCATGGGCGCTCCTGTCCTGCCCCGCCCGGGCCCAGTGCAGGACTCTCGCCGGCATGACGCGCTGCCGAGTCCCATCGG
>NZ_RAVZ01000784.1 GCF_003611635.1 Corallococcus terminator | reverse complement strand
CCCCAGGAAGGCGCCGCCCCCCGAGCCGTCGGCCCAGGCGCCGAGGACACCACCGACCCGGGCGAAGGCCCCCGCGCGGAGGGGACCGCCCCTCCGTCCAGGCAGGCTGCGACCGGGCAACTTCTCCAAGCGGATTGGAATTCGGCTCCGGAAGCGGAAGACTCCGGTCCACACCCTCGAGCTTTTCACCGAGAAGGGGCACCCCCGGCCCCGGAGGACTCACCCATGCAGAACCGGCCCTCGCGTCCGGGTTGGACCCCCGGCGCCGGCAGTGAGGACTCCACGACGAACGAGCGGCCCATGCGCAAGAGCGAGGACACCGAGCCCTCCTCTCTTCCCCCCGGGAAGGGCCCCGCGAAGGCCCGCGCCGGCTGGACGCCGGGCTCGGGCGCGGACGACGCCACCGAGGGCGCCGGCCCGTCCCCCCTCGCCCTGGGGCCCGACGAAGAAGAGGACTTCGACGACGAGCACACGGACGTGGACAAGCCCCAGCGCCCCGTCGCGAACCCAGCTTCGGAGCGGCGCTCCCCCC
>NZ_RAVZ01000783.1 GCF_003611635.1 Corallococcus terminator | reverse complement strand
GTGCGCGAGTGTGAACTGGACGTTGGCGTCGCGCAGCTTGTTGAGGGAGTCAATCATGTACTCGTCCGCGAACGTGTAGAACTCGTCCACGTGGACGCCGCAGGCCCTCTGGTTGAGACGGGTACGGTGGACTTGCCGGAGGGAGCCCTGCTGCTGCAAGTCCTGCAGGAGCACCTTGCCGAGCGCGGGCGCCTGAATCTTGAAGAGGTTGGCGGGTAGTTGCGCGTACAGCACCAGGTCCTCCTGGAGCAGCGCCTCGAAGGTGAAGTCCGGCTCGTACGCGTTGACGATGGGCGACATGAACTTGTTAACCGCGCCCTTCAAGCCGCTCATGCACTTCTGCACGTCACGGCCGAGGCTCGAAATCTGGTTGGCGATTTCGCGGGCGGCGGTGCGCTCGAGCGAGCGGTCCAGGCAGTGGTTGAGGGCCTGGGCGAAAGGGCCAGTGGTGCCGATGCCGTTGAGGCACACGGCCATGTCCCGCATGGTGAAGGGGAGGCCCACGCCCTTGTCGTCCACCATGCCGTGCAGGAG
>NZ_RAVZ01000782.1 GCF_003611635.1 Corallococcus terminator | reverse complement strand
TCCTCCCGCAGTGCCATGCGTTGTCCGGGCGCCCGGACAACGACTGCCGGAAGCAGTGTTCCTTCCAACCCCTGAGGCCTTCCTTTCCGGCCCCAATCCACCCCAGCGCTCATTCGAATGCATCAGGGGCCCAAGGCGCGCGGCCGTCCCGTCCCAGAGTGCGCCCTCTGTCATTCCGCACTAATTACGGAGCAATTTGCACTAATTAGTGCTAGACTCCAGGCATGCCCCAGCCCCTTCCGCACACGAACTTCCAAGCTGCGCGCGCACACGACAGCCTGGCCGAAACCGTTCCGACGTTCTTCCTCCTCACCCAACTGCTTGTCGGCTCCACTGCCGCATCGGCCTCCGCCCTGCGCGTGTCCCCTGGCCTCATTGTCGCCGACCTTCAGTGCATCGCGGCGCAGGCCCTCGCTGCCTCCAACGTCGCATCGGCGACGGCCGCGCCCCCGACGCTTCACGCCGAGGTGTTCGCCCCTACGGCCCTCGCCTGTGAAGGCTTCTGCCAGGCCCTCCGTGCCGACGGCCTCACGGTC
>NZ_RAVZ01000781.1 GCF_003611635.1 Corallococcus terminator | reverse complement strand
CCACGGTGCAGTACCTCGACCCCACCGACGGCAGCTCTCCCGTGTCGTTGTCGGCCGCGCAGAGCCTTTCCACCCTCATCCCCAACTACAAGACGGGGGATGCCCTCACCGCGCCGGTGACGCTCTACACGACGCTGGCCGACACCGCGGCCCTCGCCTTCGCGCGTGGGAAAAACTCCACCCACGCCGCTTCGACGCTGACGGCCGCCCTGGCTGTGACGGACAGGCTCTTCGAGAAGCACGTCGCCGGCACGGCGCCGTGGAACCTGCGCACCACGCTGCACGTCACGTTGACGCAGCCGCCTTCCCAGACGCTCCGGGGCGTCGTCTTCGCGGCCCTCGCGGATGTCGCCCTCAACCAGCAGGCACGTCGTATCGCCCTCTCCGCCGGCCTCACGCCCGTCCAGGGTTTCGACGCGCTGAAGTTGCTGGCCCTCCTGCAGCGGGACATCGCGGACGGCCGCTTCGATGGGTACGAGGGCGGCATCCTCCTGCGCGTGCTCGGCTCGCCCGCGTATGAGTTCACCGCGAACGAGCTGCGCG
>NZ_RAVZ01000780.1 GCF_003611635.1 Corallococcus terminator | reverse complement strand
AGAGCTGTATGTCGATGTCCTGGAGCGGAGGGATGATTACGTCGGACGTCACGTACAACTGCTGTGGTCCCAGCGCGACCATCCGTATCAACGGGACGGACTGGAATCGGCTGCTGGCCGAGGGCAAGCTGGATGGTTTCCGCTACCAGAAGGCCGATACCAACAGCAATGGCTCGACCACGCTCTACTTCCGGAAGGTCGTCGGGAGGGAACTCACGAACATCCCTCCTGAAGACTTCTTCAGGTAGCCGCAAACCCGTGTCCATGGGAGGAGGGCGCGTGCCTTCCTCCCGTGGCCTGCCGCGCGAGAGGCGTCGTGGACACCCACTTCCTGCATGGCTTCAGTCCCTTCCTGTTCCGCTTCTCCGACACGCTCTCCCTGCGCTGGACGGGGGCGGCGTACCTGGTGGGCTTCCTGCTCGTGTTCGCGGTGCTCCGGCGCCAGGCCGCGCGAGGTGAAGGGCCCTTCGAGAGACAGGAGGTGTCCGGGTTCGTGCTCCACGCGGGCCTCCTCGGGGTGATGCTGGGCGGACGGCTGGGGTA
>NZ_RAVZ01000077.1 GCF_003611635.1 Corallococcus terminator | reverse complement strand
GGGTGCGCGGGCCGCTTGAACCGGGTGGGAGGCCCTGCGCATGGTGGCGGGGTGACGACCATTGCTCATCCCGACTTCACGGCGGCGCGGTTTGGTGACTTCCCGGACGCGCGCTTCGAGCCAGCGCCCGCGGACGGCGTGCTGCCCGAGGGTTTCTTCACCACGACGAACCTGCCCACGTACGTGCGGGTGGACGGGCGGTGGCGGATGCCGCGCGAGCCGCGCATGGACGGGGCGCTGGTGTTGGACGCGCAGGGCGAGCTGTGGATTCGCGAGGGCCGGCGGGTGAAGGCGGGCGAGCGCGTGGTGGTGGGGCTCGCGGAGGACGGCCGCGAGGGTGTGTACGTGAACCTGGAGTACCTGGCCGAGGGCTCGGACGGCGAGTTCAAGTTCATGACGAGCCAGGTGTCGCGCGAGAAGCCCATCGACTACGGGCACATGGCGCGGCTGTTGGTGGAGGAGCGCGAGCGGGGCGGCTATCCCATCTGGGTGACGGGGCCGGCGCTGGTGCACTCGCGGGCGCGCGCGGACATGACGTGGTTCGTGACGAACGGTTTCGTGGGGGCGCTCCTGGCGGGCAACGCGGTGGCGGTGCACGACATCGAAGCGTCCATCTTCGGCACGACGTTGGGGATGAGCGGCGCGGGCGAGGCGACGTCCGGCGGCCACGGGCTGCACATGCGGGCCATCAACCGGGTGCGGCAGGCGGGCTCCATCGCGAAGGCGGTGGAGGCGGGCATCATCACCAACGGCATCATGCATGCGTGCGTGGTGAACAAGGTGCCCTTCGTTCTGACGGGGTCCATCCGGGATGACGGTCCGTTGCCGGACGTGGTGACGGACAATCTGGCGGCGCAGGACGCGATGCGCCGGCACGCGGTGAAGGCGACGATGGCGGTGCTTGTCGCCACGGCGCTGCACGCCATCGCGACGGGCAACATGCTGCCGGCGTTCGTGGTGGAGCAGGACGGCTCCTTGCGCGAGCTGCCCACCATCTGCGTGGATTCGTCCGAGTTCGTGGTGAGCAAGCTGAAGGACCGCGGCACGCACCAGGCGTTCGGCGTGGTGACGAACGCGCAGGACTTCATGCACATCCTGCGGCTGTATGTGGAGCGCGAGCTGGCGGCGCGCGCACTGCCTCCGAAGCCGGCGTAAGGGGCTTCAGCGCTGGCTGACGGCGGTGGACGCGGACTTCCAGGTGGCGCGGGACAGTCCGCCCTCGGTGCCGAAGAATGCGGAGTCGCCTTCCGGAAGCACGGCGTACACGCGCGGATCCGCCAGCCGGGGCAGGGCGTGCACCGAGCCGGTGCCCGCGTCGAAGTACGAAGCGCCGAGCAGCGTTCCCACCAGCGCCCCACCGGGCACGAGCGCGGTGGAGACGATGGCCGGGGAAGGCAGGCCGGACGCGGTGCGCACGCGCGTCCACGTCGCGCCGTCGAAGTAGCTGAAGCCATCCTGGCAGGTGCCCGCGATGGCGCGTCCCTGCGCGTCGGTGGACAGCGCCGTCACCCAGTTGTCGGTGAGGTCGCGGCCGTCATGGAAGCGCTGCCAGCGCTCGCCATCCCAGCGCAAGAGGCCCCGGTCCTCGCTGCCCATCCACAGGAAGCGGCCGGAGCCTTCCGCGACGGACGGGTGTTCACTCCAGCCTTCGGGAAGGGGCAGCCGCTTCACCAGCGACAGGGGCGAACTGCCCGGGGTGACCACGGACACGCCGCGTCCATCCGCCAGCGCCACCCCGTCCGCCACCCGTGAAGCCCCGAGCACGGACAGCTTCCCGAGGGCCACGGGGTTGCGGCCGCCGTAGGCCACTTGGGTCCACGTCTTGCCGTCATGGAAGCCCAGGCCGTACGTGGTGGCGACGTAGAGGTTCTGTCCATCGCTGGTGATGCCCAGCACCTGGTTACTGGGAAGCGCGGGCGTGCGGACGGTCTGCCACCTGCCGTCATCGCGCTGCCAGCAAGCGCCCCGGTCGAACGTCCCCACGACGAGCCGACCCTGATGCCGAGCGAGCGCGGTGATGTGATTGCCGCACAGCTGCCCGGTGGGCGTGACGCGGCGCCAGCCCTTCGCCTCGCGAAGGAAGACGCCCGAAGCGCGCGTGCCCACCCAGTCACCGTTCAACACGGTGGCGCCTTCAGGAACGCTCGACGCTGTATCGGAGGCACCCCACGCGCGCACGTCGCCGTGGCTCCCCACGACGTTCACGCCGTGCCCCGTGACGGTGAAGGACAAGGGCCCCGTGGGCACGGTGCCCACCGTCGCCAGACGCCCGCGCGAGTCGATGGAGAACGCACCCTCGCTGGTGCCCACGTCCACGCCGTCGCGCGTGTCGGAGAGGAAGCGCACCGGACCGGGCAGCGCCCACGCGCGCGAGGTGCCCAATTCGAACAGGCGACCTTCGGCGGTGCCAGCGAACCGGGGCGAGAACGCGGTGTAAGTGGCGCCCGGAACCAGCACGGCGGCCAGCGACTCCAACCGGCTCACGTAGTCCGGCGTGCTCGCATCATCGGCGGCGGGCAGGGCCTGCCAGCGCACGTCCAGCACAGGAGTCACCTGGAAGCCTGCGTCCAGCGACACCAGCCCCTCATCGGTGGCCACGAAGAGTCGGTCGCCGGTGGACTCCATCGCGCGACAGAAGTGGCTGGGAAGGCCGTCCTCGACGGTGAGCACGCGCACGGAGCGACCGGCGGGCGTGAACACCTCCAGCCCGCCTTCGGTGCACGCGACGACGTGGTCCCCGAAGGGCTCCACGTCGTGCACGGTCTCGGTGTTGGTGACGGTGGCCGCGAGGGCCAGGGCAGTGAGGGCGGAGAGCATCACGCCCGACCCTCATTGCGAACCCCGGGCCAACCCCACCGCCCCTCCATCCCCAGGCATTGGCCTTCGGGTGTGTCTCCCGACGACCACACCCGTGCGGCCCCAGGCCAGCGGAGGCGGCCCGGGGCGGCAGTGCTTGAAATGCTTCCGCGACCGGCTCTCAGGGCGGGCCGGTTGACCCTGTCGCCCTTTCGCGGACTACAGTCGCGCCGGGGGAATTGGGGCCGGGCCTCCGTTGGAGTCCACCGCATGCTGCGTTCTGTTTCTTCCCTGGCGAAGGCGCTCGCGTTCGCCGTCCTCTGCGCTTGTACGCAGCCCGACCCGTGCGAGGACGCCGACTGCGGTCCGGGCCAATGCCTGCCGTCCTCCGAACAGGCCACGTGCAGTTGTCCCCAGGGCTACGTCCCGGCGGGGAAATCCTGCCAGCGGAACGTGCGCGAGGGGGATGACCATGGGGACTCCTTCGAGGCCGCGACGCCCGTGGAGCCCATGGAGCCCTCCCAATCGGTGACCGCGAACCTGGACACCCCTGACGACGTGGACCTGTTCTCGTTCCACGTCACGGCCGGACGCATCTACCTGTTCTCCTGCTACGGATCCATGGGTGGCTACACCCCGAACTGCAAGGTCACGCTCCTCGGCGCGGACGGGCTGAAGTTGCCGGGCTCGGTGGGCGTGGTGACTGTCTCGTCCTTCCAGTTGGGCGTGCTCGCCACGCAGGGGGGCACCGTGTACGCCCGCGTGGAGCGCTACTCCAGCAGCTCCACCTTCCACCCCTCCTACGCATATTCGCTGCTGGACCGGGGGCCGGACGACTTCGCGAACACCCTCACGGAAGCCACCCCGGTGCCCGTCGGCACCACCCTCTCGGGGAGCGTTGAGCCCTACGGCGATGTCGACGTCGTCGCGCTGGACGCCGTCGCGGGCCGCGCCTATCGGCTGGAGTGCAGGGGTGCCACCAGCAGCTGCGGCATGCGGGTGCGCGGCCCCGGGGGCGAGGTGCTGTACGAGTCAAGGTCCGGTGCGCCGTGGAGGATCGAGACGTTCGACCTCCAGGGGATGCAGGAAGGCCGTCATACGGTCGAGCTGTTCCTCTTCAAGGGGGTCCTCTACAGCACCGGAACTGGCGGCTACACCTTCTCTGTCGCCGACCTGGAGCCTTGATCCGGGCCCTCACCGCTCCGAAGGCCCGAAGGACGTATCGCTACCGACCTTCGGGCCCCATCCGGGAGGAGGACTAGAAAGACTCTTCCGGCACGTCCATCAGGTCCAGGTTGCCGTGCTCCACCATGCGCGCGGCGTGGGCGACGCCGGGCAGCACCTCGTGGCAGAACCACCGGGCGCTGGCCACCTTGCCGCTGTAGAACGCCTTGTCGCCGGGGTTGGACTTCATCCGGACCAACGCGACGGCGGCGTGGCGCACCAGCAGCCAGCCGATGACGACCTCCGCCACGGCGGCCAGCACGCGGTTGCCCTGGAAGCCCACGTGGTAGACGGACTCGCCCAGCTTGCCCATCAGCGTGCCGAGCATCGTCTCCAACTGGCCCAGGGCCTCACCCAGCGCGGCGCGCTCGGTCTTCAGCTCCGGACCGCCCTCTTCACCTTCGGCCGTCTCACGGATGCGCGACAGCAGGCCCTGGAGCGTCGCGCCGCCATCCCGAGCGACCTTGCGCATCAGCAGGTCCAACGCCTGGATGTGCGTGGTGCCCTCGTAGAGCGAGTCGATCTTCTGGTCCCGGATGTACTGCTCCACCGGGTAGTCCGTCAGGTAGCCCGAACCGCCGTGCACCTGGAGCGACAGCGACAGCAGTTCGTACGCCTTCTCCGAGCAGTAGCCCTTCACCAGCGGCAGCAGCATGTCGTTGAGCACGTCCGCTTCACCCGCCGCGGTGGAGCGGTGGCCGCCTTGGATCTCCACCTGGTCCTGCGCGGACGCGGTGAACAGACACAGCGCGCGCATGCCCTCCGCGTGCGCCTTCTGCGCCATCAGCATGCGGCGCACGTCCGGGTGCTGGAGGATGGTGACGCGCGGCGCGGACTTGTCGCGAGCCTTCGCCAGGTCGCTGCCCTGCACGCGGTCCTTCGCGAACGACAGCGCGCGGAAGTAGCCCGCGGACAGCGCGGCCATGGACTTGAGGCCCACCGCCATGCGCGCGTTCTCGATGATGTGGAACATCTGCCGGATGCCGTCATGCACCTCGCCCAGCAGCAGGCCGCGCGTGGGCTTGCCGTCGCCGAACGTCAGCTCGCACGTGACGGACCCCTTCAGGCCCATCTTCTTCTCCAGCTTGGTGCACACGACGTTGTTGTGCTCACCCATGCTGCCGTCCTCGTTCACCCAGTACTTGGGCACGACGAACAGCGACAGGCCCTTGGTGCCCGGCGCCGCGCCTTCCGGACGCGCGAGCACCATGTGGATGATGTTCTCCGCGATGTCCGACTCGCCGTTGGTGATGAAGCGCTTGACGCCTTCGATCTCCCACAGGTCACCGTCCACATGCCGGGCCTTCGTGCGCGCGGCGCCCACGTCGCTGCCGGCGTCGGGCTCGGTGAGCACCATGGAGCCGCTCCAGTTGCGGTCCATCATCTTCTGGAGGAAGCGCTTCTTCTGCGACTCCGTGCCCAGCCGGTCGATGATGCGCACCAGCAGGTTGCCCAGCGTGAAGAACGCCAGCGATGCGTTGCTGCCCAGCAGCATCTCGAACGCGGCCCACCCCAGCGACGGCGGCGCGCCCATGCCGCCCAGGTGCGGGGGCTGCTCCAGCAGGTGCATGCCGGCGTCGTAGAAGGAGCCCATCGCCGCCTTGAGGCCGGGGGGCAGCTTCACCTCGCCGTTGATCAACTGGGGCGGGTTGTGTTCGGACTCGTCGAAGCTCTTCGCCAGCTCCTCCGTGCACAGCTTGGAGAAGGCCTCCAGCGTCTGCCGGGCCGTCGCCTCGTCCAGGTCCCCGAAGGGCGCCTTGCCCAGCGACGTGTGGCCGATGTCGAGGAACTCGAAGAGGTTGAACTCAATATCGCGGAGGTTGGGCGTGTAGTGCAGGGACGACGACGACATCGGCGGACTCCTCACGGTCGGCGCTGAAAACAGGCCCGCGCCAGGACTGAGGCGCGGGCACGGACGGGACCGTGAGGGTACCCGAGATTGATTCAGGGGTCAGTCGCGCCGCGAGTGGATGACGCGCAGCGTCTCACTGCGCTCGAAGCGGTTGCCCGCAGCGTCACGGGCGACGAACACCAACTCATACGTTCCGGCCGGGGTGCCTTCCGGGACGATGAGTGAGGTGGTGAAGCGCAGGCCGTCCTGCGACGTGAGCTGCTGCTGCTCTTCGCCGAACAGCTCGCCGTACACGCTGACCTCCTTCGTGGCCTCCACCGCGTCCACGTCCAGCGTCAGGGTGTCACCGGGGGCAAGCTCCCGCTGGGAGAGGGCGACCTCGAAGTCGTTGCCCTTGGAGTCCAGGCGGTAGCGGACCTCGCTGCGCTGCACGTGACCGTCCGCCAGCTCCGTGATGAGGAACACCGTGTAGTAGCCATCCGAGACACCCAGCGGCACGAGGAACCGGCCGCGCCAGGCACCCGACACCGCGTCGAACGTGAGCGGCTTCACGAGGCCGAAGGGGAAGTAGGCCGTGACGCGGCGGGCATCGCGCGGGGCGCGCACGGAGATGATGGGGTCGCCGGGAGGAATCTCCTCGCGGCTGAGCGAACCGTCCACCATGCCGTCGGGGAGCTGCACGGGGACCAGCTCCTTCACCGTCTCACCGTTGGGGTCGGTGCGCGCCACCTGCTCCACCGCGACGAAGGACGTGAAGCGGCTCATCAGGTGGTACTCGAGCGCGGTGTTCGTGATGCCCTGCACGATGTCGGGCGTCTCACCGCGGTAGCCCTGCACGGTGAGCTCCTCGATGCGCTGGCGGGCCCAGAGGCTCTTGAGCGCGTCGTGTTCCGGGGCGACCTCCGGGAAGTGCACGGGCACATCGAAGCGGCGGAGTTCCCCGCGAACGCGGCCGGAGATGCGCAGCAGGCCGTCACCGGTGCCGGTGAACTTGCCCACGAGGAACAGCGGCTGGCCGGCGAAGAGGTCCGGCACGGACTTCGGGTACACGTCGGTGACGGGCAGGCCTTCGGTGTCCACGACGAGCGACGTGAGGACGGGGCCGCGCATGCGCTGCTCGAACTCGCGGGCGACTTCCTCTTCGGGGCGGTTGAGGTTGACGAAGGTGGAGGCGCCCCGGCCGAGTTCACCCATCTTCGCGATGAGGTAGCGGTTCACGCCGTTGCCCACGCCCGCGGCGAAGATGCGCGTCTCTTCGCGCAGGTGGGTCTGGAGCGTGTTGAGCACGGAGTCATCCCCGCCGATGAGGCCGTCGGTCATGAAGAGCACCATGCGCAGGCGGGCCGGGTCGTTCTCCGGCACCATGGCTTCCTGCGCGGCGATGCGCACGTCGGTACCGCCACCGCCCCAGAAGTTGGCGACATAGGGCAGGGCGTTCTGGATGTTCTCCGGCGTGGCGGGGACAGCGCCAGGCGCGAACTTCGTCACCTGCGTGTCGAAGTTGAGGACCTGGAAGGTGTCCTCCGGCATCAGGTGGTTGAGCACCTCCTTCGTGATGGCCTTGGACTTCTCAATCGCGAGGCCGGACTGCGAGCAGGACGTGTCCAGGACCATGTACAGCTCGCGGGGGACGATCTCCTTCTCGGTGGGGGCGAGCTGCGGGTTGAGCATCACCATGAAGTAGCCGTGGTCCGCGCCGGGGTCGCGGTGCATGAGGACGGCGGGGCGGATGAGTGCGTCGGCGACGACGTACTCCAGCGTGAAGTCCTTGTTGGGGATGCGGTCGTCGCGGCCCAGGCTGACGGTGGCGCGGGACTGGCGCTCGCGCTTCACCTCCACGCGGTGGGAGGTGGAGCGAAGCGAGTGCACCGGAAGGCCCGCGTCCAGGCGCACGGTGAGCCGGATGTCATGGCCGCTGCGCATGTCGGAGGGAAGGACAGGGGGCGTGATGCGGCTGGCGTCGGGGACGGTGGTGGTGTCGGGGACGGTGCCTTCGCCCTGGCGCGTGGCCAGCGGCTCGCCGCCGATGAAGCGGGGGCCGACGACCATGGGGAAGGTGAAGCGGTAGGTGCCCGCGTCGTAGGTGAGGCGCTCCACGTAATGGATGCGCACGCGGATGGTTTCGCCGGGGAGGATGTTGGCGACGGACTGGGTGAAGATGTTGGGGCGCTCCTGGTCGAGCAGCGCGGCCGTCTTGCCCTCGGCCTTGGCGCGCTCGTAGGTGTCGCGGGCCTGCTCGCGGGTCTGGATGACGCCCTGGATGACGCGGGCGCCGACGTGCAGCTCCATGCCGTCCACCGCAGCCAGCTCCGGCAGCGGGAAGACGTAGAGCGCTTCGAGCGGCGAGGCGTAGGGGTTCTCGAACACCTGCGTCACGGTGACGGAGGCGAGGAAGCCGCTGACCTCCGCGTCCACCTCCGTGTGCTTGAGGCTGAAGGTGCGGGTCGCGGTGTCCGGGCATCCGGTGTCCTCGGCCTGCTGCCGCAGCAGCGCCACGAGCGTGCCCTGGGACTCGGCGCCCTGGCTGACGGGAGCCACCGGGGGAGGGCACGGGGTTTGGGCGAAGGCCGGAAGGGCCAGCAGACAGACGAAGAGCGTGGCGAGCGTGACTCGCATGGACGGGGCCTTGGGTTGCAGGGTGTGCCGGAGGGACATTGCAGCCCGTGGGCCAACCCCCAACGCCCCGGAAACCCCTCGGAAGGACGGGGCGTGTGGGCCGCTCGGAGACACTTCGCGTGCATCACCGTGGCCGTCCGGCCACACCCCGGGAGGTGCCCGCCCTCTACGTCAACTGCGGGGCAGGGACGGCGCGGTGCGCTTCCACGCCTCGAGTTCCTGCACGCGCCCGAGCCAGGCTCGGAGGTTCGCGTAGTCCGCGATGGGCAGGCGCGCCGGACCGGCGAGGGCGAACGACGCGGCCAGGGAGAAGTCCGCGAGCGTCAGGCGATCCTGCGCGACCCACGTCCTGCCCTCCAGGTGCGCGTCCAGGAGCTGCGCGTTCTGCGCGACGAGCGCCTCGCCCCGTGCGAGCTCGGCGGGGTCCGCCGGCCCGCGTCCCGTCTGCGCCTTCACGAAGTTCTCGAAGACCAGGATGGTGTTCGCCGGGGCCATGTGGGCCGAGCACCAGAAGAGCCAGCGGCTCACATCGGCGCGGCCGTGTGCATCCGTCGGGAGCAGGGTCTGCCCCGGGGTCTTCTCGGTCAGGTACAGCATGATGGCGCGCGACTCCCAGAGCAGGAAGCCGTCGTCATCGAGGACCGGGACGCGCCCATTGGGGTTGAGCTTCAGGTGCGGCGCCCCGCGCTGCTCGCCCTTGGGCAGGTCGACCACGATGCGCTCAAGCGGCACGTCGAGGTGGGCGGCCACGAGCAGTACACGGCGCGAATTTCCGGACATCGGATGGAAGTAGAGCTTCATGACAGTCCTCCTGGACCGCATCGGGTGGATGGGCACAACCTGCCCGCCCGTTGTGACAGGGGAATGTCAGGTATTGTCGGGCGCGTACGATTGTTCAGCGCCTCCGCACCCGTGGCGGACGCACGAAGGCCCCCGGACCCGTGCTTCCGGTCCGAGGGCCTCCACGGTGCTCACAGGTGCATCAGCCGCCCTTGAGCTGGAGCGTGGGCACCGCGCCCTCGCCCAGCACCAGGTGGACCTGACCCACCTTGGACGCGAGGTCCTTGTACGCCTCCAACTCCTTGAGCCGCACCAGGAGCGGGTTCTCCGCCAGCACCTTCGCCGTCTGCGCCATGGACCGCGTGGCCGCCGTCTCCTCGCGGCGCGTGATGACGTTGGCCTCCGCTTCCTTCTGCGCCTGGATGACCCGGTTGAGCAGCTCCTTCATCTCACCCGGCAGCACCACGTCCTTGATGCCGAACCGCAAGAGCTCCAGGCCCACGTTCTCCGCCCCCGCCTTCACCTGCGCGAACAGCGAATCCGCCACCGCCTCCCGCGACGCCAGCAACTCATCCAGCGTGCGGGTGGCCACCGCCTCCCGCGACGCCAACTGCATCGCCAGGTACAGCACGTCGTCCGGCGCCCGCGACACCACCGACAGCCGGCGCGCATCCGCCACGCGGAACGCCGCGGACAGGTTGAGCCGCAGCGACACGCGGTCCTTCGTCATCACCTCCTGACCGGTGACGTGGAGCAGCCGCTCACGCAGGTCGATGACCGCGAACTGCACCTTGTGCACCACCGTCCACGCCGCGTGACGGCCCGGAGGCAGCACGGCCTCCAGCACGCCGTCCACGTACCGCAGCGCCACGCTGCCCTCGGCGGCGATGCACTCCGTGTAGTCGGTGGAAGGAATGAGCGCGCGCACCTCGTCGCTCGGCGGTGACGTCACCACCCCGGACACGTCCACGCGCTCCACCTTCACCGTCGGCGTTTCGGGCCGACCGGTACGACCGGGCAGCCGCTGCGCCGTCCACACCTGGTGCTGACCCCGCTTCAGCCACTGCACCGGCTGGCCGTGATGGAAGAGGATGGCCCGCTCGTCCGAGGCCAGCTCCACCACCTGGAGGTCCTTCTCCGGCACCAACGCGAGCTTCGCCTCGTCCAGGCGGATCAGCGGCTGCTCAATCGAAACGCGCTCGAAGCGGACGTGCTGGAAGGGACGCACCACCCAGTGCCGACCCGGCCCCAGGTACTGCTCCGCCCGCCCGTTCACCACGACGAACAGCCGCTCGTTCTGCGCCACTTCCACCCGACCGATGCTCATGACACGCCACCCCTGTTGCCTCCCGCGAAGGGGAGGGTCCCGCGAAAAAGAAGAAAGGATCCGAACGAGAAAAGAGACCCCGCCGCTCACGGGCGCTTCCCGCGGACAGACCGTCCAGCCCACTTCCCGCCGCCCGCGCGTTCGCACCGGATGCCGGTCACGGACGGCGACCGGAGCGTTCCGCGAGCCGCACGGAGGCATCCAGAAGCCCTGGCGACCGACCAGGCTGCGTCGAAGAGGAGGAAGAAGCGGTGGACCCGCGCTGACACCAGCGAAACGACGGGGTCTCCAGCGAACGAAGGAATCGAACCTTCGACACCGAGATTGGAGTTCTCGTGCTCTACCAGTGAGCTAGTTCGGGAGATGTCCGTGCAAGGGACGTTCATGCACGCCTGTCGGCAGCGTGCGACCGGTCGACCTTCGATGGTGGGGGAATGCGCGGAAGCGATGGCCTTGAAGTACGTCCGAATCCCGTGCCCCGGCGCAGAGCGCCGCTGCCTGGAATCGGAAGCCTCGGGCCAGCCCCGTGCACCCCCTGAAGCGCCGACGGGAGCACCAGACGCGACCGCGAAATGAACCTGACAACGCCCCCGCGAAACTCAGCCCCGCGTCACGTCCCACCAGCCGAACCACATCACGCGCTCCTCCGCGAGGATCTCCCAGCCGGGCGCGTGCACGTAGCTGCCCACCCGCAGGCCCGCGGCCTCCAGCGCGCGCACCGTCTCCTCGGAGGACCACAGGTGCAGCGTCACCACGGAGTCCGCCGTGCCCACCGGCCGCGTGGGATGTTCGTGCGCTTCCACCCCCGGCCTGCGCTCCAGCACCGTGAACAACATCCGGCCGCCCGGCTTCAGCGCCCGGGCCAGGTGTCCCAGCACGCGCGTCAGGTCGTCACAGAAGTCCAGGCACCCAATCACCAGCGCCACGTCGAAGGTGCCCAGGTCCTCGGGCACCGGATCCAGGTAGCTGTGCACGCGCCACGTGCCTGAAGGCCGCGAACGCTTCGCCAGCTCCAACATCTCAGGAGCCAGGTCCAGGCCCACCACGTCCACGGACGCCTCCAGGGCGCGCGTGTGCAGACCGGGCCCGCAGCCCACGTCCAGCACGCGCATCCCCGGGGCCACTGCTTCCGCGAGGAAGCGCTCCACGCGGTCGCCGTAGCGGTGCAGCGCGGGGTAGAGCACCTCGTAGGCGGAGGCGATCTCCCCGTACACCCTCGCGACGGCGGATCCGCTGGACCTCGTTTCAGGCCCGGGTGTTCCGCCGTCCGCTTCGTCCACCATGGCGCGCACCGCCGCACGGTATCACAGCGTGTTGTTGCCCCCGCTCTTGCGGAACACCGCGAGCGACCGCCCGGCCATGTCGAACTTGCCCGGCTTCATCTCCTCGTCGCCGCGCTTGTCGTCCGCCGTGTAGAGCTCCAGCACCCACACGCCGCCTTCGCCCAGCGGTGGCACCTTGAAGGACACCGTGTCGTGGTGCGCGTTGAGCAGCACCAGCAGGGAGTCCCCGCTGACGCGCTGGCCGCGCTCGTCCGGCGTGGGGATGGCGTCGCCACCCAGCAGGTACGCCAGCGACCGCACGAAGGGCTTCTGCCAGTCCTCCGGCCCCATCTCCGTGCCGTCCGGACGGAACCACGCCAGGTCCTTGTGCTCGGAGTCCCACAGGTGCTCGCCCTGGAAGAAGCGGCGGCGCTGCAACACCGGCTGCCCGTGGCGGAAGTGGATCAGCTTGCGCGTGAACGCGAGCATGTCCTGCTTCGTCGAATCCAGGTTCCAGTCCACCCACGACAGCTCGTTGTCCTGGCAGTAGGCGTTGTTGTTGCCCTTCTGCGTGCGGCCCATCTCGTCGCCCGCGACAATCATCGGCACGCCGTTGGACATGAAGAGCGAGGCGAGGAGGTTGCGCTTCTGGCGCTCGCGCAGGGAGATGATGCCCTTGTCGTCCGTCTCTCCCTCCACGCCGCAGTTCCAGGCCTGGTTGTCGTCCGCGCCGTCGCGGTTGTGCTCGCCGTTGGCCTCGTTGTGCTTGGAGCTGTACGTCACCAGGTCGTGCAGCGTGAAGCCGTCGTGCGCGGTGACGAAGTTGATGCTCGCCTGGGGCCTGCGGCGCGCCGCCGCGAACAGGTCCGCGCTGCCGGTGAGCCGGTAGCCGACCTCCGACGCCTGGTTCTCGTCGCCCTTCCAGTACTTGCGCAGCGCGTCCCGGTACTTGCCGTTCCACTCGTGCCACGGCGACGGGAAGCCGCCCACCTGGTAGCCGCCCATGCCCACGTCCCACGGCTCCGCGATGAGCTTCACGCGGCTCAAGACGGGGTCCTGGTTGATGATCTGGAAGATGGGCGCGTTCGGGTCGTAGCCGCCCTTGCCCACGCGCCCCATCACCGTGGCCAGGTCGAAGCGGAACCCGTCCACGTGCATCTCCTCCACCCAGTAGCGCAGCGAGTCCACCACGAAGCGCGCCGTCTGCGGGTTGGAGGTGTTGATGCTGTTGCCGCACCCGGTGAAGTCCAGGTAGTGCCGCGCCTCCGGCATCGTCCAGTAGTACGACGCGTTGTCGATGCCCTTGAACGACAGCGTGGGCCCCAGGTGGTTGCCCTCGCACGTGTGGTTGTACACGACGTCGAGGATGACCTCGATGCCCGCCGCGTGCAGCGACTTCACCATCGACTTGAACTCCGCCACCGCGCCGCCCGGCGTCTTGCGGCTCGCGTAGCGCTGCTCAGGCGAGAAGTAGTTCAGCGTGCTGTAGCCCCAGTAGTTCGACAGGCCCTTGTCGTTGAGGAACGAGTCGTCCGCGAACTCGAACACCGGCAGCAGCTCCACCGACGTCACGCCCAGCTTCTGGAGGTGTTCGATGATGACCGGCGAGCCCAGGCCCGCGTACGTGCCGCGCTGATGCTCCGGCACGCCCGGGTGCTTCATCGTGAGGCCGCGCACGTGCGCTTCGTAGATGACCGTCTTGCGCCAGGGGATGTCCAGGCGCCGGTCATTGCCCCAGTCGAAGAAGTCGCTCACCACCACGCTCTTGGGCATGCCGGCGGCGCTGTCGCGCTCGTCGCGCATCAGGTCCTTCTTCGGATGGTCCAGGGGGTAGCCGAACACCGGCTGCTTCCAGTCCACCTCGCCGTGCAGCGCCTTCGCGTACGGGTCCACCAGCAGCTTGTGCGGGTTGCAGCGGTGGCCCTTCTCCGGCTCGTAGGGGCCATGCACGCGCAGGCCGTACAGCGTCCCGGGCTCCAGCTCCGGCACGTAGCCGTGCCAGACGAACTCCGTGCTCACGGGCAGGTCGAAGCGCTCCAGCTCCTTCGTCGGGTCCGCCTTGTCGAACAGGCAGACTTCCACCCGGGTGGCCACCTGCGAGTACACCGCGAAGTTGGTTCCCGAGCCGTCGAAGGTCGCGCCGCGCGGCCAGGGCTTGCCCGGCCAGATCTCCCGCTTGCTGCTCATGGGTATCACTCGATTCCGTGGGGATGTTGCCGACGCAAGGTGGGTGCGACCTCGCGGTGCGGCAAGACGTCCGGACATGCCGAATGTCCACCCGAGAGCGATTCAGCAGGTGGTTTGGGGCGCAAATGCCTGATTTTCAAGCCGCGACGGCATGGTCCAGCGAGCGCCAGGTGCCCAGGGCCCAGTCCTGTTCGTCCGGATCATCGAAGCTGACGACGCACAGGGCGCGGCGGTTGCCGGAGCGGCACAGGGCTGTCAGCCGGCAGTCACCGGGCTCCACGTGGAGCGACGCGCGGCCACTGACGCGAGCCCCATGGTGCTCCAGCTCCAGGGCACGCCGCTCCGGACTGGTGGGCGCCAACTGCTCCTCCGCTGAATCCTCCAGGGGCAGCACGCGCACGGTGCGCCGGTGGTCCCGGGCCACCCAGCTTCCGTCCCCCAGACGCGTTTCGGCCAGGGAGCCGGGGATGCGGATCTCCCACCCCTCGGGGAGCGCCACCTGTACGAAGCCCCTCCGGTAGCCGATGGAGGGCCCGGTGCCCGGCGACTCCAGGGCGTGGCGGTGGACCTCCTCCGCCAGCGTTCCTCCCACGCCCAGATAGCCGAGCACCTCCTGCCACTCGCGCCACGGGTAGGGGAGCGTGGGGTCCTCGCGCCACGCCTGCTCCAGGAGCCGGGCCACGTCGCGCAGGCGCAGGCGCTCCTCGTCCAGGAGGGGCGCGCGCCAGACGACGTCCGTCCACAGGCGGCACAGCGCGCGGTTGAAGCGCACGCGCGCGTCCATCCCGGGCGTCCACCAGGGGAACACGTCCGTGCCCTGGCGCGGGTCGTCCATCACCGCGCGCAGCCACTTCTCGTCGCGGGGGCCCATGGGGGTGAGCAGCGCGCCCGGGTGCTGGAAGGTGTGGCCGAAGCGCATGGACAGCGCGAAGCCGGAGTTGCCCATGCTGCGCATGAGCACCACCTGCCCCACCGACTGCTGCAACCACGTCAGCATGTGCCCTTCCACCGGGCCGGCATCGCCCGTGTGGAAGTAGCCCGTGGCGTCGCCCACGCCCAGGTCCTCGTCCGGCGGCGCCCAACTGACGCCGTGCGCGTCGCCCAGGGACTTGAGCAGGTCACACAGGTACAGGTGGTAGCCGGGGCCCACGGCGCTCGTCTCCGCGGACACGACGATGCGCTCCTGCGTGGCGGCCAGCAGCGACACCTCGCCCGCGGCCGGATGCAGGCGCAGGCGCAGCACGGGGGCCGCCTGGGGCCCTTCTTCGATGCGCGAGGCCTCCAGCATCTCCCCCACGGTCCGCTGGACCCAGCCCTCCACCCGCTCGAGCCAGGCCTGCGGCGCCTCTGGGGGGGCGGACAGCGGGTCGCTTGCTCCTCGTCGGCCTGCCAGCAACAGCTTCATGCGTCGTGCGCCTTCGGTTCGGGTGGTGGGCGTGAAACCGTGTCGGGACCGGTGCCAGGACCTCCTTGGATAAGCCTCTCGCGCCTCCCTGTCATCCTGGGATGCTCACGGCCGGAGGGCAGTGTCCGCCCTGGACTCACCTGTCGGAGCGGCCGGAGGGCATCCAGGGGGGAGGGGCCCCGGTGTCCGCTGGCATCCAGGGGGAGGGAGCGCGCGGGCCCTGCGCCCGGAAGGCCTGCGGAAACCCCGGACGCGCACCACCCTTGGAGTGACTGAAAGGAGGCGTTCGTCATGAGCAAGAAGGACGTGCTGCACATTCCCCTGGAAGGGTTGCCTCCGGTGCCGGAGCGCCAGGCGGGAACGGAGGACGAGGCGCGTGAACACCGCGTGCCTCCCACCGTGGATCCCGACAGCGGGCCGGGCGAATCGCATGATCCGTTGATCATCAACCCGGTGATCAGCCCCCGGTCGCCATACCCGGGCGTCAGCGTGACGTAGGCTTCTTTCGCCCTGCTGCATCCAGGACCCCGCTGACGCCTCGCGCGTCGGCGGGGTTTGTCGTTGGCTTCCAACGCACGAAGCGCCCGCGACCTTCGAGGAGGTCACGGGCGCTCGGTGGGTTTCACGACGGCCGTGGAGGGCTAGCGCGTGGTGCCGCTGTTGGGCGACAGGTTGCCCGTCGAGTCCGGCACCGGCGTGTTCATGTTGCCCTTGGGCGCGTTCGGGTCGAGCGTGGAGTCGCTGGGGAGGCTGCCGTCCTCGGGCAGGACGCTGTCATCCGTGGACATGCCGGAGCCGCCGGTGCCCGGTTCGGTCATCTCGCCGTCGTGCACGCCCGGCTCGCTCTCGCTGGTGCCCGCGCCGCCGGTGCCCGGATTGAGGCTGTCGTCGCTGGCGGGCGGCAGGGTGGAGTCATCCGTCATGCCGGAGCCGCCCGTGTCCATGTCCGAAGGCGGCAACTGCGAGTCGGGCGTCGTGCTGCCCGTGTCGTAGCCGCTGCCGCCGCTGCTGGGCGGCGGCGTGGTGGTGGTGCCGGTGCCCGTGGTGTCCGTCCCGGTGCCCGTGGAGTCCGTGCCCATGGTGGAGTCGGAGGCGGGCGTGGTCTCCGTGCCGCGCGTCGCGGATTGATCCGACTTACAGCCCGTGCCGAGCGCCAGCGCGCCCACCAGCACCGCCGCCACCGTCAACTGCTTCTTCAGGAAGCTCTTCATGTGATTCCCCCGGATGGAGTCAGACTGCTTGTTTGAAAGGTCCCGACTGCCTGCTGGACCGAAAGTGAGCAGGCCCGGAGGTGTGTGCAGGGGGAGCTTCTTCGCCTGCCTGCTCGGGGAACGGCACTGGCAGGCGGACTTGCGCGGTTGCATCCGCGCGGCTGTCCATCGCACGGCACGGCCGGAGGACCGCCGTCCGATGCGCCGGGGGACTTCCATGGGAATGGGAAGGCCCTAGCGCCCCACACCCCCATCAATCACGGAGCCGCCGCCCAACGGCGTCACGGAGTTGCTGGATGTGTTGGTGTCCGGCGACAGCGTGGTGCCCGCCCCCGGGGCGGTGGTGCCCGTGCTGGGCGGCAGCACCGCGCCACTGCCGCTGACGGTGTTGCCCGCGCCCGGCGCGGCCGTGCTGCCGGTGTTGGGCGGTAGCACCGCGCCCGAACCACTGACGGTGCTGCCCGTGCCAGGGGCTGGCAGGCTGCCCGTGTTGGAAGGCATCACGGCGCCGGCGCCAGTGACGCTGCCCGGTGCGGCGCCGGTGACGCTGCCCGGTGTGGCGCCGGTGACGCTGTCCGCGGTGCCGGTGATGGGCGACGGCGCGGTGTAGGGCTGCGGCAGCACCGCGCCGCTGCCGCCCGTGTCGGTCCCCGGGTCGCCGTAGGTCCTCGTGGAGACCGGGTCCGTGACGCTCCCGGCGGGCGCGGCCGGCAGGGTGCCTGCTGGAGCCCCCGGATTCGGCTGCCCGGTGGTGATGGCGCCCGCGGAGTTGGGGTCCACCTGCGCGAGCAGGACGGGGGACTCGGTGGCGTCACGGGCGCAGCCGAGCGCCAGCGTGCCGGCGGCGAGACCCATCCAGATCCATTGTTGAGACATCGTCCCGCTCCTTTGCGCGTGCGCGGCCGGGCGGACGACGCCTCGGCCATCAACTGGCGGGCGTGGTCCGGTGAGGACCCTGCCCATCATCCACGAGGTGCTCACCCCGCGGGCGTGGCGGAACCGCACGGCGGCGCCGCTTGCGTTCGGAGAGCACCAGCAGCAGGGCCGGGAAGGTCACCAGCATGACGAGCAGGTTCATGCCGAAGCCCAGGTTGGCCAGGGCGCCAATCGAGTTCAGGCCCGGGTGGTCCGCGAGGAACAGCGCGCCAAAGCCCACCGCGCTCGTGAGCAGGCCGCCACAGATGGCCTTGCCCGTCTCCGAGTACACCCGCACGAAGTCGCTCCCCGGTGACGCCAGCCGGGTGATGAGGTGCACGCCCGCGTCCACCGTCGTCCCAATCAGCACCGGGATGACGAGGATGTTCAGGTAGTTGAACTCCAGCTTCATGAGCGGCATCAACCCCAGCAGCGCGAACACCGACACCACGGTGGGCGTCAGGCACAGGAGCGCGGTGCGCAGTCCACCCAGTGTGATCCACATCGCGACCAACACCGCGAGCGTCGACCCCAGCAGGATGTACGGCGCTTCGTGTGACACCAAATCCAGGATGTCCGCGAGCACCAGCGACTCGCCAGCCACCACCGCGGGCCGTCCATCCGGCAGCATCACCCCGCGCACCTCCTTCGCCAGCTTGCGCATGGCCTGTCCGTCGGACTGGTCCACGGACGGATACACCACCACGAAGCCCGTGCCATTCTCCCCGCGTCCCTCGAACTGCTGGCGCACGCCCGCCGGCAGGTCCGCCACGGAGAACGGCGCGGCCCGCACCTGATGGCGCAGCTCCGTCAGCTCTTCGCGCTGCGGGGCGGTGAGCTGGCCCTCGGGCACGCGCTCCAACAGCTTCCCGATGTCCTTCAGGATGACCTGCTTGCGGGCCTGCTCTCCGGGCACCAGGCTTTCGAGCGACGCGACGAAGTCCACCTTGGAGTCCGCGCCCAGTTGCTGCTTGCGCGCCTGGATCTCCTTGACGACCACCGCCTCTTCCTCGCGGGAGTCGGTCAGCACCACCAGGGGCATCTGCGTGTAGCCGATGAGCTGGTTGACGGCGCGGTCCAGGACGAACGAAGGCAGGTTCTCATCCTCCAGCGACGACACCTTGTAGTCGAACCGCAGGCCCGGCATCTGCGTGAGCAGCCCCGCGACGATGAGCACGGACACCCCCGTGAGCAGCCCGCGGCGCCGCGTGATGATCTGGCCCAGCGGCGCCTCCTTCGTCTCGGTGGAGGTCCTTCGTGGACTCCAGCCGTGACGCGCCACGAGCCCCAGCACCGCCGGCAGCACCAGCACGTAGGCCAGGATGATCACCAGCATGCCCACGCCCGCGATGACGCCGAACTCGCGGAACGCCCGGAGGCCGGAGGTGCCCAGCACGAAGAACGTGAGCGCCGCCACCAGCGCTGACACCAGCGCCGCGCCGCCCGTGTGCGTGAAGGACTCGCGCGTGGCTTGTTCGGAAGCCATCCCCTCTCCGCGCAGGCTCAGGTACCGGCCCACCAGGTGGATGCCGTGCTCCACGCCCAGGCCGCCCAGGATGGCGCCCAGGAACGCGGTCAGGATGTTCACCTGGCCATACGCCACGCCCACCAGGCCATAAGTCCACGCGAGGCCCGCCCCCACGGGCGCCAGCACCATCCCCACCGCGAGCATGCTGCGAAAGTGCAGGAACAGGTACAGCAGCACCAGCACCCCGGCCACGGAGGAGGCCACCGCCACATCGCGGGTGATCTGCGACTGGAGATCCAACTTCTTCTGGAACGTGCCGGTGATCTCCGTGTGGAAGCCGGGCCCGTACTTCGACAGGTCCTGCTGCTTCACCACGCCCTGCACCTCGTCGACGATCTTCCGCGAGAACGTCAGGTCCGAGGATGACGTCTCGGGTTTGGCCAGCACCACCACGCGGCGCTCGGCGGGGTCCAGGTAGAATTCGCTCGGGTTGTTGGACAGGCGCGTCACCGCGTTGCCGCCGTACTTCTTCTCCAGGTCGGAGAAGTCCAAAGACGGGGCCGGGTCGTCCTCCAGCGACACGAAGAGCGGGTTGGCGTGCAGCCGCTCCCAGGTGAGGCGCGCCTCGATGCGCCGCTCCACCTCCTTCAAATCTTCTGGCGACAAAAAGTAGAGCGCATGGTCGCGGAAGAAGCGGCTGGGGCGGGTGATTTCCACGTACCGGATGCCCGGCAGGGCCTCCAGCTTGGGCGCCAGGTCTTGCGCGAACCGCTGGAGCTGTTCGGGGTCCGCGTCATCGCCGACCACCACCACCCACCCCAGGGCCCCGTAGCGCTCCTCCTGGGTCTTGATGGCCTGCACGCTCTTGAAGGAGTCGGGCAGCAGGTCCGCCAGGTTCGCGTTGAGGGTCAGGTTCCGGGCGCACAGCAGGCCCACGGCGCAGAGGACCAGGGCGCAGAGCAGGGCGATGAAGGGGCGGCGGTGGTTGTGAGCGGCGAGCGCACCCAGCGTGCGCTCCACCCGGTGCATCCACGAGCGTTCGGCGAACGAAGCAGGGTCCGAGGCCATCAGCGTGGGCGCCCGTGCCTGGAGTCCCGGCATCGGCCGGCCCGAGGTTGACGCGGCGGCATCCCCTCCATGGGGCGCCTGCTTCCTGGCAGGGCCCGTCCGAGCAAAAGCTGGCCATGCCACGGACCTCCGGCACGCCAGCGCGAGGGCCGGGCCCGCCCGGCCGCCCGAAACCTGGCGAGGAGCGGGACAGGTGACGCCCTGACGTGCGCGCCCGACGTACACGGGAGAGGTTGATCCACTGGCGGGCCGCCCGCCGGGGCTGCATACCTGCGTGTTTGTTTCAGCGGCACCTTCTTCCCGACGCGAGCATGCGGCCGGGAAGGCCCCCGGGACTGCGCCTGGACGCACGCGGGCTCGGGGCATATACGCGTGAGCGGCCCGGTTTGGCCGGGCTCACGATGAGGAAGTCACATCCATGAGCGAGATGCGTTGGTCCGAACGGTTCGAGGCGGCGATGGGCTCCCTGGCGGCCCGTGGCCACCGACGACCCTGGGTGGCGCTGTTCGTGACGCTGGTGCTGACGGGCCTGGGCATCTTCTTCGCGCGCGACCTGTCGCTCAACGCGGACCTGTCCAACCTGTTGCCCCGGTCGTTCCAGTCCGTGCAGGACCTGGAGAAGCTGCGCACGCGCTTTGGCGGCATGGGCAACGTGGTGGTGGCCGGCATCGGCGCGGAGCCGGAGCAGCTCAAGCAGTTCGTGGATGACATGGCGCCGAAGTTGGGAGGCCTGTCGGAGATCCGCTTCGTCAACTACCAGCGGCCCAGCCAGTTCTTCGACCAGCACGCGCTCTACTACGTGGACCTGCCGGACCTGAAGATCATCCAGGAGCGCATCGACGCGCGCTTCGCGTGGGAGAAGGAGCAGGCCAACCCGCTCTTCGTGCGGCTGGAGGAGGCTCCGCCCCCGTCGCTGGACTTCACCGACATCGAGCAGAAGTACACCGGGGGCGCCAACCAGCGCCTGTCGGGCCAGGGGGAGCTGTACTACCTGGATCCGCAGGAGCGCATGGTGGTGATGCTGCTCAAGGCGAAGGGCAGCTCCGCGGACCTGGGTTACTCCAAGAAGGTCATCGCGCAGGTGCAGGACTACCTGTCGAAGCAGGACCTGTCGAAGTACGGGCCCGGCTTCCGCACGGAAATCACCGGCACGTTCAAGAAGAAGATCGACCAGCAGGGCGTCATCACCGGCGACCTGGCGCGCGCGTCGTCGCTGGCCATCGTGTTGCTGCTGGCCTACCTGGCGTTCCACTTCCGCAGCGCGCTGTCGGTGGGGCTCACCATGGCCCCGGTGGCCGCGGGCCTGATGTGGACCTACGGCTTCGTGGGCGTGGCGTACGGGCAGGTGAACCTCTTGACGGGCTTCCTCGCCGCGGTGCTGGGAGGCCTGGGCGTGGAGCACGGCATCCACCTGCTGGGGCGCTGGAGCACGTTGCGCTCGGAGGGCATGACGTCGGAGGAGGCGGTGCGGGAGGCGTTCAGCCACACGGGCTTCTCCGCGCTCATCTCCGCGTTGGTGGCGGCGCTCACGTTCCTGAGCCTGTCGCTGTCGGAGTTCCGAGCGTTCCACGAGTTCGGCGTCATCGCGGCGGTGGGCATGCTGGTGAGCGTGGGGTCCTACCTGCTCATCCTCCCGGCGATGCTGGGGCTGGTGTCGAAGTGGGGCTGGACGCCGCGCCTGCACCAGGCGCAGTCGGGGCCCATGGCGGTGCTGGCGCGCTTCCTGCCGCGTCGCTACCGCGCGGTGTCGGTGGTGCTGGGCGTGGCGCTGGTGGCGCTCATCAGCCAGGCGTACGGGGTGACGTTCAACTACGACTCCACGAAGCTGGATGACGTGTCGTTGCCGAGCGTGCGGTTGGACCGGCGCATCGACCACATCCTCGGGTATTCGGCGACGCCGGTGGTGGTGTTGACGGACAAGGAGGGCCAGGAGCGCGAGGTGGTGAACCAGCTCCAGGCGCGCAAGCAGCAGTACGGCAAGGACTCCACCATCGACTTCGTGGGCGCGCTGGAGGACCTGGTGCCCCAGCAGCAGGCGGAGAAGCACGCGCTGCTCCAGTCCATCCACAAGAAGCTTTCGCGCATCGACCCGGAAAAGGTGGCCAAGGACACGCGGGAGAACCTGGTGCGCGCGGTGCGGATGACGCAGGCGGAGCCCTTCACGCGCGAGCAGCTTCCGGTGAGCCTGCGCCGCCAGTTCGAGCCTGCGGCCGGTCAGAAGGGCGGCGTGGTGCTGGTCTACGCGAACGTGAGCCTGTCGGACGGCGTGGGCACGCGGCGCTTCACCAAGGAGGTGCGCAACCTCCAGTTGTCGGACGGCAGCCAGGTGTCCGCGGCGGGCGAGGCGCTCATCCTGGCGGACATCCTGGACATGGTGGCGAAGGAGAGCCCGCGCATCCTGGTGGCCGCGGTGCTCAGCGTGTTCTTCGCGATGTGGATGACGCTGGGGAGCCTGCGCAACGCGCTCATCTGCATGCTGCCCACGCTGCTGTCCATCGCGGCGCTGGTGGGCCTGATGTCCATCCTGGGGTTGCAGTTCAACTACCTGAACATCGTGGTCATCCCGGTGCTGATTGGGACGACGGTGGACGCGGGTGTGCACCTCATCGAGCGGTTGGGTGAGCCGGGCGCGGACTTCGTCACGGTGTACGCGGAGACGGGGCGCGCCATCACGGGCGGTCTGCTCACGAGCGCGATTGGCTTCCTGGCGTTGGTGTTCGCCAAGCACCCGGGTCTGAACTCCATTGGCGACCTGGCCAACCTGGGCTTCGCGGTGAACATGGTCGTCGTGCTGGTGGGCTTCCCGGCGCTGCTCTTGCTGGTGGACCGCTGGCGCAACAAGCACGGCGCCACGCCGACCGCGCCGACGGGGGATGAAACCCAGCATCCCGCGCCGGAGAGCTGAAGCCCGCGAGGGACATGAAGCAGTGAAGAGGCCCCGGTGTCCGCACCGGGGCCTTTTTCATTGAGAGGGCCCGCCACCCTGTCGCGCGGGCGCGGAGCCACACGGGCGCGGGTACGGTGTTTGCTATGTCATGGGGCCATGTCCGTGACGCGTCCTCTCGCAGTGCTCCTCTCCCTCTGCTGCGCGAACGCGATGGCGGAGAAGCCCAAACCCATGGCCTCGGCGTGCGCGAGCGTGCCCCTGTTCCAGCGCTATGCCCGGATGGGCATGGTGGACACGTTGCCGGAGGGGCAGGTGCGTCTGTCGGTGGTGACGGATGCGCACAGCGCGGACTGCGGCACCCCGGACTGCTACTTCACGCGCGTGAAGGCCGTGTTCCATCTGTCCGCGAAGGGGGGCGAGTGCCGCGTGCGGGAGGTCGAGGTGTCGACGGAGGAGGGTGGCTGCATCCCGGAAGATCAGCGCTCACCACCCCGGCGTGAGTCCTACTTCGTGAAGGGCGCCGCGAACCTGGCGGATCCGAAGCTGACGAGGCTCACCCTGCGCACGCGCAAGGGCGACCGGGCGCTCATCATCCTTCCGGACAACCTCTTCTTCTTCGAGGACGTGAAGCCAGGCGCGACGCTCCACACGACGCTGCCGAGCGGAGACGCCGACGAGCCCGAGTGCTGCTGGGGCGCGTCCATCGCGACGTCGCACTTCCTGGAGGAGGGCGCGAAGTAGCCCGCGCCCCTACGCGGCCTTCTCCGGCACGCCCGTCCACGCGGCCACGAAGTCCGCGAGTCCCCGCAACTGCCGGTCGTTGAGCGTCGCCTGCCACCGCGCGTGGCGCACCGCCCGGTACGCGTCCGGCGCATCCCAGCCGCGCGCCACCATCACCGCCAGGCCCATCAGCGGCCCTCGGCCCACGCCGTGCTCGCAGTGCGCGTACAGCACGCCGCCCGAGTCCAGCCGGGGCAGCGCCCACCGCACGCCCTGCGACAACTGCTCCACCGACGGCGGGAAGCGGTCCGTCACCGGCAGGTGCAGAAGCTCGATGCCCAGCGCCGCCAGCGCCTCGCGGTCGTCACAGCGCTCCGCGCGCAAGTCGATGACCGCCGTGATGCCCCGGGCCTTCAGCTCGCCGTAGCGCGCACGGGACACGCCGCCGCCCACGTGCAGCCACTCGTTCACACGGGACACATTCAGGGCGCGCTTGCCGGGCAGCTTGGTGGTCCACTCCACCCCGCGCGCCACCACCCTCAACACCTGCTTGCGCACGAACCCACGGACGCCCGGGACGTGATGCACCGACCGAAGCAACGACTCGCTCACGGACCCTTCGCCTCCGGCTACTCGCCTTCCAGTGTGACTTCCATCAGGCCTTCGACCGGCGCCTTGCCCACGCGCTCCAGCACCGCGCGGTGCAGGTACGTCACCGGCGAGCCCACCATCGGCTTCACCAGTCCGCTCAGCACGCCCAGCGACTCCACCGGCGCGCTGCGCTGCAACAGGGCCTTGCTGCGCACCGTCAGCGCCGGCTTGCCCTCGCGGTCGGTGAACTCCGCCCGCCACGCGCTGCGCTCCTTCTCGCCCGTCCGCGCCAGCGTGAACGCCTCCAGGAGCTGGGCCTGGCCCTTGCCCTCCCAGACGTACACGGGCGCGTAGTCGCCCTCATGGCCCTCGCGCCCCAGCACCAGCGCGTGCTGCGGACCCTTGAGCGCGCGGAAGCGCACCCACCGCTTCGCCAGCTTCGCCGGCGCGATGGTGCTGCGCGAGTGGTCCGCATACCCGCCGCCCGCCAGCGACACCTCCGCCGCCTTGGGCACCTGGAGCGTCACCTTCACGGGGCTCGAAGCCAGCACCACCTCGTGGCGGTAGCGGTCCTTGCCCAGCTCGATGGTGGATCCGTCCGGCGACCACGGCTCCGGCTTCTTCGCGTACTCCAACGCCACCTTGCCGCCGTCCAGCGCTGCCTCCACGGACAGGCCGGCTTCCGTCACCCGCGCGCTGCACGTGCCCACCTTGAGGGTGTCGGTGGCCGCGTCGTAGCTCCAGTCCTTGCCGCCCACCCGCGTCTGCGGGGACCACACGGGCTTGCCCGGGCGCAGCACCGTGGCGCGGCAGATGCCCGTCTTGGACCCCGGGCCGATGTTCGTCACCGACAGGTTCACCGTCACGTAGGTGCCGTCGTCCGCGTCCGCGACGAAGGTGAAGCTCTCGCCGTACCGGTCGCTGGAGTTGTACGCCACCTCCAGCGCACCCGCCGCCGCCACCCCCGGCAGCAGCGTCAGCAGGGCCCCCAGTCGCAGGGCCCTCCCGACGCGCGAGCGCGAATCACGCCGCATGGGGCTCTTGCTCCAGGAGCGCGTCCGGGGACGTGTCGTTGAACACGTAGTCGCGCTGCAGGGGCAGGTTCCAGGCGAAGTAGATGACGCCGCGCACCAGCCACCAGCCCAGCGTGTACGCAAGCTGCGGGTGCAGCGTGAGCAGCGCCACGCCGCCCGCGTTGAGCAGCGCGCTGGAGCCGCTCACCAGCGTGTAGCGCGCAAGCTGCGGCGCCACCGCGCCGTGGCTGCGGAAGGTGATGACCCGGTTGATGGAGTAGTTCACCACGCCGCCCAGCACGCAGCCCACCACCGTCGCCAGCACCGGTGACAGCCCGGCCCACTCCACCATGGCCAGCACCGCGGCGAAGTCCACCGCCGTGGCGATGGCGCCCGCCGCCGCGTTGAAGCCGAACAGCGCCACGCCGGAGCGCGGCTGCACGGGACGCTTCGGGGCCAGCGCCTTCACCAGCGTGCGGAAGCGCGACACCGCCGTGACGTTGCTCAGGACGGCGACGAACACCAGGCCCACCACCGCCAGCCAGTGCATGGGGTGCTTCTCCGTCGGCCAGAACAGCGCCTCCAGGATGGGCGACAGCGCCGTGCCCACGCCCAGGAACAGCACCCGCTCCAGCCGCTGCATCGCGCCGTCACGCACGCTCACGCCCAGGCCTTCACCCTTGGCGCGCACGTACGGCACCAGCGACGAACCCAAGAGGGCCCCCAGCGCGGGCAGCAGCACCCAGGTGTCCCGGTAGTACCAGGCCAGACCCATCAGCATCGCGGAGTCCACGTAGCGATCCAACACGGAGTCCAGCGCCGCGCCCGCGGGGTTGGCCTCCTTGCGGGTGCGCGCCACCCGGCCGTCCATCACGTCCAGCACGCCCGCCATCAGAAAGAGCCAGCCGCCCAGCGCGAAGCGGCCCGCCGCCACCGCCACGCCGGAGGACACGCCCAACAGGCCCGACAACATGGACAGCGCGTTGGCCGGCAGCCCGGAGCGCAAGAGCAGCCGCCAGAGCGGCTGGATGACCCAGAAGAAGTAGTGGCGCAGGAAGAAGCCCACCAGCATCGACTTGCCGCGCGTCAGCGTCTCCGCGTCCCGGGGGATGCCCTTGATGGCGCACCGGATACAGAACAGCAGCAGTCCGCCGAGGAAATATGCGACCGCGAACAGCGCGGGCGCCAGCGCGGTCCAGATGCGCGCCGAGGGGGACAGGTCTCCACTCAGCAAGGCCAGGACGTTGTCATGCACGGGTGTTTCCTCCAGACGGCAGGGACACGGACGCCACCTCTGGCGACGCCTTGTCCCGACGAGCGAAGACGGCCCTCACGGCCACGAACGCCACGACCGCGGCGATACCGCCCGCCAGCACGTCGAGGATGTAGTGGTGCGTGAGGTAGACGGCGGAAAAGGCGACGAGCAGTGCGAACAAGATGGTGCCCACACGCCACGCGACGCCCTTGTACCAGAGGACCAGGACCATCATCAGCGGGTAGGCCGCGTGCAGCGACGGCATGGCCCCGAACACGTTCGGGTTTCGCGCGTAGAAGTTGGCGAAGTAGCTGATGCCGAAGAAGGCATCGAAGCGCGCCGTGCCCGCGGGGCTGGGCAGCGCCGCCAGGTTCGCCGGGCCGGGCCCGTACTTGAGCACGTACCAGGGTGGGGCCGCCGGGTAGAGCACGTAGATGACGACGCCAATGGCGTTCACCACGAAGAACGCCCAGCAGAGCGATTCGAAGCGGCGGTCCTGCTTGAAGAAGAAGTAGAGCAGCGCCGCGATGAAGACCTCGTAGAGGTAGGCCGCGTAGGCGAAGCCACACAAGAGGTCCAACGGGGTGTTGGGGTTGTTCCACCACCACTGGGGCCAGATCATGCCGCCCGGGGCGGGAAACAGCGCCTTCTCCAGGTCCCACAGGTCACCGGTGTGGATGGTGCCGCGCAGGCCCAGCCACAGCGCCTGGCTGTCCAGGATCATTCCGGTGAGCCACAGCGGGAACGCGCCCCGGAGGAACCGCCGCGGGCCGGCGCCGGCCCAGGCCAGCACCACCAGCAGCAGATCCGCCGCGACGTGTTCCCACCGGACGCGACCGGTGATGGCCACCAGTGCGAAGTGGCCCGTCGCCATCAAGGTGACGAGCCACTTGAACACGGTGTCGTTCTTATCGGGCGAGCGGGAGGTCATCCCCGTAGTAGTCAAGCCCGAGGTGGGTGATGGGCTCTTCGCCCGCGATGACGCGCAACGTGTTCTTCAGCTTCGTGAGCTGGATGAACAGGTCGTGCTCCACCGGGAGGCCCGGGTGGGCCATGGGGCTCTTGAAGTAGAAGGACATCCACTCCTGGATGCCCCGCCACTCCATCCGCTTGGCCAGGTCCAGGAACAGCGCGATGTCCAGGACGAGCGGCGCCGCCAGGATGGAGTCGCGGCAGAGGAAGTTGATCTTGATCTGCATCGGGTAGCCCAGCCACCCGACGATGTCGATGTTGTCCCAACCCTCCTTCGCGTCGCCGCGGGGCGGGTAGTAGTGGATCGACACCTTGTGCGAGTACTTGTTGTACAGCTCCGGGTACAGGTCCGGCTGCAGGATGGTGTCGAGCACGCTCGACTTCGTCACTTCCTTGGCCTTGAAGGCCTGGGGATCATCCAGCACCTCGCCGTCGCGGTTGCCCAGGATGTTGGTGGAGAACCACCCCTCCAGGCCCAGCATGCGCGCCTTGAGCGCCGGCGCGATGACGGTCTTCATCATCGTCTGGCCGCTCTTGAGGTCACGGCCCGCGATGGGCGCGCCCTCCAGCTTCGCCAGCTCCTGCAGCGCGGGCGTGTCCACGCTCGCGTTGGGGGTGGCGTTGGCGAACGGCACGCCTTCCTTGATGGCCGCGTAGGTGTACAGCGCCGTGGGGTTCACGTCGGTGCTGTTGGAGTCCAGCGCCTTCTCGAAGTTGGCCAGCGACTGGAACGCCTCCGGCAGGGGGCGGAAGGTCTCCACGCTGCTGCACACCACCATCACGGCGCGCTTGGCGTTGAGCTCCTTCTTGAAGTCGCGGATGTCCTGGCGGATGGCCTCGATGCTCTCGCGGTGCGTCTTCGTGGCCTTGATGTGGTTGGCCGCGATCCGGCGCACGAACTCCGGATCATGCACGCCCGGCTTGGGCTTGATGCCCTGGAGGAAGGGCTTCACCTGCTCCATGTGCTTGTCGCTGAGCACACCCGAGCGCTGCGCCACCTGATAGGCGTCCTCGCTGATGATGTCCCAGGCGCCGAAGACCACGTCGTCCAGCGTGGCGAGCGGCACCAGGTCCTTCAGCTTCACCGTCCGGCCGTCGGTGCGCTTGCCCAGACGGGCCGTGCCCATCTGCGTGAGCGAGCCAATGGGGGCGCCCTTGCCCTGCCGCGCAAGCTCCACACCCGCCATCAGGGTGGTGGACACCGCGCCGAGGCCCGGGATGAGCACCGCCAGCTTGCCCTCCGGCTTCGCGACCTTGTTCTTGTTCTCCATCGTCCTGATTCCTTCAAAAGGCGGGAAATCGCTCCGCCCCAATGAGCGTCTCCGAGGTCAGTCCCTCCAGCCGGCGCCGGCACACCGCCGGACGGAAGGTGGAAAATCTCGAAAGCGGATGGTTGATACTCTAAACCGTTCGTCACTTCAACGTGATGTGACGGCTGATCGGGCTCGTATCACGGCGGCGGCCGGGTGCATGACCCGGGCCGGCCTGCCTCCACAAGCCAGGACGAACGGCGCTGTCAGAGAAACAGCAACTGCGGGGCAAAAGTCTCGCCCACCTCGGCACGTTCCCTCTGTACGGGAGTGCCGGGTGGGCGGATGTGCCAAGGGTCTGGAACTGTCCTGACATCACTCACTCCCTGACACAGATGTCGGGATTTTGAGAAGTCAGGAGAAGTGGGCCGGCGCTAGTTGCGTCGGACAGGGGCGTTGCGGTCCAGCTTCTGGTTGTCGCCCGGGTGGTATTTTTCACCGGTGAGGACGGCCTTCACGAAGCCGACGAGCTGGACCATGCGGCTGTTGGGGGTGTCCCAGTATTCGGCCTTCTCCACGGAGACGCGCAGCAGGGCCATGTTCGGATCCTCCAGCCCCTGGGGGAACCAGGCCTTGAGGGCGGGGGTCCAGAGCTCCTTGGCCTTGGCCTTGTCGCGGATCAACTGGCAGCGTCCGCTGACGGACACGTAGCGGTCCTTGCCGGGGTCGGCATACGCGAGGCTGACGTGGTGGTCCTTCTCCACCTCATCCACCTTGTGGGTGTGGTCGTTGGTGAAGAACCACAGCTCGCCGTCGAAGTCCTTGTCGTAGGTCCACATCGGGCGGCTGCGAAGGCTGCCGTCGCTGTCCACGGTCGTCATCATCGCGACCTTGATGCCGTGGATGAGCTTGCCCAGATGCGCCACCACGTCCTGCGGATCCTTCTGTGTCGTTGTCATGCTCGCCTCCCTGGGGGCTCAAGGTAGGCAGGGGGTACCCGGCGGACACCGACGGCGCGGCTGGTCGGCGCCAGGGCAGGCGGGCGTGTGATAGGGGGCGTGGCGACGTCACCTTCCCTTCAGGGCCGGTGTGACGGCCAGGAGCGACACGGATGCTGAAGACCGCGTGGAACGAGTGGAGCCTGAAGGCGCTGCAGTTGGAGACGGCGCTCCTGGCGTTGGAGGAGATTGAATTGCCGGACGCGATGCACGCGCTCCAGGACGCCGCCCAGCAGAAGCTGCTGGAGCTGGCGCGGGCGTGGCAGAAGACGCAGCCGGCGAAGGAGCCCCGCACGTGGAAGCGCGAGGAGACGGCCGGCGGCACGCCTCGCGACGAGGAGCTGGCGGACCTGGTGAAGGGCTTCCGAGAGGACGGCAAGACGTGGACGCTCTTGCGGATGACCAGCGACAAGAAGGAAGTGGTGGAGACGCTGGTGTCCGAAGGGCGCGCCTGCATGGCGGCGGCCGGTGAGTACTACCTGGGCCAGTGGGACGCGGAGGAGCAGGTGCTGGAGGTGGGGCGCGACGACGAGGCCGGCGAGCCCGGCACCGGGCTGGTGCTGGAGCCGGGCGGGGAGCTGCACTACACGCCCTCGCCCGACCTGACGGCGTAGGGCGCCTTCTGCGTCAGGTGTCGAAGAGCTTCACCATCTTCGCGCGCGTCTTCTCATCCGGAAGCCGTCCCAGGCCCGCCTTCACGTTGTCCTCCAGGTGGGCGGGGTCGGAGGTGGCCGGGATGGGGCAGTTCACGGCGGGGTGGCCCAGGATGAACTTGAGGAAGAACTGGGCCCAGCTCGTGCAGTCGAAGTCCGCGGCCCAGGCGGGCAGGGGGCGGCCCTTCATCTTGCGGAAGAGGTTGCCCTTGTCGAAGGGCTCCATGACGAGCACGGCGACCCCGTGCTCCTTCGCGGCGGGCAACAGGCGCGCCTCCGCGTCTCGCATCGCGAGCGAATAGGGCAACTGCACGAAGTCCAGGGCGCTGTTCTTGATGTGGCGCTCCAGGTCGTCGAAGGCACCGCGCGCGTAGTGGGTGACGCCGAGGTAGCGGATCTTCTTCGCGGCCTTCAGCTCCCGCAGCACGGGCAGGTGGATGTCCACGTCGAGCAGGTTGTGCACCTGCATCAGGTCCATGCGGCCGTGGCCCATGCGCTGGAGGGAGGTCTGGATTTGAGCGGCGCCCTCGGCCTTGCCGCGCGTCCAGACCTTGGTGGCCAGAAAGGGCGTCTTCTCCTGGCCTGACTGCTTCAGCAGGTCGCCCACCACGGCCTCGGAGCGGCCGTACATGGGCGACGAGTCGATGAGGCGCGCACCGGAGGCGAAGAACTTCTGGAGGACCTGCGCCAGCGGGGTGCGTTCAGCGGGGGTGCCGCCCACGTCGAAGGTCTGCCAGGTGCCGAGGCCGATGACGGGCAGGGCCTCGCCCGAACTGGGGATGGGACGGGTGAGCATGCGGGAAGCCTGGGCGGTGGCGGGAGTCTGGGCGAGGGCTGCGAGGGAGGGCGTGAGCGCGGCGCCGAGCCCCGCCACGAGGACGTCTCGGCGGGTGGGGCCCGGTGGGGTGT